>CBFGQM010000131.1:0-12465 GCA_965650905.1 uncultured Streptomyces sp. | reverse complement strand
CCGTCCGAGGCCGAGACGACGAAAAGGGCCGCGTCCGCCGCTCGCAGACCGGCCCTCAACTCCCCGACGAAGTCGGCGTACCCGGGGGTGTCCAAAATGTTGATCTTGTGCCCGTCCCATGCGACGGGCACCAGGGAGAGCTGTACCGACCGCTGCTGCCGGTGCTCGATCTCGTCGTAGTCGGAGACGGTGCCGCCGTCCTCCACGCGGCCCGCCCGGTTCACCGCTCCCGCGGTCAGTGCGAGAGCCTCCACCAGAGTCGTCTTGCCCGATCCGGAGTGGCCGACCAGCACCACATTCCGTACGGACGCGGGGTGGTCGGCCGCCGTAGCCCTGCCGGCGGCTCCGGGGTGTGCGTTCGCCTTGTCGCCCATGGCCTTGCCTCCCGTGCACGGTGAGGTCATTGTGGGCGCGGGCGCGGACCCTCCCCCGGACCCCGTCCGGGGGCGCCCCCAGCGATGGGCGGCTCCGGTGACGCCCGCGGTTCTTTCGAGCTTTGCACTCACATCACGGCGCGTCCATACGACGGACGCGATCGTGCGCCATGGGCGCCCGACCATCACCCACACCCACGCACGCGCGTGGCTACGATGGGCCAGCCGGTGGCCAGCAGGGGCCGCGCGGCCACACCGACCCTCTGGAAGGCCATGCTGAACAAGTACGCGCGTGCATTCTTCACGCGTGTCCTCACACCGTTCGCCGCGTTTCTGATCCGCCGGGGCGTCAGCCCCGACGCGGTCACGCTCCTGGGAACGACGGGAGTCATGGCGGGCGCGCTGGTCTTCTTCCCCAGGGGCGAGTTCTTCTGGGGCACGATCGTCATCACGCTGTTCGTGTTCTCGGACCTGATCGACGGCAACATGGCACGTCAGATGGGCCGCTCCAGCCGCTGGGGCGCTTTCCTTGACTCCACCCTCGACCGCGTCGCCGACAGCGCGATCTTCGGCGGCTTCGCGCTCTGGTACGCGGGCGGCGGCAACAACAACATCCTGTGCGCCGTCTCCATCTTCTGCCTGGCCAGCGGCCAGGTGGTCTCATACACGAAGGCCCGCGGCGAGTCGATCGGCCTGCCGGTCGCCGTCAACGGGCTCGTCGAGCGGGCCGAGCGCCTGGTGATCTCGCTGGTCGCGGCGGGTCTTGCCGGCTTCCACAAGTTCGGCGTGCCCGGCATCGACGTGCTGCTGCCCATCGCGCTGTGGATCGTCGCCGTCGGCAGCGTCGTCACGCTGATCCAGCGGGTGGTCACGGTGCGCCGGGAATCCGCGGAGGCGGACGGCGGGGCCGGGCAGGCGGACGGTCGGGACAACGGTCGCGACATCCGCAGGGACGAAGCTTCGGGCGACGGCCGGGACAAGGGGAGGGGCAAAGCTAGGGACAAAGATCCCGAGAATGCCTCTCAGGGCGGCTCGCAGAGCAGCGAGGCGACATCATGAGCGGTGTGCGCGAGCGGCTGACGGACGGTGCGTACGCCCTCGGCTGGAGCACCGTCAAGAAGCTCCCCGAGCCGGTCGCCGTGTGGCTGGGCAGGGCCATCGCCGACATCGCCTGGAAGCGGCGCGGCAAGGGCGTACGCCGCCTGGAATCCAACTACGCGCGCGTGGTGCCCGACGCGACCTCGGAGCAGCTCGCCGCGCTCTCCAGGGCGGGCATGCGCTCGTATCTGCGCTACTGGATGGAGTCCTTCCGGCTGCCCGCCTGGAGCAGTGAGCGGATCAGGACCGGCTTCGTCCCCGGGGATGTGCACCACCTGACGGACGGGCTCGCTGCCGGCAGGGGCGTCGTCCTCGCGCTGCCGCACCTGGGCAACTGGGACCTGGCGGGTGCCTGGGTCACCACCCAGCTGGAGACCCCGTTCACCACCGTCGCCGAACGGCTCAGGCCGGAGACGCTGTACGACCGCTTCGTCGCCTATCGCGAGGGGCTCGGCATGGAGGTCCTGCCACACAGCGGCGGCTCCGCGTTCGGCACGCTGGCCCGCAGGCTGCGCGACGGCGGCCTGGTCTGCCTGGTGGCGGACCGCGATCTGTCCGCCTCCGGAGTCGAGGTCAAGTTCTTCGGCGAGACGACACGGATGCCCGCGGGCCCCGCGCTGCTCGCCGAACAGACGGGCGCGCTGCTGCTGCCGGTGACGCTCTGGTACGACGACTCGCCCGTGATGCGGGGCCGTGTGCATCCGCCCATCGACGCCCCGGAGACAGGTACCCGGGCCGAGAAGACGTCTGTCATGACGCAGTCGCTGGCCGACGCCTTCGCCACGGGTATCGCCGACCATCCGGAGGACTGGCACATGCTCCAGCGGCTGTGGCTCGCGGACCTGGAACCCCGCCCCGAGCCGGACAACGAGGAGCGCCCATGAGGATCGGCATCGTCTGCCCGTACTCCTGGGACGTGCCCGGTGGCGTCCAGTTCCACATCCGCGATCTGGCCGAGCACCTCATCCGCCTCGGGCACGAGGTGTCCGTCCTGGCCCCCGCGGACGACGAGACGCCCCTTCCGCCGTACGTCGTCTCGGCGGGCCGCGCGGTTCCGGTGCCGTACAACGGGTCGGTGGCCCGGCTCAATTTCGGGTTCCTGTCGGCCGCGCGGGTCAGGCGCTGGCTGCACGACGGCACGTTCGACGTGATCCACATCCACGAGCCGGCCTCGCCGTCGCTCGGCCTGCTGGCCTGCTGGGCCGCGCAGGGCCCGATCGTGGCCACCTTCCACACGTCCAACCCGCGCTCCCGGGCGATGGTCGCCGCCTACGCGATCCTCCAGGCGGCCCTCGAGAAGATCAGCGCGCGGATCGCGGTGAGCGAGTACGCGCGGCGCACGCTGGTAGAGCACCTGGGCGGCGACGCGGTCGTCATCCCGAACGGCGTCGACGTCGACTTCTTCGCCGGGGCCGAGCCCAAGGCAGAGTGGCAGGGGGAGACGATCGGCTTCATCGGCCGCATCGACGAGCCCCGCAAGGGCCTGCCGGTGCTGATGAGGGCGCTGCCGAAGATCCTCCAAGAGCGGCCGGGCGCCCGGCTGCTGGTCGCCGGCCGCGGTGACGAGGAGGAGGCCGTCGAGACGCTTCCCACAAAGCTGCGTCCGCGCGTGGAGTTCCTCGGCATGATCAGCGACGAGGACAAGGCACGGTTCCTGCGCAGCGTCGACCTGTACGTCGCTCCGAACACCGGCGGCGAGAGCTTCGGGATCATCCTGGTCGAGGCGATGTCGGCGGGCGCACCCGTACTCGCATCCGACCTCGACGCCTTCGCGCAGGTCCTCGACAAGGGTGCGGCGGGGGAGTTGTTCGCCAACGAGGACGCGGACGCGCTGGCGGCTTCGGCGGTGCGTCTGCTCGCCGACTGCGGCCGGCGGGCGGAACTGCGCGAGAGGGGCAGCGCCCATGTTCGGCGCTTCGACTGGTCGAGGGTGGGGGCGGACATCCTCTCCGTGTACGAGACGGTCACGGACGGGGCTGCCGCGGTGGCCGCCGCGGAACCGGGCGGGCTTCGGGCCAGGCTCGGGCTGGCGAGGGACTGACCCGTCCGCCTGTACGCGGCCGCGCGGACGATCGGGCGCCGCGCGAGTCCGTTCCGGGCGCTCGCGGGCTGATCCGCGCGCTGCCCCGGGCCGCGCCGCAGGCCTCGTCCCGCACCGGTAGCCTGTGCGCCCGTGACCTCCACCCTGATCTGGATCATGGTCGCCCTCGTGGCGATCGGCCTCTACCTGAGCTGGACCGCGGGCCGGCTCGACCGGCTGCACGCCCGGATCGACGCCGCCCGCGCCGCCCTCGACGCACAACTCCTGCGGCGCGCCTCGGTCGCTCAGGAACTGGCCACCTCCGGAGTCCTCGACCCGGCCGCCTCGATCGTGCTCTACGAAGCGGCGCACGCGGCGCGGCAGGCCGAGGAGGAACACCGGGAGGTCGCCGAGAGCGACCTCAGCCAGGCCCTGCGGGCCGTCTTCGGGGAGGCCCAGCAGGTCAAGGCGGTACGTCAGGCCCCTGGCGGCGAGGACGCGGCCCGTGAGCTCGCCCAGGCGGTCCGCCGTGTGCCGATGGCCCGGCGCTTCCACAACGACGCCGTACGCGCGGCGCGTGCGCTTCGCCGCCATCGCAAGGTGCGCTGGTTCCGGCTGGCCGGCCACGCGCCGTTCCCGATGGCCTTCGAAATGGACGACGAGCCCCCGGCGGCGTTGGCCGATCGCTAGCTCGGGGCCTGTTCTGAGTTTCCGGCCGGGCTCGCGTGCATGGCGCGCACGCTCGACCCCGAAAACCCCGAAAACTTCGCAAACTTCGAAAACTTCGAAAACGCAGAACAGGCCCCAGTCAAGCGCGGCGGCGGTTGAAAACATGCCACCGTCTCCCCATTGGCCCTTGCTGTGGCCTGGTCCACTCGCGTTTCCTCAGTGCCGCACAAACCTTCTTTCACCGAGTGAGGTCAATCCGTGTCCAGCACGCTCTCCAACTCCGCCCAGCCCGCTGACAACCCTGCGACCGGCACCGCCCGCGTGAAGCGCGGCATGGCGGAGCAGCTGAAGGGCGGCGTGATCATGGACGTCGTCACCCCGGAGCAGGCAAAGATCGCCGAGGACGCGGGCGCCGTCGCCGTCATGGCCCTGGAGCGGGTCCCGGCGGACATCCGCAAGGACGGTGGCGTGGCGCGCATGTCCGACCCGGACATGATCGAGGGCATCATCGGCGCCGTGTCCATCCCGGTGATGGCGAAGTCCCGGATCGGCCACTTCGTGGAGGCCCAGGTCCTGCAGTCCCTCGGCGTCGACTACATCGACGAGTCCGAGGTCCTCACCCCGGCCGACGAGGTCAACCACTCCGATAAGTGGGCCTTCACCACCCCCTTCGTGTGCGGTGCCACCAATCTCGGCGAGGCCCTGCGCCGCATCGCCGAGGGCGCGGCCATGATTCGCTCCAAGGGCGAGGCCGGCACGGGCAACGTCGTCGAGGCGGTCCGTCATCTGCGACAGATCAAGAACGAGATCGCCAGGCTGCGCGGCTACGACAACAACGAGCTGTACGCCGCTGCCAAGGACCTGCGTGCCCCGTACGAGCTGGTCAAGGAGGTCGCCGAGCTCGGCAAGCTCCCGGTCGTCCTGTTCTCCGCCGGCGGTGTGGCGACTCCCGCCGACGCCGCGCTGATGTGCCAGCTCGGCGCAGAGGGCGTCTTCGTCGGCTCCGGCATCTTCAAGTCGGGCGACCCGGCCAGGCGCGCCGCCGCCATCGTGAAGGCCACCACCTTCTACGACGACCCCAAGATCATCGCGGACGCCTCCCGCAACCTGGGCGAGGCCATGGTCGGCATCAACTGCGACACCCTCCCCGAGGCCGAGCGTTACGCGAACCGCGGCTGGTAGGCCGGCACCGTACGCCGCCCCTGACGTACAGACACGCGACACACACGCCCTCCGTACACGTACCGCCCTACGTACACAAGGCAGGCATCCGTAGATGAGCAACACTCCCGTCATTGGCGTCCTGGCCCTCCAGGGCGACGTACGGGAGCACCTGATCGCCCTGGCCGCGGCCGACGCCGTGGCCAGGGCGGTACGGCGCCCCGAGGAGCTCGCCGAGGTCGACGGTCTGGTCATCCCCGGCGGTGAGTCCACCACCATCTCCAAACTGGCTGTTCTCTTCGGCCTCATGGAACCCCTCCGCGCGCGCGTGCGGGCCGCAATGCCCGTCTACGGCACCTGCGCGGGCATGATCATGCTCGCCGACAAGATCCTCGACCCGCGCTCGGGCCAGGAGACCATCGGCGGCATCGACATGATCGTGCGCCGCAACGCCTTCGGACGGCAGAACGAATCCTTCGAAGCGTCGGTCGACGTGAAGGGCGTCGAGGGCGATGCTGTAGAGGGCGTCTTCATCCGGGCCCCCTGGGTCGAGTCCGTGGGTGCCGAGGCCGAGGTGCTCGCCGAGCACGACGGCCACATCGTCGCCGTACGCCAGGGCAGCGCGCTCGCCACGTCGTTCCACCCGGAACTGACCGGCGATCACCGGGTGCACGGCCTGTTTGTCGACATGGTGCGCGCCAACCGGACAGCGGACTCCTTGTAGGATCTCTGACGTTCGTACAGAGATGGGTTACGCGAAGGAGACAGGCAGATGTCCGGCCACTCTAAATGGGCCACGACGAAGCACAAGAAGGCCGTGATCGACGCCAAGCGCGGCAAGCTCTTCGCGAAGCTGATCAAGAACATCGAGGTCGCGGCCCGTATGGGCGGCGTCGACCTGGACGGCAACCCGACGCTGTACGACGCCGTGCAGAAGGCGAAGAAGTCGTCGGTTCCGAACAAGAACATCGACTCCGCGATCAAGCGTGGCGGCGGTCTCGAGGCCGGTGGCGCCGACTACGAGACCATCATGTACGAGGGTTACGGCCCGAACGGTGTCGCGGTGCTCATCGAGTGCCTCACCGACAACCGCAACCGCGCCGCCTCCGACGTACGCGTCGCCATGACCCGCAACGGCGGCTCGATGGCCGACCCCGGCTCCGTCTCGTACCTCTTCAACCGCAAAGGCGTTGTCATCGTCCCCAAGGGCAGTCTGTCCGAGGACGACGTCCTGGGTGCCGTACTCGACGCGGGCGCCGAGGAGGTCAACGACCTGGGTGAGTCCTTCGAGGTGCTCAGTGAGGCCACCGACCTGGTCGCGGTCCGCACCGCACTCCAGGGCGCCGGCATGGACTACGACTCGGCCGAGGCCAACTTCGTCCCGACCATGCAGGTCGAACTCGACGAGGAGGGCGCCAAGAAGATCTTCAAGTTGATCGACGCCCTGGAGGACAGCGACGACGTGCAGAACGTCTTCGCCAACTTCGACGTGAGCGACGAGGTCATGGAGAAGGCCGGCGCCTAGGGCGCAGACTCCGCATCCCGGCGGGCCGGTAGGACGTGTCCTTTGGCCCGCCGTCGTTGTCGGTGGCAGCGGTTAGCCTGGCGTCGATCAAAGATCGCCGTCCGGGGACCGCACCCGTCAATCGAGGAACCCCGATGGCGCTCAACCAGTCCGCGGGAGCGGCGGCGGTTCGGCCGCAGGAAGGGGAGGGGGCGCGATGCGCGTACTGGGCGTGGACCCGGGGTTGACCCGATGCGGCGTCGGTGTCGTCGAAGGCGTCGCCGGGCGGCCCCTGACCATGCTCGGTGTCGGCGTCGTGCGGACACCCGCGGACGCCGACATCGGCCACCGCCTCGTCGCCATCGAGCAGGGCCTCGAGCAGTGGCTCGACGAGCACGAGCCCGAATGCGTCGCCGTGGAGCGGGTGTTCAGCCAGCACAACGTGCGAACGGCCATGGGTACCGCCCAGGCCGGCGCCGTCGCCATGCTCTGCGCCTCCCGTCGCGGACTGCCTGTCGCCCTGCACACGCCCAGCGAGGTCAAGGCGGCCGTCACCGGCACCGGCCGCGCCGACAAGGACCAGGTCGGCGCCATGGTCACGCGCCTGCTCCGGCTCGACGCACCACCAAAGCCCGCCGACGCCGCCGACGCCCTCGCGCTCGCCATCTGCCACATCTGGCGAGCGCCGGCCACCAACCGGCTCCAACAGGCCCACGCGCGGGCCCGCCAGGCGCAGGCGGAGGCCCAACAGCGGTTGGGGCAACAGGCCCAGACACTCGCCCGAAAGGCCACCCGATGATCGCCTTCGTCAGCGGCCCGGTCGCCGCCCTCGCCCCCGACTCCGCGGTGGTCGAGGTGGGCGGCGTCGGCATCGCCGTCCAGTGCACGCCGGGCACGCTCTCCGGGCTCCGCATGGGCCGGCCGGCGAAACTCGCCACCTCCCTCGTCGTACGGGAGGACTCGCTGACTCTGTACGGCTTCGTGGACGACGACGAACGCCAGGTCTTCGAACTGCTGCAGACCGCGAGCGGCGTAGGCCCGCGGCTGGCCCAGGCGATGCTCGCCGTGCACAGCCCGGACGCGCTGCGCCGAGCCGTTTCGACCGGTGACGAGAAGGCACTCACCGCCGTCCCCGGCATCGGCAAGAAGGGCGCCCAGAAGCTCCTCGTGGACCTCAAGGACCGCCTCGGGGAGCCGATCGGCACCCGTACGGGAGTGGGAGTCCCCGTGAGCACGGGCTGGCGCGAGCAACTGCACGCCGCGCTCATCGGACTCGGGTATGCCACGCGGGAGGCCGACGAGGCGGTCACCGCCGTCGCGCCCCAGGCCGAGGCGTCCGAAAGGGCGCCCCAGGTGGGCCAGTTGCTGAAGGCCGCCCTGCAGACCCTCAACAGAGCGCGCTGAACCCCTGTAGCCCTGAGCAGCTCACGATCCACGACACCGCGAGGCACCCGCAATGAACTGGGACGATACGACCGACGCGACCGCCAAGGAGCGGCTCGTCGGCGCCGCCGCGGAGCGGCTGGTGGACTCTGCCGCCGACCGCGAGGACCAGACCGTCGAGGCCGCGCTGCGCCCCAGGGACCTGGACGAGTTCATCGGCCAGGAGAAGGTCCGCGAGCAGCTCGACCTCGTCCTGCGTGCGGCACGCGCGCGTGGCGCCACCGCGGACCACGTACTGCTCTCCGGCGCCCCCGGCCTCGGCAAGACCACCCTCTCTATGATCATCGCCGCGGAGATGGAGGCCCCGATCCGCATCACCAGCGGCCCCGCCATCCAGCACGCCGGCGACCTGGCCGCGATCCTCTCCTCCCTCCAGGAGGGCGAGGTCCTCTTCCTGGACGAGATCCACCGCATGTCGCGGCCCGCCGAGGAGATGCTCTACATGGCGATGGAGGACTTCCGCGTCGACGTCATCGTCGGCAAGGGCCCCGGCGCCACCGCCATCCCGCTCGAACTGCCGCCGTTCACGCTGGTTGGCGCCACCACACGCGCGGGACTGCTGCCGCCCCCGCTGCGCGACCGTTTCGGCTTCACCGCGCACATGGAGTTCTACGAGCCCGCCGAGCTGGAGCGCGTCATCCACCGCTCCGCGCGGCTGCTCGACCTTGAGCTCGGCGCCGAGGGCGCCGCCGAGATCGCCGGCCGCTCCCGCGGCACGCCCCGTATCGCCAACCGTCTGCTGCGTCGGGTGCGCGACTACGCTCAGGTCAAGGCCGACGGCGTCCTCACCCGGGACATCGCCGCGGCGGCCCTCGCCGTGTACGAGGTGGACGACCGCGGCCTCGACCGCCTCGACCGCGCCGTCCTCGAAGCCCTGCTCAAGCTGTTCGGCGGTGGCCCGGTCGGCCTCTCCACGCTCGCGGTCGCCGTGGGGGAGGAGCGCGAGACGGTCGAGGAGGTCGCCGAGCCCTTCCTCGTACGGGAGGGGCTGCTGGCCCGTACCCCGCGCGGCCGCGTGGCGACACCGGCCGCATGGGCGCATTTCGGCCTCACACAGCCTGGCCCGTCAACCGGTGGAACCGGACAACGGGACCTGTTCGGGGGGTGACGGCGCACTTTTGCCGCGGCAGGAACCATGGTGCGATGCTGAGCGTTGTTCCTTGAAGGCGGACTCGCTTAGACTCCGCCGATGCCGCCTTTGTCGGCGGCGCCACATACCCCCATCCATCAGGCCGCTCACACCGCGGTCGAATGAAGGAAGTTCCGTCCCGTGAGTCTCGTGACCCTCCTCCCGTTCATCGTGCTCATCGGGGCCATGTTCCTGATGACCCGGTCGGCCAAGAAGAAGCAGCAGAAGGCTGCGCAGATGCGCAACGAAATGCAGCCCGGCTCCGGCGTCCGCACGATCGGCGGCATGTACGCGACCGTGAAGGAGGTCAGCGAGGACACGGTCCTCCTTGACGCAGGCCCGGGCGTCGACCTGCTCTTCGCCAAGAGCGCCATCGGTTCCGTCCTCGGCGACGACGAGTACAACCGCATCGTCCACGGCATCGAGCACGACCTGAAGTCCGACGAGGCCCTCGTGCCCGACGACGCCTCCTCCCTCACCCAGACCGACGAATCCGCCGACTCTTCCGCTGACTCTTCCGACGACACGCCCATCGACCTCGGCAAGAAGGACGCGGCCGACGAGACCGTGGGCGAGGAGCCGAAGAAGGCCGATGACGCAGAGCTGAAGAAGTCCGACGGCGAGTCCGACGCGAAGTAGTCATGATCGGGGACCGCGGTGCGCGCTGCTCGCGCACCCCGGTCCCCGGGCCATGTGGCTTCGCGGGAAGACTCGACACCATTTCATGGTCGTCCGCGCCGGTGCCCCGATACCCGGCGGACGAAGAGGGAGAACGTGAAGGTGGCAGCACCTAAGAAGGGCAGCCGAAAGCAGGGCGCCCAGGGCAGGCCGGGTCGCACCTTGGCCCTGATCCTGATCGCCATCGTGGCGCTCACCGGTGGCATGTTCGCCTCCGGGCACACGACGCCGCGCCTCGGCATCGACCTCGCCGGAGGCACGAGCATCACGCTCGAGGCGCAGAACGAGCCCGGCCAGCAGAACGCGATCAACCCGACCAACATGAACACCGCGGTCGAGATCATGAACCGCCGTGTCAACGGGCTGGGCGTCACCGAGGCGGAGGTCCAGACCCAGGGCGAAAGCAACATCATCGTCAACATCCCCAAGGGCACGAACTCACAGCAGGCCCGCAAGCAGGTCGGCACCACCGCCAAGCTCTACTTCCGGCCGGTCCTGGCAGGGCAGCCGGCGGGCACGGGCGCGGACAGTGGCAAGGACCCCGCGGATTCCGCGTCGCCGACGCCCTCCGGACCTTCGGGATCGCCGACCCCCACAAGGCGTTCCGCGTCGCCGACTCCCTCCGCATCGGCCACCACCCAGGGCCGCGCGGTCACGGAAGGCCTTGCCGCAAAGGACAAGGCATCGCCGTCCCCCTCCTCGACGCCCAGTGGCAGCGCCTCTCCGCCGGCCAAGTCCCCCGACAGCACCGCCGCGACCGGACTCCCCGCTGACGTGCAGAAGCAGTTGGCCGCCGTGGACTGCGCCACCGTGAAGGGCCGCGCCGCAGCGAGCGAGAAGGTCAGCGCGGCCGAGAACTCCGCCACCATCGTCGCCTGCGACCCGAAGTCCAAGTACAAGTACGTGCTCGGCCCGGTCTCGGTGAAGGGTGAGCAGATCGACGACGCCAGTGCCGTCTTCCAGACCCAGACCGGCGAGGGCTGGATCGTCCAGATGGTCTTCGACAAGACCGGTGCCAAGCAGTTCGCCGATGTCACCGGCGAGATCGCGGCCAAGGCCCCGCCGCAGAACCAGTTCGCCATTGTGCTGGACGGTGAGATCGTCTCGGCTCCCTCGGTCAGTACGGCGATCACCGGTGGTCAGGCCCAGATCTCCGGTGGCTTCACCCAGCAGTCCGCCGAGGACCTGGCGAACATCCTGTCCTACGGTGCCCTTCCGCTCACCTTCAAGGAGGCGAGCGTCACCACCGTCGACGCCGCGCTCGGCGGCGACCAGCTGGAGGCCGGTCTGATCGCCGGCGCCATCGGCCTCGCCCTGGTCGTCATCTACCTGCTGCTCTACTATCGCGGCCTGTCGTTCATCGCCGTCACCTCGCTGCTGGTCTCGGCGGTCCTGACGTACGTGATCATGTCGCTGCTCGGCCCGACCATCGGCTTCGCGCTGAACCTGCCCGCCGTCTGCGGTGCGATCGTCGCGATCGGTATCACGGCGGACTCGTTCATCGTGTTCTTCGAACGCATCCGGGACGAAGTCCGCGAGGGCCGGACACTGCGGCCGGCCGTCGAGCGGGCCTGGCCGCGCGCCCGGCGCACCATCCTGGTCTCCGACTTCGTGTCGTTCCTCGCCGCCGCCGTGCTCTTCGTCGTCACCGTCGGCAAGGTCCAGGGCTTCGCGTTCACGCTCGGTCTGACCACCGTGCTCGACGTGGTGGTGGTCTTCTTCTTCACCAAGCCGCTGATGACGATCCTCGCCCGCAAGAAGTTCTTCGCGAGCGGCCACCGTTGGTCCGGTCTGGATCCCAAGCGCCTCGGCGCCAAGCCACCGCTGCGCCGCTCCCGCCGTGTGTCCGCTCCCGTCGACCCGAAGGAGGCGTGAGATGTCGAAGCTCGGCAACCTCGGCGCCCGTCTCTACCGCGGCGAGGTCGGCTACGACTTCGTCGGCAAGCGCAAGCTCTGGTACGGCGTCTCGATCCTGATCACCATCACGGCCATCGTCGGCCTGGCGGTGCGCGGCCTGAACATGGGCATCGAGTTCGAGGGCGGCGCCGTCTTCACCACCCCGAAGACCAGCATCTCCGCCTCCCAGGCGGAGGAGTCCGCGGAGAAGGCGTCCGGACACGACGCGATCGTGCAGGGGCTCGGCACGGGCGGACTGCGCATCCAGATCGCCGGTCTCGACACGGACACGTCCGACCAGATCAAGACGGATCTCGCCAAGGACCTCAAGCTCGACTCGGAGCGGATCAGCGCCGACCTGGTCGGACCCAGCTGTGGTGACCAGATCGCCAGCAAGGCCTGGCAGGGCCTCGACATCTTCCTGGTCCTCGTGGTGATATACCTGGCCATCGCCTTCGAGTGGCGCATGGCGTTGGCCGCGTTCGTCGCCCTC
>CBFGQM010000130.1:0-12785 GCA_965650905.1 uncultured Streptomyces sp. | reverse complement strand
GGACAGGAATCAGGTCTGCGCCATGTCGACGAAGCGCGAATAGTGCCCCTGGAAGGCCACCGTGATCGTCGCCGTGGGACCGTTACGGTGCTTGCCCACGATGATGTCCGCCTCGCCCGCGCGCGGGGACTCCTTCTCGTACGCATCCTCACGGTGCAGCAAGATCACCATGTCCGCGTCCTGCTCGATCGAACCCGATTCACGCAGGTCGGACACCATCGGTTTCTTGTCCGTACGCTGCTCGGGCCCACGGTTCAGCTGCGACAGCGCGATCACCGGAAGCTCCAACTCCTTGGCGAGCAGCTTCAGGTTTCGCGACATGTCCGAAACCTCCTGCTGTCGGCTCTCGGCCCGCTTGGAACCGCCCGACTGCATCAGCTGCAGATAGTCGATCACCACAAGTTTCAGGTCACTACGCTGCTTGAGGCGACGGCACTTGGCGCGAATCTCCATCATCGACAGATTCGGTGAGTCGTCGATGTAAAGCGGGGCGGCCGAGACGTCCGGCATCCGGCGCGCGAGTCGCGTCCAGTCCTCGTCGGTCATCGTGCCCGAACGCATGTGATGCAGCGCCACACGCGCCTCCGCCGACAGCAGACGCATCGCGATCTCGTTGCGGCCCATTTCGAGCGAAAAGATCACACTCGGCATGTTGTGCTTGATCGAGCAGGTCCGTGCGAAGTCGAGCGCCAGCGTCGACTTACCCATCGCGGGGCGGGCCGCGATGATGATCATCTGGCCGGGGTGCAGACCGTTGGTGAGCTGGTCGAGATCGGTGAAGCCGGTCGGCACACCGGTCATCTCCCCCGACCGCGAACCGATCGCCTCGATCTCGTCGAGCGCTCCCTCCATGATGTCGCCCAGCGGCAGATAGTCCTCCGTGGTGCGCTGCTCGGTGACGGCGTAGATCTCGGCCTGTGCGCTGTTGACGATCTCATCCACGTCGCCGTCAGCCGCGTATCCCATCTGCGTGATCCGCGTGCCGGCCTCGACCAGTCGGCGCAGCACTGCGCGCTCATGAACGATCTCCGCGTAGTACTCGGCGTTCGCCGCCGTCGGGACCGTCTGCACCAGGCCGTGCAGATACGGCGCGCCACCCACCTTGGTGATCTCGCCGCGCTTGGTCAGTTCGGCGGCGACGGTGATCGGGTCGGCCGGCTCGCCCTTCGCATAAAGATCGAGGACCGCGCTGTAGATGGTCTCGTGCGCGGGCCGGTAGAAGTCGTGGCCCTTGAGTACCTCGACGACATCGGCGATGGCGTCCTTGGACAACAGCATGCCGCCGAGGACGGACTGCTCTGCGTCCAGATCCTGGGGTGGCACGCGCTCGAAGGAGGGACCTCCGCCATCCCAGGCGCCGTTGTCCCGCCCGCGATCGTGCTGCTCGTCGCGACCACGGCCACCGTCGCGGCGCTGACGGGAGGCAGGCAGACGATCACTGGGACCGCTGTCGGCCCACGGGTCGTCCAAAGGCTCGGAAATACTCACCGGGCCACCTCCTCCCGTCCGCCGCGCGGACCTCGCCGTGCCCCTCATTCCTACGGCACGACACTGACAAATAAGAGGCCCAGCTCCGGTTCTGACGCAGTCGGTTTTGCGTGGTTTCCGAGGACGGAGGAGGGAACGGGCGCCGCACCACGGTAGGCCTGCGGGCAGCGTCAGCCAATCTGGTTATCCACAGGGCATGTGGACGACGGCCCCGATGCTGTGGAGAACTCCGTCAAACCTGTGCACGACCCGGTGGACAGGCATGTGAACAAGCCCTCGACTCCTTTTCCTCACCCACCCTGACCTGCCCTTTTCCCATCCACTGGTTGTGCAGAAGAAAAAGTTCTCCGGCTGACCCAAGATCGCCGCGAAGAAGCCGCGGCGGTACGTTCCCCAAAAAAATTTGTAAGGGGTGAACGACGGTTGTATCCATTACCTGTGGAAGATTAGATTGATGGCCATGTCACAGGCTCCGGCGGCATCCAAGGCCGCCCGGCGCGGGCACGACAGAGAGATCGTCGCGCTCGCCGTCCCGGCCTTCGGCGCACTGGTCGCCGAGCCTCTCTTCGTCATGGCCGACAGCGCCATCATCGGCCATCTCGGCACCGCCCAACTCGCCGGTCTCGGTATCGCCTCGGCCCTCCTCACCACGGCCGTCAGCGTCTTCGTCTTCCTCGCGTACGCCACCACGGCCGCCGTCGCCCGCCGCGTGGGCGCAGGCGATCTACAGGCCGCCATCCGTCAGGGCGTGGACGGCGTCTGGCTCGCGCTCCTGTTCGGGGCCGCAGTCGTCGCCATCGTCGTACCTTCGGCCTCCGCCCTGGTGGAACTCTTCGGCGCCTCGGATACCGCAGCTCCCTACGCCACCACGTATCTGCGCATCTCGGCGCTCGGCATCCCCGCGATGCTCGTCCTGCTCGCCGCCACCGGTGTCCTGCGTGGGCTACAGGACACCAGGACACCGCTCTACGTCGCCGTCGCAGGCTTTCTCGCCAACGCCGCCCTCAACGCGATCCTCGTCTATGGCGCCGACCTGGGCATCGCCGGCTCAGCCTGGGGCACTGTCATCGCCCAGTGCGCCATGGCCGCGGTGTATCTGGGCGTCGTCGTACGCGGAGCTCTGAAGCACGGCGCCTCGCTGCGGCCGGACGTCGCCGGGGTACGCGCCTTTGTCCGGGCGGGGGCGCCCTTGCTGGTCCGTACACTCTCGCTACGGGCCATCCTGATGATCGCCACCGCTGTGGCTGCGGGGCTTGGGGACGCAGACACCGCAGCGCATCAGATCATCCTGGGGCTGTGGAGCCTGCTCGCCTTCGCCCTGGACGCAATCGCCATCGCCGGTCAGGCGATCATCGGGCGCTACCTCGGCGCGAACGACGCCCAGGGGGCCCGCGACGTATGCCGCCGCATGGTGGCGTGGGGCGTCACGGTCGGAGTCGTGCTCGGTCTGCTGGTCACCGTCACCCGCCCACTCTTCCTTCCGCTCTTCACCAGTGACTCGGTCGTCAAGGACACGGCGCTGCCGGCTCTTGTCATGGTGGCCGCTTCCCAGCCGATCTGCGGCATCGTCTTCGTACTCGATGGAGTCCTGATGGGCGCCGGGGACGGCTCTTACCTCGCACGGGCGATGCTCGTGACGCTTGCCGTCTTCACGCCCGCCGCCCTGCTCGTACCGGCTCTCGGCGGCGGCCTGACCGCGCTATGGGGAGCGATGACCCTGATGATGGCGATGCGGATGCTGACCTTGTGGCTGCGCTGCCGCTCGGGTCGCTGGATCGTCACGGGCGCCACACGTTGAGCCGACACCCTCTGCGTCAGGGGACCGGACCGAACCTCGGGTTCGCTCCGTTTCACGTGAAACAGTGAAAGCAAGTGGAGAGCAAGCTTGTGGGGGCCGCACCCAACGGGCGCGGCCCCCACAACACTGCTTCAGCGAGCGCAGCGATTACGCCGCGATGACCTCGATGTTGACCTTGGCGGCAACCTCGGGGTGCAGACGCACGGATGTCTCGTGGGCGCCCAGCGTCTTGATCGGTGCGCCCAGTTCGATGCGGCGCCTATCGACCTCGGGGCCACCGGAGGCCTTGATCGCCGAGGCGATGTCGGCCGGGGTAACGGAACCGAAGAGTCGACCGGCGTCGCCGGAGCGGACGGCCAAGCGGACCTGGACGCCTTCGAGGCGGGCCTTGATCTCGTTGGCCTGCTCGATTGTCTGGATCTCGTGGATCTTGCGAGCACGACGAATCTGCTCGACGTCCTTCTCGCCACCCTTGGTCCAGCGGATCGCAAAGTTCCGCGGGATCAGGTAGTTACGGGCGTAACCGTCCTTGACATCGACGACATCGCCCGCGGCACCGAGGCCGGAGACCTCGTGGGTGAGGATGATCTTCATATGTGGGTCACCCTTCCCTTATCGCGCGGTGGAGGTGTAGGGCAGCAGCGCCATCTCGCGGCTGTTCTTGACGGCCGTGGCGACGTCACGCTGGTGCTGCGTGCAGTTGCCGGTCACGCGGCGGGCACGGATCTTGCCGCGGTCGGAAATGAACTTCCGCAGCATGTTCGTGTCCTTGTAGTCCACGTACGTGACCTTGTCCTTGCAGAAAGCGCAGACCTTCTTCTTCGGCTTGCGCACAGGCGGCTTCGCCATGGTGATTCTCCTGTGTGATCAAGAAGTATGGGTACAAACCCGCCCTTAGAAGGGGGGCTCGTCCGAGTAGCCGCCGCCGGAACCGCCGGAGCTTCCGCCCCAGCCACCGCCGCCACCCTGCTGACCGCCGCCGGCCGGCGCGCCGGTCGCCCAGGGGTCGTCGGCGGGAGCGCCGCCGCCCTGCTGCTGACCGCCACCGGGGCCTCCGCCCCAGCCGCCGCCTTGCTGGCCGCCGCCACCGCCGCCGTAACCGCCTTGGCCACCTCGGCCGGTGGTCTTGGTGACCTTCGCCGTGGCACTGCGAAGGCTCGCGCCGACCTCGTCGACGTCGAGCTCGTAGACCGTGCGCTTGACGCCCTCACGGTCCTCGTAGGACCGCTGCTTCAGTCGGCCCTGCACGATGACGCGCATGCCACGCTGAAGCGACTCAGCGACGTTCTCCGCCGCCTGACGCCAGACCGAGCAGGTCAGGAACAGGCTCTCGCCGTCCTTCCACTCGTTTGTCTGACGGTCGAAGGTGCGGGGGGTAGACGCGACACGGAACTTCGCGACCGCCGCACCGGAAGGGGTGAAGCGCAGCTCGGGGTCGTCGACAAGATTGCCGACGACCGTGATGACGGTCTCGCCTGCCATAGGGGAACCTCTCGGCGGGTTTGCTGCTGGCTGCTTGGTGCTGCTACTCGATGCCCGAAATCAGCTGAGCGGGAGAACTCAGTGCATCTCGGGGCGAAGGACCTTGGTCCGGAGGACCGACTCGTTCAGGTTCATCTGGCGGTCGAGCTCCTTGACGACCGCAGGCTCGGCCTGCAGGTCGATGACCGAGTAGATGCCCTCGGGCTTCTTCTTGATCTCGTACGAGAGACGACGACGGCCCCAGGTGTCGACCTTCTCGACCTTTCCGTTGCCCTCACGGACGACGGAGAGGAAGTTTTCGATCAGGGGAGCAACGGCGCGCTCCTCCAGATCGGGGTCGAGGATGACCATCACCTCGTAATGACGCATGTGGAACCCACCTCCTTCGGACTCAGCGGCCACGGTCGTTCCGTGGCAGGAGGGTTGTGATGCGTACGCAACGGTATCGGGCGCCACTGACAATCGGGCCGCCGCCCAGCGGACTGAGCGGGGCGGTCATACCGTGGCCTGGGCAGACACCGATGCAGACGCTACAGACTACCCGCACACGTGCTTCCAGTTGAAATCCGACGGTGCGGACCGTCAATCTGTACACATCGGGTGTGTATGGCGCTACGATGCGCCGTCTTCCGCAGGAGGTGCCCCATGGCACAGACGTTGCGACCCACCAACACCGCCGGATCGCTGTTCGCCACCGATCACAAGCGTCACCCGCTCCAGGACATCCTGCTCGCGGTGACACTGGTGCTCGGAGCGACGGCCTTCATCACGGCGATGTTCCACGACCTTCATCTGATCAGCTCATGGACGGGGCTGGCGGGGATCGTCACCGGGGCGGGCGGACAGTTCGTATCCGAGACGACCCGGGAGCGCTTCGGGCTGATCCTGGGTCTCGGTGCGGCGGGCGTCGGCTTCTTCCTCGGCATGGCGCACGGCGGCCTGTTCGGCGGCGTCATCGGCTGACCACCTCCGCGAGGAGGATGTATGGCCAAACGGGGCGCTCCCAGAGCGCAGTAGGCTTCGGCGCGAGAGCCGGAGCCCCTGTTCCCATGGGGACACACCAGCCCGAGGAGCGCCCGCATGAGCCTGACCCTGAGGACCATCAGTCGAGAGCAGCATCTGGCATACATCCAGAGCCTGCCCGCGGCGAGCCACATGCAGGTCCCGGCCTGGGCAGACGTCAAGGCGGAGTGGCGCTCCGAAAATCTCGGCTGGTTCGACGACAGGACGGGCGAGATGGTCGGGGCGGGCCTCGTGCTGTACCGGCAGCTACCCAAGATCAAGCGCTATCTGGCGTATCTGCCCGAGGGGCCGGTCATCAACTGGTTCGCGCCGAATCTGACCGACTGGCTGGATCCGATGCTCGCGCACCTCAAGCAGCAGGGTGCCTTCTCAGTGAAGATGGGTCCGCCGGTGATCATCCGGCGTTGGGAGGCCGCGTCGATCAAGAAAGGCATCCAGGACCTGGACGTGAAGCGCCTGCGCGACATCGAGGCGGACTTCATCGAGCCGCGCGCCTTCGAGGTCGCGGACAGGTTGCGCCGCATGGGCTGGCAGCAGGGTGAGGACGGCGGGGCCGGCTTCGGCGACGTACAGCCCCGTTACGTCTATCAAGTGCCGCTCGCGAACCGCTCGCTGGAGGATGTCCACAAGGGTTTCAACCAGCTGTGGCGGCGCAACATCAAGAAGGCTGAGAAGGCGGGTGTCGAAGTCGTCCAGGGCGGCTACCAGGATCTGGAGGAGTGGCAGCGCCTCTATGAGATCACGGCCGCGCGCGATCACTTCCGGCCCCGCCCGCTCTCGTACTTCCAGCGCATGTGGACGGCCCTCAACACCGAGGACCCCAATCGCATGCGGCTCTACTTCGCCCGGCTCAATGGTGTGAACCTGTCGGCCGCGACGATGCTGGTCGTTGGTGGGCACGTCTGGTACTCGTACGGCGCATCGGACAACATCGGGCGTGAGTTCCGGCCCTCGAACGCGATGCAGTGGCGGATGCTGCGCGATGCATACGCCCTGGGCGCGACCGTCTATGACCTGCGGGGCATCTCCGACTCGCTGGACGAGACGGACCATCTCTTCGGCCTGATCCAGTTCAAGGTGGGCACGGGCGGGCAGGCCGCCGAGTACCTAGGCGAGTGGGACTTCCCGCTCAACAAGCTGCTCCACAAGGCCCTCGACATTTACATGTCGCGCCGCTGATTCCCCAGAATGTGCCCTCATACCACTGATACACCGCAGCCACGAGAAAGGTTCCAGGTCCGGCCATGGCGCTCACGCTCTACGTCGACACCGCGCGCTGGCGGGCGCATCACAAACGGGTGTCCGAGCAGTTCCCTGGGCTCGTCCCCGTCTGCAAGGGCAATGGCTACGGCTTCGGCCACGAGCGGCTGGCGGACGAGGCCACGTGCCTGGGCTCGGACGTCCTGGCTGTCGGCACGACGTACGAGGCCGCGCGGATCAAGGACTGGTTCGGCGGCGACCTGCTGGTGCTGACGCCATTCCGGCGGGGCGAGGAGCCCGTGCCGCTGCCCGACCGCGTTATTCGCTCCGTGTCGTCGGTCGACGGGGTGTACGGCCTCGTTGGCGCCCGTGTCGTCATCGAGGTGATGTCCTCGATGAAGCGGCACGGTGTAACCCAACAGGACCTGCTGCAGCTCCACGCCGCCATAGAGAACGTGCGGCTCGAGGGTTTCGCGATCCACCTGCCGCTGGACCGTACCGACGGCTCGGACGCTGTCGATGAGGTCATCGGCTGGATGGACCGGCTGCGCGCGGCACGACTGCCGTTGCACACCATGTTCGTCAGCCATCTGAATGCCGAGGAACTGGTCCGGCTGCGGCAGCAGTTCCCTCAGACCCGCTTCCGCGCCCGCGTGGGTACGCGGCTGTGGTTGGGTGACCACGAGGCGACGGAGTACCGCGGTGCCGTCCTGGACGTCACGCGGGTCGCCAAGGGCGACCGCTTCGGCTACCGGCAGCAGAAGGCGGCCTCGGACGGCTATCTGGTCGTCGTGGCGGGCGGCACGTCGCATGGGGTGGGCCTGGAGGCCCCGAAAGCGCTGCACGGCGTCATGCCGCGCGCCAAGGGAGTCGCTCGTGCTGGCCTCGCCACGGTGAATCGGAACCTTTCTCCGTTCGTGTGGGACGGCAAGCAGCGTTGGTTCGCGGAACCCCCGCACATGCAGGTGTCGATCCTTTTCGTACCGGCGGACGCGTCGGAGCCGAAGGTCGGTGAGGAGCTGGTGGCCCATCTGCGGCACACCACCACGCAGTTCGACCGGATCGTCGAGCGCTGACCTCTCGAACCACAGCAGGAGGCCGTACACGGGGTTCGTGTACGGCCTTTTGCGTGGCTTCCTCAACGCCCTGTTCGCTCGGGCGAACTCTTGCCCGCCAGTGTGACGCGGCTGCCCCACTCCACGTACGGCCCGTCGAAGTGCACCGTGTGCCGCGGTGGATGGGACGCCGCGCGGAGGACGAAGACGTCCTCCGCGCCGTCCAGCACGCCGCCCGACGGATCGTCGTCGCCGGCACGGCGCACCACGTCCCGCTCGGGCAGGAAGATGTCGCGTATGACCACGGCACACAGGTAGAGCGTCCCCAGCAGATGGACGACGACGGCGAGTTGATAGCCGTCGGTCGGCAGCCCTTTGTGGGCGTCTCCGCTGGTCGTGTACGCGAGGTGCATCCAGATGCCAAGGAAGTACGCGACCTCGCATGCCTGCCAGATGAGGAAGTCCCGCCATTTGGGGCGGGCCAGCGCGGCGAGGGGAACCAGCCACAGCACGTACTGCGGCGAGTAGACCTTGTTGGTGAGGATGAACGCCGCGACGATCAGGAAGGCGAGCTGAGCGAAGCGCGGCCGGCGGGGGGCGGTGAACGTGAGTCCCGCGACGCCCGCGCCGGCAAGCAGCATCAGCGCCATGGCGAGTGTGTTGACGGTGTCGGTGGCAAGGGGTGTTTCCGTACGCTGGGACAAAACCAGCCAGAAGGAGCCGAAGTCGACGCCGCGCTCCTGGCTGAATGTGTAGAACTTCGACCAGCCCTCGGGGGCGAGCAGTCTCACAGGAAGGTTCACGAGAGACCAGGAGCCAGCCGCGCCAAGCAGAGCGGTGCCGAACTCACGCCACCTGCCCGCGCGCCAGCAGAGCACAAGGAGCGGTCCGAGGAGCAGCACGGGGTAGAGCTTGGCAGCCGTGGCAAGCCCCAGCAACACGCCGAAGGCGAGGGTGCGGCTCCGTGACCACATCAGCATCGCTGCGGCCGTCAGGGCGACGGCCAGCAGGTCCCAGTTGATGGTAGCGGTGAGCGCGAAGGCGGGTGCGAGGGCGACCAGCAGGCCGTCCCAGGGCCGCCGCCGGTGGGTGCGGGTCACGCAGACGGCGACGACCGCCGCGCACACCATCAGCATTCCGGCGTTCACCAGCCAGTAGATCTGTTCCTGGTCCCGGATGCTTCCGCTGCCAGGTGTCAGCCAGGCGGCCACTTCCATGAACACGCCGGTCAGTACTGGGTACTCGAGGTACTCCATGTCGCCGTTGAGCTTGTCGAAGTACGGCACGAGCCCGTCGGCGAAGCCACGTCCCTCGTAGAGGTGCGGGATGTCCGAATAGCAGGCGTGCGTGTACTGCGTGTTGACGCCGAAGTACCAGGCACCGTCGTAGCAGGGCAACTTCTGCACCATGCTGAGGGCGAACATGCCGAGCATAACGAGCGCGATGACGCGGACGGGGGTCCACCAGGATGTCCCGAGCAGCGCGTGGCGTCCGATGGGGCCGCCGATCAGCTCGCTACCGGTGGCAGCGACCGCGTCCTCCTTGGTCGGTCGCTCCGGCTCCGGCTCATGCACGTTCGCTCGCGTCGTTTCTGCACTGGGCATGCCGCCATCCTGCCGTACGTACCGAGGGCGTGCGTGTGGGTCCGGCCGCCCACCCCGTGGCTTGTCGCCTGAGTGAGGAGCCGTCGACTCCTGTACGAGAAGGGCCGCCCCACCTCGGCGGTTCTAGCGGTCGCTGTCGGTGCGACGGCCCTTGTTTCACGTGAAACTGTCTGTTTCACGTGAAACAAACTCAGTGTTGGCTATCCGGTGCCTCCCCCGAAGAGGCCTCCGTTGCCGTCTCCTCTGCCGTTACGGCCGCTTTCGGTCTCCGTCGGTGTGGGGCTCACATCTCCGTCGGTTCCGCCGGTATCGGTACCGTCATTGTTATGTCCGCCGTTGTTGTTGCACTCGAAGTCGAGGGGATCGCAGGTGTTACTCGGCGTGGGCGTCGGAGTGGGCGTGATCCGGCTGGGTGTGGCGCTCGGCGTCGGGCTCGGCTCTTCCGTGGTCTCCGGCGTTGACGGGGTCACGGTCGGGGTGGGGACGTCGTTGATGACCTTGCCGATGGGCTCAGGCGTCGGGAATTTCTTCGCCGGCTTGCCCTCGAGCGCCTGCTCCATGTAGTCGTGCCAGATCTCGGAGGGGAACGAGGCACCGTGGATCGTCTTCTCGCCACCCGTTCCGTACATCTCCAGGAACTTTCGGTTCTTGTTGCTCTCGTCGTCGTCCATGCGGTACATGCCGATCGATGTCGACAGCTGAGGGGTGTACCCGACGAACCAGGCGGACTTGTTTCCGTCGGTGGTACCGGTCTTGCCGGCCACCTCGCGGCCCTCCAGTTGGGCGTTGGAACCGGTTCCCTTTTCGACCACGGTCTTCAGGACGTCGGTGACGTTGTCGGCGACATCGGCGCTGAACGCCTGCTTGGTCTTGGCGACATCCTCATGCCGGAAGACGGTGCCGTCCTGGTCGGTGACCTCCTTGACCGAGTACAGATCGCGCTGCTTGCCGCTGTCCGCGAAGGTGGCGTACGACCCGGCCATGCGGATTGCGCTGGGGTCGGAGATACCGATCGAGAAGGCCGGGAAGCTCGTGCCCGCCAGGCTGTCCTCGAGGAGGCCCGCGTCCATGGCGGCCTCCTTGACCTTGTCCACACCGACGTCCATGCCGAGCTGGACGAATGCGGAGTTCGCCGAGACCCTCATCGCCTCACGGAGATCAATTTTGTAGTCCGGCGGCGTTCCGTACGACTGGTCTCCGTCGTTCGCCTGCAGCCACTCCTTGCCCTCCTCGTTGTGCCAGACCGACCCGTCGTAGTTTTTGATCTTCAATTTGTTCTTGCCGCTGTACAGACTCTTCGCGGAGGCGATGGTGCGCTCGTCCTGCGTCTGTGTCGCGCCGCCGTCGGGGTCGAGGACGCCCCACTTCATGGCAGCCGCCAGCACGAACGGCTTGAACGTCGAACCCACCTGGGCGCCAGTGACGTCGGCGTTGTTGGTGAAGTGCTTGGCCCAGTCCTGGCCACCGTAGATGGCCTTGATCGCACCGGTGCCCGGGTCCACGGAGGCCCCGCCGAACTGGACGTGGGTGTCCGTCTTCGGGCGCTGCTTGGGTTTGATGTTCGCCTTGTATACCTTGGTCACGGCGTTGTCGAGTTGGTCGACCATCTTCTTGTCGAAGGTGGTGTGGATCTCAAAGCCGCCGCGGTCGAGCCGCTTCTGGGTGATGTCGGTGTTATTGATGACGTACGACTTGGCGAGACCGACGAGATAGCCGATCTGGCCGCTCAGCCGGGTGTTCGACCGTGGGCTCTCGGATTCGGGGAACTTCCTGTACTTTTCCCGCTCCGATGCCTTCAGGTGGCCGTCCTTGACCATTTCGTCGAGGATCCAGCTCCATCGTTCCGTGGCCCGCTTACGGTTGGCCTCGGGCGTGGCAGCTGGGTCGACATCCACCGCGCCCGCCGGGTCGTAGTACGTGGCTCCCTTGAGCGTCGCCGCCAGGAAAGCGCACTGGCTGGCGCTGAGGTCATCGGCGTCCTTGTTGAAGTACGCACGCGCGGCCGCCTGGATTCCGTAGGCGCCGCGTCCGTAGTAGGCGGTGTTCAAATAGCCGGCCATGATCTCCTTCTTGTCGACGGTGGCGCCGACCTTGATGGAGATGAACAGCTCCTTGAACTTACGCGTGAGCGTCTGCGACTGATCGTCCAGGCGCGCGTTCTTCACGTACTGCTGGGTGATGGTGGAACCACCCTGCGTATCGCCGCCCTTGGCCATGTTGAACAGGGCGCGGCCGATACCCATGGGGTCCACGCCCCTGTCGGTCTCGAACGTCTTGTTCTCGGCCGACATGACGGCGTAGCGCATCTCCTTGGGGATCTGGGCGTAGCTGATGATCTGACGGTTCGTCTCGCCACCCGTGGCAACCATCTGGCTGCCGTCGTCCCAGTAATAGACGTTGTTCTGCGCCTCCGCCGCCTCAGCGACGTTCGGGACGCCCACCATGGCGTAGGCGATGCCCGCCACGATCATCATGCTGCCGAGGAAGCCGACGAAGGTCCCCGTCACGAGCTTCCACGAGGGCACCCACCGTGCCGCGCCGTACTTGCCCGCGCGCGGATAGTCGATGATCCGCTTCCTGGGCGGTACGCCCCCGCGGCCTCTACCGCGCCCGGGCCCGTTCGGCCCGCCGGAACCTCCGCGCCCCGCGCCGTCGGCCGCTCTGCGTCGGCCGCCACCGCTGCCGCTTCTCTGTGCCGCCCGCCGAGCCTCGGCACGGCCACCGAACGGGCGCTCCTCACCCCCCGAGTCATAAGAGCCGGAGGGAGACCCAGTGGCGCCTCGCGGTGCCGCACGGCGGCCGGAGGACGAGCGGGTCTGGCCGCGTCGGGCCGCGGCGCGTCCGCCGCCTTGCGGCTGCGACGGTTTGCGACGGTGCTCGCTCATCGAACGATTACTCCTCGGGCAGGCGCACCTCAGCGCGCCTGGAAACGGCGGCTGGTTTCCGGTCCCCCCAAAGTACAGATGCGGTCGTTCCGGCACTCATCCGTACTGCACCGAGGACTAGGACGTCCCCAGGCGTCACTGCGTTCCCGGTGGTGTGCATGGCGCACAGACTACGCACCCTCAAAACCAGCCTAGTGCCGAAGTTCACCCCAAATAGGGCAACTTGCTTCCTATGAATCGGTGATGTGAT
>CBFGQM010000129.1:0-12932 GCA_965650905.1 uncultured Streptomyces sp. | reverse complement strand
CCAGCCACAGCACCACGCGCCAGTACCTGGTCGATCACCTCGTCACGGATCTCCGTGTCGGGCCGCAGGAGTCCCTCGAGCAGGTCACGCCGGTGAGCCTCCGACCGGCTCCCGCAAGACGCACCAGGATCAGGCGCCCTCCTTCCTTCACGATAGTGGGTGGTGGGCCGGTCAGAGGGGCTTGTATGTCCCGGCCGACACTGCTCCCAGCCGCCTCGCACCGCACGTACTGCGCCAACCGCCGCTGGGCCGAACGTCCCCGCACTACGGACCGGCCGGCCCGAGCACGAACCCGGGAAGCCGCCCGGGGGCGCCGGTGGGACAGACCATCACGCAGCGGGAGGAAACGTCGTGGAGATCATCGTGTACGGAGCCCTCGCCGACCAGGCCACTCGAGGTGCCGCACCACCTGGCCAAGGGCGGGACGCAGATGATCGCCCGTCCGCGTCGGTCTGGGCGGGCACATCGGGTCAGGCGGGCGGGACGCGGGTGAAGCGGCCCGCGACATGCAGGTCAGCCTCGATGGCGGTCGCTGTCGCGCGCAGTTCCGGTAGTACCTCGTCAACGCACTTCTCCGGGGTGCGCCGGGAGCTGTGCATCGCGACGTTCACGGCAGCGACCACCGTGCCCGTGCGGTCGCGCACCGGGACCGCGATGGAGCGGAGCCCCTCCTCCAGCTCCCCGTCGACCAGGGCGTATCCGTCCTCCCGTACGCGGTTCAGGACGGCCGTGAGTGCCTTGGGGTCCGTGATCGTGCGCGCGGTCGGCGCGTGCGGGCCGGGCGTGGGGCGTTGGCCGGGTGCTGGGTGTCGGCCGGGTGCGGGGCGTTGCCCGGGTGCTGGGTGTCGGCCGGGTGCGGGGCGTTGGCCGGGCGCGAGGTCCGCGAGCATCACGCGGCCCAGCGAGGTCGCGTGTGCGGGTAGCCGGGTGCCGACCGCGACGTTGACGCTCATGATGCGGCTGGTGGCGACGCGGGCCGTGTACTGGATCTCGTCGCCCGCCAGCACCGCCAGGGATGCCGAGTCGTGCAGCCGCCGGGCCAGCTCGGCCAGGTGCGGGGCAGCGATCTGCGGGAGCGTTGTGCGCGACAGCGGTGGGAAGCCGAGTCCCAGGACTCGGGGCGTCAGCGCGAAGGTCCGACCATGTGCGGCGACGTACCCCAGGTGCTCCAGGGTGATCAGCGCACGGCGCGCCGTCGCACGCGCCAGGCCCGTGGCCCGCGCGACCTGGGTGAGCGTCAGCTCGGCCCGCCCCTCGCCGAACGACGTCAGCACGGTCAGTCCGCGCGCCAGCGACTCGATGAACTCCCGGCCCAGCTCCTTCTTCGACGCCGCCGTCCAGACGGCGAGCCCGGACGGCGGGGCCGCGGGCTCGGCGGGCACCTCGCGCCCGTTCTGCTTGGGCCCGTCCTCCTCACGCGGGTCGTCCGCGCGCACGTCTGCCTCGCGGAGCCCGTTCGCCCGCAGGTCCTGCTCCATGGCGTGTGCGGTCGCCCGCAGCCGGGGCAGCAGCGTGTCTCGGAGCGAGGCCGCGGTGTGCCGGCTGGTGTGGCTCACCACGCTCACCACACAGGCGATCCTCCCGGTGCCCGGCTCCCGTACGGGCACGGACACCGCCGCCAGACCCGGCTCGATCAACTGGTCGTCGAGCGCCCACCCCCGACGACGCGCCTGGCGCGTCCGCTCCTCGAACTCCTCGTCCCGGGCGGGGCGTTCACGCGGCGGCACCGCCGGAAACCCGCGGTCCCGGGGATCGGCGGCCTGCCGAGCGCGCCACCGCGCCCAGTCCTCAGGCATCCACTCCAGGGCGAACAGGGGCCCCGGCGCGGTGCGTTCGGTCGGCAGCAGATCACCGATCCGGAAGCTCAGCGATATCGCGCGCCGCCGCGTCGCCTGATGGATGAAGCGGATCCCGTCCCGGTCCGCGACCGCCAGCGACACCGACTCGTCCAGTTCGTCCGCGAGCGCGTCCGCACGCGCCCCCAGCAGCCGGGGCAGCCGCAGCGCCGCCAGATACGCGTTGCCCAGCTCCATCAGCCGTGGCGCGAGCACAACGTCCCGCCCGTCCAGCCGTACGTACCCCATGCGCGCCAGCGTCGCCGCGATCCGGTCCACGGTGGACCTGGCGAGCCCGGTGGACCGCTCCACGCCGCTGAGGCTCGACGCCCCGCCCGCCTCGGTGAGCCGGCGCAGCACGGTGATCCCGCGCATCAGCGGGGCGACGGCTTCGCTGGGCACGACGGAGTCGTCGGTGCTGGGCGTGCCTGGTGTGCCCGATGTGCCTGGGGTGCCTGGGGTGTCGTGGGTGCCGGGCGCCGGCGTGAAGTGTGTCGATGGCATGGGCTCTCCGTACGGTGTCCCGAACACCGTAATGAACGCGCACGCGCCCCACGGCCTCTGGTAGCCCTGTCCCAGTCGCCACGGCCCTGGGGAGCCGGCCCGGCCCGTCCTGACTGGGCGCGGGCCCTGGGGAGCCCTGCCCCAGGCGCCACGGCCCGGGGAGCCCTTGATCAGTCGGCGCACCGCCCCCGAGGAGGCCGGCGCGTGCTCACTGTGGCCAGGCCGTGCCGCGGGCGGCAGGGCCGCCCGCGATCCGCACTCAGCGGCGTGTGACATACACCCGGTAGTTCCCGGCGCGATCCTTCTTCCCGACCGTGATCTGGATCCCGGTCCTGGAGTCCTTGAAGTGCTGGCCGGGGCGGAACGGCGCGTCGGACAGATCGGCGTGCACATTCGGGCTGCGGGTGCAGCCGCCGCTGTCCTTGGTGGAGTCGACCACGGTGATGGGGCCGCGGCCGGTGCCGACGTCCGCGTCGACCTTGTAGACGAGCACGCCCGCCTTGCACACGTCCACGTCGTTGCCCCCGCGGATGCGCACCTCGACCGCGTACCCCGTGGTCGCGTTGATCGGCACGAAGACCAGCTTGCCGCCACCGCCGCGCTTTTGCAGTGGCGTCAGGACGTGCTCGGTCGTCCCGCGCGTGGCCGCGCAGCCGACCTGCTTGTCGTCGAGCCAGCCGAGCTTCCACTTGTGCCAGCCCAGCAGGTCGTTGTCAGCCCCCCAGTCCTCGCTCATGATGTCCCAGTGCCCGACCGCGCCGCCCCCGTCCCGGGTGTAGAGGTCGGGCAGGCCGAAGACATGGCCGTTCTCGTGGGGGAGGACGCGATAGCCGGTCTCGGCGTACGAGCCGGAGCCGTCGTCCTGGCGGCTGTAGACGAACGACGCGTTGGCTATGGGGACACCGTCGGCGGCCGGCGCCTCCGTGTTGTCCGCGAAGGTCACCGACAGGACGGTGTGCAGCGCGGAGGGTCCGGCGTTGGGGGTGAACAGGACGTTCACGAGGTCGTACGCCTTGAAGTCCACCTCGGTGTCGGCCGCGGCCACGAGGTCCTCGACCAGCTCACGGTAGCCGGGCTCAAAGGGGGCACCGCGCTCTATCCCGTACGCCTCGAAGGGCCTGGGCATCCGCAGCCAGTCGCGGACAGGGGCCTCGGGGCGGTAGTCGAGGCGGCCGTAGGAACTGGTCCGGAACCAGTCGGTGGTCTGCGGCAAGAACTCCCTGAAGCGGTCGAGCGCGCTGCCCTGGCCGGGGGCGTCGGAGAAGTCGACCATGAGGTTCAGGGCCCTGACGGTGCCGGTGGAGGGGGCGTAGCCGGGCGGCGTCGGTATGCCCTCCGACATCTGTACGTCCATCGCGCTGCTGATCATGCAGGGGCCGAGCGCCCGCGTGCGCGCCGTCGGGATAGGTCCCGAGACCGTCGTCGAACCGGTCCTCAGATGCCCGGTCCCGGCCGAGGTCCCGACCGCCAGGATGAGGACGGTCACCGAGGCGAGGGCGGCGGCGCGGCGGCGAGGGCGTATCCGGCGGTAGGTCGGTCGCATGCGCGGGCGTATCCGGCGGTTGGTCGGCCGCATGCTCGGGCCTCTCGCTCTCGGCTGCATGCGCGGGCCTCTCGCTCCAGGCAGCCGCCGTTTCTGGCTGCACCCTGTCCGATCACCCTGTGCCGCCGAATGCGCGGGCGCGCGTTGGAGGAGACCGATCGTGGGAGGCCGAGGGTATGTGATGCAGATCACAGGAAAGGCGGGGAGTGACCGGCGAGTAACCGGGGACCGCCCGTCCGCTCGGTTTCCCGTTCAGCCCCCGTGTCGGCGCGATCAGGGGGACGGGTGCCCCGGATCAGCGCAATGGGCGACCAGCGTCGCCGCCGCATCCCACAGCCAGAAAGGCGCAATGGGCGACCGGCGTCGCCGCCGCATTCCACAGCCAGAAAGAGTGACCCGCGAAGGATGGAGCTAGCGGAGCCAGGGCAGGTCCGCTCCCGCCTCCTTCGGCTGGAGACCCTCGGCGATGATCCGCATCGCCTCGCCGAGGGCCCTCTGCTGGTCCGGGGAGAGCCGGTTGAAGATGGCCTGGCGGACGGCGGTCACGTGTCCGGGTGCCGTCTGCTCCAGCACTCCGTAGCCCTGGTCCGTCAGGACCGTGAACTGCCCGCGTTTGTCCGAGGGGCAGTCCTCGCGCCGTACCCAGCCGTTCTTCTCCAGCCGGGCGACGGCATGCGACAGTCGGGACCGGGTGATCTTCATGTTCCTCGCCAGCTCGGTCATGCGCAGCCGCTTGTGCGGCGCCTCGGCGAGCTGCACGAGCAGGTGGAAGTAGACGTGCGGCATGCCCGCGTCGCGCTGCAGCTGGCGGTCCAGATGGTCTTCAAGGAGGGTCGCGGCGTGGATAAACGCACGCCAGACGCGCTGCTCCTCATCGGTGAGCCAGCGCGGCTCTTCAACGGGTGCCCGGTTCATGTATCTACTGTACGAGACAGCTTCTTGAATATTGAACAAAAGGGGAGTATGGTCTGTTGGCGCAGGTTGAGACTTCAAGTAGAGAGGTCCGTCGGAAGGGAGTCGATACCATGTCCGCCGCCACCGAAGAGCGTGCCGTCCCGTGGCGTATGCCCGCGCTGTATCTTTCGCACGGTGCCCCGCCGCTGGCCGATGACCCCATCTGGCCCGGTGAACTCGCCGCATGGTCGGCCGGCCTCCCGCGCCCCAGGGCGATCCTCATGGTCTCCGCCCACTGGGAGGAGGCCCCGCTGGCCCTCGGCGCGGTCCAGACCGTCCCGCTCGTCCATGACTTCTGGGGCTTCCCCGAGCACTACTACCGTGTCCAGTACGGCGCTCCCGGCGCTCCCGAACTCGCCGAGTCCGTCCGTCAGCTGCTGCGCGCCCCCGGCATGCCGGTCCAGGACATCCCGGACCGCGGTCTCGATCACGGGGCGTACGTCCCGCTCGTCGAGATGTTCCCGGACGCCGACATCCCCGTGCTCCAGATCTCGATGCCGACGCTGGACCCGGTCCGCCTGATGGAGATCGGGCGCAAGCTGGCCCCGCTGCGCGACGAGGGTGTGCTCATCGTCGGCTCCGGATTCTTCACGCACAACCTGGCGGCGCTGCGGCACGCGGGCGGCGGCGTGCCCTCCTGGTCGAGCGAGTTCGACGACTGGGGACGCCGGGCCCTGGAGGCAGGCGACGTCGACGGTCTGCTCGATTTCGAGCGCAAGTCCCCGGTGGGCCGCCTGGCCCACCCGCGCACCGAGCACTTCGCCCCGCTCTTCGTAACCATGGGCGCGGCTGACGCGGCGGGCGAGCTGGACGGCCAGAAGTCCGTCATCGACGGGTTCTGGATGGGGATGGCGAAGCGGTCGGTGCAGTTCGGGTAGCGGGTCGGGCAGTGGCCTGGCGGCAGGTCGGACGGTGGCCTGGCGGCGGCCTGGCGGCGGTCGGACGGTGGGCTCCCTGCTGCGGAACACGTCGGCTGTGACGTGCCCAGGACTTCGCTGTATGCCCGCGGACGGGCAACCATCCGGCAATGCGGGCCGTCTGTCAGCGTGGGAGGGCGGCCAACGGCGGCGTTCTTCTGCCATGAGTCTGTGAGGGGCGTCTCATGTACGTAGTGGTGGCGGATGCCGATGAGGTCTTTTCGGCCGCTTGCGGCCCCCCGGCTGACCTGCGCCTCTGTGCGTGCCGACGCCCTCTCGCCTTCCGTTGTGACGCGACAGGGTACTGCAAGATCAGAAAGATTGAGGGTGGGGTTGGGAATTCTGTCCCGATTACAGTCGTTGTTTCCATCGGATGCAGGCACCCGGAAGGGTGGCCGAGCCTCTGACTCTCCACTGACCGACCCGCAAGCCCACATCGCAAGGGAGCACGCATGGCAACCCGTGCCGTCGCCCGTCGTAAGTCCGCCACCGGCGAGACAGACGTGGCAAGCAGTGTTCGCGCCGTAGGCGGCGAGATCGCCGACCGCGACCTGGTCGGCATGTACCTCGACGAGATCGCGCGTACACCGCTGCTCGACGCCGCCAAGGAGGTCGAGCTGTCCCAGGTCATCGAAGCGGGTGTGTTCGCCCAGCAGATCCTCGACGGCGAGGTCACCGACGCCAGGGCGGACGCCTCCCGCGAGGAGCTCGAGGCGCTGGTGGCCGACAGCGAGCGAGCCAAGGACATCTTCATCCGTTCCAACCTGCGCCTGGTTGTCGCGGTCGCGCGGCGCTACCCGCGCAGCGGCCTGCCGCTGCTCGACCTGATCCAGGAGGGGAACGCGGGGCTGGTGCGCGCCGTCGAGAAGTTCGACTACCGCAAGGGCTTCAAGTTCTCGACGTACGCGACGTGGTGGATCCGGCAGGCGATCACGCGCTCGATAGCCGACCAGTCACGGACCATCCGGCTCCCCGTCCACCTGGTGGAGGAGCTGGGCCGGATCCGCCGTGTGCAGCGTGAGTTCAACCGGGAGCACGGCCGGGAGCCGGAGCCCGCGGAGGTCGCCGCGGAGCTGGGCTCGACCCCGGGGCGCGTCAGTGACGTGCTGGACTGGGCCCGCGACCCGGTCTCGCTGAACATGTCGGTGGACGACGAGGGTGAGACGCAGTTCGGCGACCTGCTCGAGGACACCTCGGCGGTCTCGCCCGAGCAGTCCGTACTCACACTGCTGCGCAGCGAGGAGCTCGACGACCTCATCGGGCGGCTCGACCAGCGCACGGCATCGATCATCAAGATGCGGTACGGCATCGAGGACGGCCGGGAGCGCACGCTCACCGAGGTCGGCAAGGAACACGGCCTCACCCGCGAGCGCATCAGGCAGATCGAGAAGCACGCGCTGCTCGAGCTGAAGAAGCTCGCCCGGGACACGGGGTTCGACGCGGCGGCGTAGCACCCGGGGCCGTTTTTGGGTCGCATCAAACCGGCCGAGCCCCGGAGGCATCACTTCAGGCTCCCCAAGCCAGGTCCCGCCGCACCCCCCGGCGCCGGGACTTCCGAGTCGAGCTCCGGCGCCTTCCCCCCGGCGCCGGGGCTCGGCTCCTTTCTTCTGCCGGATTACGCATCACCGCTGGGTTATCCATCACCGCTGGGTTACGTATGACCGCTGGGTCACCCAGGCTGAAGGGCTGCTCAAGACTGAAGGGCTGCTCAAGACTGAAGGGCCACCCCGCACCTGAACCCCGGGGTGACCCTGGGACACATTGTGTCACGAGGTCGGGCCGAGGCGGCCGATAACCACAGCCTCTCCCGGACCGCGACCGTCGGCGCGGACGCGCCGAATGCCACGCGCGCAATAGACGCGCCACGGCACGAGATCTTGGTCTCCGGCCATGGCGGGTCCACTGGGTTTACCCGCATCATCAGCCCCCACCTCGCCCTCGGGCCGGATACCTCGCGCCCCAGGCCGACTAGAGGCGAGCTAACCCTACTGCCGGCGCGGAGCGGCAGCCCGGCGGAAGCCGCCCGGCAGCCGTCAGGGTGGCCTCGGTATACGTCGGTATGCCGTCAGTGTGGATGCGTCGCCCGCCACTCCATGGCGTCGCGCGCCGCGTCCTCGCTCGGATACACCTCGCACATGTGCCGCCCGTCGGGCGTAGCCGTGTGCTCGACCTCCCACAGTGACAGCTCTTGCCCGTCGTCGAGCAGAAACGCGTGCTCGTAGAGGGAGAAGCCCAGCCCCGCCGCCCCGGCCTGGCACGACTGCCCGAAGGCCTGCCTGATGTGGTGCGCGAACGCCGTCCGCAGGAGCGCGGCCATGTCCTCGCCCGGCCGGTCCGCGTTCTCCGCGCGCCGAAGCAACCGCCGACCGTGGTCCGCCGAGTCGTCCGGAACGTACGCGTGCCGAGGCTCGTGAAGCGGCGACGGCCACACCATGACGGGCAGTTCGAAGTCGGGCGCGTCCGGGGGCAGCGGCAACCGCTCGGTCGCGGCCCGCACCTTCTCCCCGTCCTCGTACACCTCGTGCTGTGTATCACTGTCGCCCACGGTGTTGTGAACGAGCTCCCAGAGCGTGAGCGCCGCGCCGTCGGCGAGCAGCCACGTATGCCGGTAGGTCTCGCGGTGCAGCCCCCCGCTGTGGTGCGCGGAGTGCAGCGAACTGTCGTGCGCCAGCGCGCAGTCGAGCCGGCCTATCGCCTCGTGGGACAGCTCGAAGGAGTTCAGGGCACGGCCGAGGAGTCGCGCGAGATGCTCCTCCGGAGACTCGGGCGACTGGGGTGGCTCGTACGCTGCTGTCTCGTACGGAACGCTCAAGGTTTCTCCCGGCGTTGCTGCATGTCACCTTGTGGGTGCATAGGGTAGCCCCTCGTCGGACGTCATGTCCGGGAACCGAGAAAACGTATGCACGGAAAACGCGGAGGCATGGGTGACCTTTGGGGCGAGGCTCGTTGAGTGCGGTGCCTTCCATTCCTCTCCCTCCTCCTCTCCCGTTGGCTCCTCCTGTTTGCGCTCGTCCGCCTCCCCTCCTACCGCCCCCCGTACAAATCCCCATACGCCGGCCACTCACCATCCGGCCCTGCCGCGGACTCGGCGGCCCGCACCGCCCGCACGATCGCCCGCGTCACGAGATCTGCCCCGGCCGCGAGGATCTCGTTCAGTGCGAGGGGGTTCTTCTCCGCCAGGGGACGCGCCCCCGTGGCGAGCGCGAACACCGTGTCCCCGTCGTTGAGCAGATGCACGGGCCGTACGGCGCGCGCGATGCCGTCGTGCGCCGCCCCCGCGAACTTCTGCGCCTGCGCCTTGGACAAGTCCGCGTCGGTGGCGACCACCGCGAGCGTGGTGTTCAGCGGGGGAGTGCCGTTCTTCGCAACCTCGGCCAGCCGTGCCTGTGCCGCCTTGTGTACATCCGCCACCGGATAGGTCACACGTCCCTGAAGCAACTCCCCGTACAACGCACCCGTCAGCGGATCCACCGCCGACCCCGCCGCGTTGGCCACCACCAGGGCCGCCACCGTGACACCCGAGTCGAGCACAGTGCTCGCGGTGCCGACTCCTCCTTTCATACTCCCGACCACCGCCCCCGTGCCGGCACCCACACATCCCTCCTGGACCCGTGCGCCGGGCTCGCTCGCAGCGGCGGCCGCCACCGCCTCGCGGCCGGTCGCTGCGTCCGGCCTCGCCCGGAAGTCGCCGCCGCGGCCCAGGTCGAAGACGCAGGCCGCCGGCACGACCGGCACCACATGCGCCTTGTCGGGCCCGACACGCACCCCGCGCCCCCGCTCCTCCAGCCAGGACATCACGCCCGCCGCCGAGTCCAGCCCGTACGCACTGCCGCCGGTCAGGACGACTGCCTCGACCTTCCGTACGACGTTCCGCGGATCGAGGGCGTCGGTCTCCTTGGTGCCCGGCCCGCCGCCGCGCACGTCCACGGCCGCTACCGCGCCGCCCTCCGGGGCGAGGACAACCGTGGTGCCGGTCAGCCAGCCTTCGCCCGTCCGCGTGGCGTGCCCCACGCGCAGTCCGACCACGTCTGTAAGAGCGTCAACAGTCATGGCACCCAGTGTCTACGAGAGCGTGACTCACCTACGTCCAGCGGTCCGGGCGTCACCGCGGATCAGAAGGGATGTGAACGATGTAACCGGACGGCAGGCTCAGGACAGCCGGCCGATGGAGCGAGGCGCCGCAGGACGGGGTGGCCGACCCCTGGACAACGTCCGAGCCTCGGACGCTCTACCTTTGATCTTGCCCTCCCCGGCCCAGGGTCAGGAGTGGGTCTTCGAGGCCGCTGTCCGGGACTGCTTCGGCACCATCGATCACCCCGATGCCGAGGCCCACGACCGGCGGAACATTGCCCTGCCGCCGCCGCTCACCCCAGGGCCTACCCTGGAGCCATGAGTACCGACCCCGCCCCTGAACCCCGCGATCCCAAGACCGCGCTGGTCTTCGACGACCCGCTGAGCCGCCAGTCCTCGGACGACACGGACCGAGGGTGGGGCGAGCCCAGCGGCTACAGCGCCTCGGACCTGGACCGCTTCCTCGACGAGAAGCCGCCCCACCACGTCTGAGCCCGGCGGGCCGGTGGACGGCAGCCGCTACCGCTCGGTGTGTCCCTGACCGCGCTGCGCGACGAGGGCGTCGCGGATCTCCTTCAGCACCTCCAGCTCGGTCACCTCGATGAGCTCCTGTGCGCCCTCCTTCGCCTTCTGGCGGGCCGCCTGCCGGGCCAGATACTTGGACATCGGCAGCACCATCAGGAAGTAGACGACGGCCGCGGTGATCACGAAGGTCAGCGTCGCGCCGAGCACCGAGCCCCACATGATCCGAACGCCCGTCGCGGTGTCGCCCGTGCCTGTGCAGGGTGACTTGAGGCAGGAACTGTAGTTGTCCAGGTTCTTCGTGCCGAACGCCCCCACCAGCGGGTTGATGACCCCCTTCACCACCGAGGTGACTATGTTGGTGAAGGCGGCGCCGATGACCACCGCCACCGCCAGATCGACGACGTTCCCGCGCATCAGGAAGGTCTTGAAGCCCTCGAAGACGCCCGGCTCCTTCTTCTTCTCGCTCACCAGGGAGCCCCTCTTCAGCCGCACAAAGTTGTGGAACGAACAACTCGGCAACCTATGTCAGGGAGTGGCAGGCCTGTCCAACACCCCATCACCAACGAGACACTTGACCGTCGGTCGATGATCGTCTCGGCAGGATCAGCAGCTCAGCACACGGTCACCGCCAGCCTTGAGGTCGCGCCCGCTCCGGCCAGCCGCACTGCCGTCTTCCTCGGCACGGACAGCACAACCAGCGCACCGCCCTCGGTCGCGCCGTCCAGGACCTCGGGCACCTTCGTCACCCGCGCCCCGCGCGCGACCACCCGCGCGCCACCACCGCCCACCGCCGATGCCCCGGCCGCGACGACGTCGACACGATCGCCGGGCCGCAACAGCCGTACCGTCGCGCCGTCGGCGATCCGCACCGGCGCCGTCACCATCTCGGTTGCCCGCGACTCCCGTACGGACCCGCCTGCCACTCCCGACTCCGCCGAAGCGGGCGGACTTCCAGTGGGGTTGGCACGCGTCGACCGTCCCGCGTCACGCGGTCCAGCCGCCACCAGCGCGGCGGCGGTCACTGCGAGCCCCGCCGCCACGGCCCGCCTTCTGAGCCGCATGAGCCGCCGCAACTGATACCGCCCGCCACGTACCCGCACGGGAGCGAAGTGCGGCACCTCACATGTGCCGGGCGCGTCTGTGCCCAACGGGCGCGGAATGGAAGAAAGCTGCGACACGGGAACCACCACCTGCGGTCGGGATATCGGCTTGCGATGCAAGACTGCGGCTTCGCGCCGAATGCCGCTGAAGCCCGTGGACTACCGACAGGTTGTGGACAACTCACTCACTCGAAGGAGAAACTCCGCCGACGCAAAGGCCCGCGTCCCAGCCCCCGCCACCACCCGCCTCCCACCGCCCGGTCCGCTCTACGGCAGCTCGAACCCCGGATCCATCCCCCTCAGGGCCTTCGTGCACAGGCAATCCCGCCTCCCGTTCTCGGGCAGCGCCGCCACCGCGTCGAACAGAACGCCCCGAAGACGGCCCACATTCGCCGCGAAGACCTTCAGCACCTCGCCCTGCGAGACCCCCTCCCCGGTCTCGGCCCCTGCGTCGAGGTCGGTGACCAGGGTCAACGACGTGTAACAGAGCTCGAGTTCACGGGCGAGCGCGGCCTCGGGATGCCCTGTCATGCCCACCACCGACCAGCCCTGCGCCTGGTGCCACAACGATTCGGACCGGGTGGAGAACCGCGGCCCCTCGACCACCACCAGCGTCCCGCTGTCCACCGGCTCCCAGTCCCGCCCGCGCGCCGCCTCCAGCGCGGCCTTGCGCCCGATGGGGCAGTAGGGGTCGGCCAGGGACACATGCACCACGTTCGGAATCCGGCCCCCCGGCAGCGGCAGCCCGTCGAAGTACGTCTGCGCCCGGGACTTCGTACGGTCCACGAACTGGTCCGGCACGAGCAGCGTCCCGGGGCCGTACTCGGGGCGCAGTCCGCCGACCGCGCAGGGCCCGAGCACCTGGCGCACACCGACGGAGCGCAGTGCCCACAGGTTGGCGCGGTAGTTGACGCGGTGCGGCGGCAGATGATGGCCGCGGCCGTGGCGGGGGAGGAACGCGACCCGCCGCCCGGCGACCTCGCCGAAGAAGAGGGAGTCGCTCGGTGGCCCGTACGGGGTGTCCACCTGTATCTCGGTCACTTCGTCGAGGAAGGAGTAGAAGCCCGAGCCGCCGATGACGCCGATCTCAGCGTTCTCCGTGTTCGCCATGACCGCACCCTAACCGGACGCGAAGACACCGCGGACCCCGTCGTCGTATGACGACAGGGTCGCGTAAGCAGCCTTACGTGGGCATGGGCATGGGCGACCGGTAGAAGAAAGCGCCGCGTGGGCGGAAGAAAGCCTTACGCGGCCGAGCTGCTGTTCGAGCTTGTCGAGGAGCTGCCGGAGTTGGACGACTTCGAGTCCGAGGAGGAGGACGACGTCGTGGAGGAAGCCGATGAGGTCGGGGACGAACTCGACGACGAGGTCGACGACGAGGTCGACGACGAGGTCGACGGCTTGGCCGACGAGCTGCTCGACGAGGAACCGCGGCTGTCGTTGCGGTAGAAGCCGGAGCCCTTGAAGACGATGCCGACCGCGG
>CBFGQM010000128.1:0-12982 GCA_965650905.1 uncultured Streptomyces sp. | reverse complement strand
CGTCGAACATCGCGACGTCGACCCCGGCGAAGGCCTCCTCGGTGAGCGCCAGTACCTCGACCTCCTCCCCGCGCACGGCCAGCTTGCGGCCGGCCGAGCGCGGCGAGGCGATCAGACGGATCTCACCCCAGATGTCCGCGCGCTGGGACAGGATCTGGAGCATGACCGAGCCGACGGCTCCGGTCGCACCCACGACCGCGAGCGTCGGGCGACGGGTCATCGCCCGGTGCCTCCGTAGACCACGGCCTCGTCACTGTCGGAGTCGAGTCCGAAGGCGGAGTGCACGGCGCGGACGGCCTCGTTGACGTCGTCGGCGCGGGTGACGACCGAGATGCGGATCTCGGAGGTCGAGATCAGCTCGATGTTCACGCCCGCGTCGGACAGTGCCTCGAAGAAGCCCGCAGTGACCCCGGGGTTGGTCTTCATGCCCGCTCCGACCAGCGAGATCTTGCCGATCTGGTCGTCGTAGCGCAGCGACTCGAAGCCGATCGCCGTCTTCGCCCTCTCCAGCGCGTCGATGGCCTTGCGACCCTCGGTCTTGGGGAGCGTGAACGAGATGTCCGTCAGGCCGGTGGAGGCGGCGGACACGTTCTGCACGACCATGTCGATGTTGATCTCGGCATCGGCGATGGCGCGGAAGATCACCGCGGCCTCGCCCGGCTTGTCCGGGACGCCGACGACCGTGACCTTGGCCTGGGAGGTGTCGTGAGCGACACCGGAGATGATGGCCTGCTCCACCTTCTGGTCCCCTTGCTGAATCGGCTCGTTGCTGACCCAGGTGCCCTGCAGCCCCGAGAAGGACGAGCGCACATGGATCGGGATGTTGTAGCGGCGCGCGTACTCCACACAGCGGTGGAGCAGCACCTTGGAGCCGGAGCTGGCGAGCTCCAGCATGTCCTCGAAGGAGATTGAGTCGATCTTCCGGGCCTTCTTCACCACCCGCGGGTCGGCGGTGAAGACACCGTCGACGTCCGTGTAGATCTCGCACACGTCCGCGTCGAGGGCCGCCGCCAGCGCGACGGCCGTGGTGTCGGAACCACCACGCCCCAGCGTGGTGATGTCCTTCTTGTCCTGGCTGACGCCCTGGAACCCGGCGACGATGGCGATGTTGCCCTCGTCGACCGACGTCCGGATCCGGCCCGGCGTGACATCGATGATCCGCGCTTTGTTGTGGACCGAGTCGGTGATTACGCCTGCCTGGCTGCCGGTGAAGCTCTGGGCCTCGTGGCCCAGGTTTTTGATCGCCATCGCCAGCAGGGCCATGGAGATCCGCTCTCCGGCGGTCAGCAGCATGTCGAACTCACGCCCGGCAGGGATCGGGGATACCTGCTCGGCGAGATCGATCAACTCATCCGTCGTGTCACCCATCGCCGACACCACGACGACCACCTGGTGGCCGTTCTTCTTGGCGTCGACGATTCGCTTGGCGACACGCTTGATGCCTTCGGCATCGGCTACGGAGGAGCCTCCGTACTTCTGCACGACAAGGCCCACGTGCGCTCCTCGCTCAGTCCGTCTCGTACCGCACACTGCGGTCGGCTCAGTCTAACGAGCGGCCGAATTCCACCCGAGCTATATCACATCGTGAGATGTCCCGCCCACAGCTCGATCGCCCAGCCGTCCGGTCGAGCCAGGTCGTCCGGCCGCTCCAGGACCGCACCTGCCCTCCGAGCCACGGCTCATTCGGAAAAGTGCGCGGAGTCACACACGCCCTCACACCACGCCGAGAAGCCTCAAACTTTCAACCATTAAGGTTCCGCCTGTGCGCGTACTTCTGGTGGAAGACGACGAGCCGATCGCCCAGTCGCTCCGGCGCGGCCTGCTGCGATACGGCTTCGAAGTGGAATGGGTCACCACGGGCAGCGATGCCCTGGCTTACCGAGGGGCATACGACGTCGTCCTCCTCGATCTCGGCCTGCCCGACACCGACGGCCTCGACGTCTGCAAGGCCCTGCGGAATCGCAGCGACGACCGCGGTGACGTACCGATCATCGTGATCAGTGCGCGCAGCGACGAGACGGACCGGGTGGTCGGCCTGGAGCTGGGCGCCGACGACTATGTGTCCAAGCCCTTCGGCGTACGGGAGGTCATCGCGCGCATCAGGGCGGTGATGCGGCGGATGCAGCCGCGCGCCGCCGACGCGCCGACGGTCGAAGGCCCCGACCGGTACGGGCCACGCCTGACCATCGACCGCAAGGCCGCCCGCGTACGGCTGGACGGCGAGGAGGTGGGCCTCGCGCCGAAGGAGTACGACCTGCTCGTGTTCCTCACCCAGGAGCCGGGCGCGCTGATGTCGCGCGAGCAGATCATGGAGGCGGTCTGGGACGTGAACTGGTTCGGGCCGACAAAGACGCTGGACGTCCATGTGGCGGCGCTGCGGCGGAAGCTGACCGGCGCGATAACCATCGAGGCGGTACGGGGCGTCGGCTTCCGGCTCATCGTCCACGAGGACGGCGGCACGGGCGAGGGCGCGGGGAACGGCGGGGCCGTCGCCGGCGGCAAGGCCGGCGGCAGCACCTCATGATCAGACAGCTCATCCGCAGTTACGTCCTGCTCGTCGCGGTCGCCATCGCCCTGTTCACCGTGCCGGTGGCCTTCACCCTCACCGAACAATTGCGGGGCGACACCGAGTTGTCCGTCAAGCGCGAGGCCAACACCATCGCGTTGCTGCTGGGTACCGGCGACGAGGCCTCCTGCCAGGCGCTGGAAGAGATGGCCACGGCGTACGGCGATCAGACCGAGGTCCAGGTGGTCTCCGAGAAGCGGTGCGCGGCGAAGCTGCCGCGGCCGGACCAGGACGCGGCTCTGACCAAGGCCCTGACGGACGACAAGACCACCGTCGACTGGGGCTCCACCTTCATCTGGGGGCCGAAGCTGGCGGTCACCGTCCCCGCGCACGCGCGTTCGGCGGATGCGGGGGGCGACCGGGCCGAGAGCGCGGTCGTCGGTGCCGTACGGATCGAGTACTCGACCAGCATCCTCACCTTCCGCCTGTGGAACATCTGGGGCTTCCGGGCGATCCTCGCGGTGCTCGTCCTGGCCGTGGCCGCAGTGATCGGCGCCGTGGCGGCCCGCCGCCTGACCCGCCCGCTGCGCCAGCTCAACGACATGGCGAGCAAGTTCAGCGACGGCGACCTGACGGCCCGCTCCCCCGTGGAGGGCCCCCAGGAGACGCAGACCCTGGCGCGCACGCTCAACCAGGGCGCCGAACGCCTCGACACCCTGATGGCCGCGCAGCGCATCTTCGTGGCGGACGCGTCCCACCAGCTCCGTACGCCTCTGACGGCGCTGCGCCTGTCGCTGGACAACATCGCGGACGGCGTGGACGACGAGTTCGTCAAGGAGGACGTGGAACAGGCGACGGCGGAAGTGGTCCGGATGAGCCGCCTGGTCAACGACCTGCTGGTGCTGGCGCGGGCCGAGGCCAGGGTGACGGCCGCGGAACCGCTGCCGCTGGGTGACGTGGTGAAGGAGCGTCTGTCGGTGTGGAGGCCGGCCGCCGACGAGCGCGGAGTGTCCATCGCTCTCAAGGGGGGTGTCGACGGCCGGCTGCTTGTGCTGGCCAGTCCCGGTCATCTGGACCAGGTCCTGGACAACGTGCTCTCCAACGCACTGGAGGTCTCACCGGACGCGGCGACGATCACCGTCCGCGTGGAGTCCAAGGGCGACGAGGTGGTGCTGAAGGTACTGGACCAGGGCCCAGGCATGTCCGAGGCCGAGAAGTCCCGCGCCTTCGACCGCTTCTGGCGCGGTAAGGGCCTCACCGGGCGCTCCGGCTCCGGGCTCGGCCTCGCCGTCATCAAGCAGCTGGTGACGGATGACGGCGGGACCGTTGCGCTGCGGGACGCGCCCGGGGGCGGATTGTGCGTGCGCATCGGCCTGCGCTCGGCAGCGCAGAGGAGTGGTGGCTGACGATCTTCCACTGGCCGTTCCGCTTCTCGTACTCGTACGTGGAGCGGGCCTGGACCGTGCTCTTCTTGCCGGTCTTCGGATCGGTGACATGGAACTCGTACCACCCGGCGTCGATGGCCGGGTCTTGGTCGAGGACGTCGACGAAGCTCTCCACCCTCTCGCCCCTCGGCGTGTTCTCCAGGAAGTGCTCCATGGAGTCGACGAGCCCGGCGCGGTCCTTGCGTGACCGGTGGGCGACCTACTTGACCGGTCGCAGCCCCAGCGGGCCCGCGATCTCCTCCGCCATGACCCTGCCGGCCTCCTCCTCCAGGGCGTCCTCGCTGAGGTCCTGGTCGGTGTCCAGGCCGTTCAGTTCCTCCAGGGGCTGGTTCAACCTGACGTGAGCCACCAGGGACTGGAGGGCGCGGAGGGTGCCCGAGGCGGTGGAGCCCCAGTTGGAGAAGTACGAGAACTGCCACCACCAGAGGGCCTCGGTGGTGCGGCCCGCGCGGTAGTGGGCCATGCCGTGGCGGAGGTCGGTGATGACGTCGGCCAGATCGTCGGAGATACGGGCCGGGACCCGGGCCTTGCGGGGCTCGTAGGGGTCGAAGACCTCGGAGTAGACGTCGATCGGCTCCAGGAGGCGGGCCAGGCGTTCGCGGAGTTCGTCCACGTCCGGCTCCGGGCCCAGGTCCGGCTCGTAACGCTCGTCGGGCACGATGTCCTCGTGGGCGCCCAGGCGACCGCCCGCCAGCATCAGCTGGGAGACCTCGAGGAGCAGGAAGGGGACGGCCGAGTCCGGCTCGTCGCCCCTGGCCACCTCGGTGACGGCGACGAGGAAGCTCTCGATCTGGTCCGCGATCTGGACCGCGAAGTCACCGGGGTCCTGAGCGGTCGCGTGCAGCGTGGCGTCAGACATCTAGAAGCCGACCTTCCTAGTGGAGTACCTCGAGAACATCCGCAAGAACCCGTCAAGAACTGCGTCAGACATCTAGGAGTCGTCTCCCCTCGAAGGCGCGGCCGAGGGTCACCTCGTCCACGTATTCCAGGTCGCCACCCACCGGGAGGCCGCTGGCCAGGCGGGTGACCTTGAGGCCCATGGGCTTGATCATGCGGGCGAGATACGTGGCCGTGGCCTCGCCCTCCAGGTTCGGGTCGGTGGCCAGGATGAGCTCCGTGACCGTACCGTCCGCCAGGCGGGCCAGCAGCTCTCTTATGCGCAGGTCGTCGGGGCCGACGCCCTCGATCGGACTGATCGCGCCCCCGAGGACGTGGTACCTGCCCCGGAACTCCCGTGTCCGCTCGACCGCCACGACGTCCTTCGGCTCCTCCACCACGCAGATGACCGCCGGGTCGCGGCGCGTGTCGCGGCAGATGCTGCACAGCTCCTCCTGCGCGACGTTTCCGCACGTGGCGCAGAAGCGGACCTTCGCCTTGACCTCCATCAGGGCCTGCGCGAGACGGCGGACGTCCGTCGGCTCGGCCTGGAGGATGTGGAAGGCGATCCGCTGCGCGCTCTTGGGACCGACGCCGGGCAGCCGCCCCAACTCGTCGATGAGGTCCTGGACCACGCCTTCGTACAACGGACTGCCTTCCTGTTCACGCTCTCTCGGTACGCACCGCGGTCTTGCTTGCTTTATTGGTACGTACGGTAGTTGGCCCCCGGCCGTCTTAGAAGGGACCGCCAGGTTGACTTAGAACGGCAGGCCGGGGATGCCGCTGCCGCCGCCCAGTCCCTGGGCCAGCGGGCCGAGCTTCTGCTCCTGGAGTGCCCGCGCGCTCTCATTCGCCGCCTGGACCGCCGCGACGACCAGGTCGGCGAGGGTCTCGGTGTCCTCGGGGTCGACGGCCTTCGGGTCGATCTTCAGGGCACGCAGCTCGCCGGACCCCGTCACCGTCGCCTTCACCAGGCCGCCGCCCGCCTGGCCGTCGACCTCGGTCCGCGCCAGCTCCTCCTGCGCGTTCGCCAGGTCCTGCTGCATCTTCTGGGCCTGCTGCAGCAGCTGCTGCATATTGGGCTGGCCACCACCGGGAATCACGATCAGCTCCTGGTTCGTACGGCTGTCTTGGACGGGGTTTTCCGTCTCGGCATGAGCCTACGTGGTCCACAGCGCCGTCGCCCCACCACTCTTTCGAGTGAGGCGGCAGGTAGTCCTATACCTGACCAAGGGCCACGTCCGAGCGGAAAACCCCTGAAACCAGGGCCATGCCACCCACTGGGAGGTAGTAAGGGTGGAGCGCATCAGCACCCTGCGCCAGGATATCGTCACGCAACGTCACGATTAGGGAGCGTCGGTGAGCCAGCCGGAGATGCAGCCCGAGGGGTCGGCCCAGGATGGTCGGGGTGACAGTCGGGGCGATGGCCGGGGTGGTGGCGGTCGGAGTGACGGCCGCGGTGGTGGTGGCCGGAGTGACTGCCGGGACGGCGGCCGGGGCGGCCGTAGCAGTGGTCGGGGTGGGCGGGGCGGCCGAAGTGACGGTGCGAGACCCGGTGACCTGATGCCCGCTGACCTGATGCCCGGTGACCTGATGCCCGGTGACCCTGCTGATCTGATGGGGCGGGCCTTGCCGCTCGGCGACTGGGCCGAACCGGCCGAGCGGCTTCACGAGCTGTACCGGTGGGTGGAGGCGGGGGCACTGGCCACTGCGTCCTGGTATCTCGTCGACCGGGCGTGGAAACGGAAGGTGGCACGCATACTGCGGACCGTTGCCGTGGTGGGCGCGGTCGTCGGGGGCGGGCTTCCGTTGCTCGATCTCACCGGGGTGGTGGGCCGGGTCGCCCCCTGGGGGTATCTGGCGCTGCTGCTCGGGGTGGCCTGTCTCGCGGTGGACCGTTTCTTCGGGGTCACGGCCGGCTGGATGCGGGATGTGGCCACGGCTCAGGCCGTGCAGCGCCGCTTGCAGGCACTGCAGTTCGACTGGGCCTCGGAGTCCGTACGGGAGGTTCTCGGGCCCACCGAGGGAACGGCCGGGGAGGCCGCCGAACGGTGCCTCTCGGTGCTGCGGCGGTTCTCGGAGGACGTGACCGAGCTGGTGCGCGCCGAAACCGCGGACTGGATGGTCGAGTTTCGAACGGGGGCCGCGCCGCTTGCCATTCAGTCTGCCGTGACGGGGGCCGCGCGACCTGATGCGCCGCAGGGAGGGCGGACGGCGCTGCCTCCGGGGGCTCGGCCGAACATGCCTCGGCAGCGGCCGCCGGAGCCTCGGTGACGGTTTCGATCTCACGGCCTCCCACTCAAGCGCCAGGGAGGACAGGGGGGCCAGGGGGACCCCAGGGGGACGTCAAGGGGACGCGAGGGGGAGAAGCCAACTCCCAGAGGATCCGTCTCAGCCCTGCTTCCCGTCTCAGCCCTGCTTCGCGTACGTCAGCTCGCCGCCGTTGCTCGTGGTCACCCGGCGCAGACGGCCGTCCGGGAGGATGGTCAGCTCGGTGGCCTCGCCCGGTGAGCAGGACGTGGCAGGTTCGCCGACCGTAACCGTGGACGGGCCGATCGCCAGGGCGCCGGCGTCGGTCGGCTCCGCAGCCAGCTCCGCCTGGAACACGCAGTGGTACGTGCCGTCGCCGGCCGGGCCGTCCGCCGTGAGCGACAGCACCGTGTCGCCCACCTCACCCTGCTGGATGGTGAGTTGACGGGTGTTGCGGCCCGTGTCGTTGTCGATGGCCGCGGTCCAGGTGCCGAGGAACTCGGTGGGGACCGCGCCGCCGTCCGGCTCCTTCGCCGTGGTCGGTGGCTGGGCGTTCGGTGGCTGGGCGGTCGGGTTCTGGGCGGTCGGGTTTTGGGTGGTCGGATCCGCCGTCGTGGGTCCGCCGGCGGCCGGTGACGCGGTGGTGTCGCCCGCGGTGCGGGTGTTGTTGCTGTCGCCCTTCATCAGCGCGTAGACCGAACCGCCCGCGCCGAGCGCGACCACCAGGGCCACCACGACCAGGGCGGCGGTGGAGCGGCCTCTTCTTCGCGGGGGTTCCTGCAAGGCCCCGGCTCCCGGGCCGTACAGGGGGGTCGGGCCATACGGAGGGGTGGAGCCCGGCGAAGGTCCGTACGCCGGGGGCGCGCCCCACACGCCTGGCTGGTGCGGGTAGCCGTACGCGGCGGGCTGCGGGTGCTGCTGGGCGGATCCGTACGCCGAGTTGGCCCGGGCCGGCGGGGTGGTCGGCGGCGGTGTCTCGGGCGCGCACGCGACCATCGTGGGGAGGCGGTCCAGCGGGGCGCTGCCCGGCGTGCCGGGCGGGGGCGGGGCGAAGTCGTCGGAGACCTGTTCGAGGGGAGTCTTGGGCGTGGGGACGCGGCCAGGGGCGGAGGAGGGGGGCTTGACCGCGTCCACCGCGTCCACCGCGTCCACCGCGTCCACCGCGTCCACAGCTCCTACGGCTTGCACGGCACCGGGAGTGGACGGTGCGCCCGGAGTGGACGGTGCGCCCGGAGTGGACGGTGCGGCCGCCGCGTCCTCAGCCGTCGGGGCGACCACCGCCTCCTCGTCCGGGTTCTCCGTGTCCAGCAACTGCACCGCGTGCCGCCCGAGTTGGGCCACCAGCATGCTCGGCAGCCAGGGGTCGCGGCTGCGGCCGTCGGCGACCGTGTCCTCCGCGCCCGTGCGCTCCAGGATGTCGTCGAGGACCGGGCGTGCGGCCGGGTCCTTGTGCAGGCAGTCCCGTACGAGATCGGCGAGGCCCTCGGGCAGCGCCTCCAGATTCGGGCGCTCCTGCGCGATGCGGAACATCAGCGCGTGCACGCCGCTGTTGGCCGTCCCGAAGGGGAGTTCGCCGGTGGCCGCGTACGCGAGAACCGAGCCCAGGCAGAAGACGTCGCACGCGGGTGTGATGCGGTCGCCGCGGACCTGCTCGGGGGCCATGAAGCCGGGTGAGCCGACGAGTGCGCCGGTGCGGGTGAGCCCGCCGTCGGTCACCGTCTCCAGGGCGCGTGCGATGCCGAAGTCGATGACGCGCGGGCCGTCGATCGTGACGAGTACGTTCGAGGGCTTGAGGTCGCGATGGATGAGCCCGGCGGCGTGAATGTCCTTGAGGGCGTGGGCGAGTCCGGCCGCGAGGATGCGTACGGAACGTTCGGGCAGTGCCCCGTGTTCGCGCCCGACGACCGTCTGGAGGGACGGACCGGCGACGTAGCCGGTGGCCACCCACGGGACCCCGGCCTCCGTGTCCGCGTCGAGCACCGGCGCCGTCCAGTAGCCGCCGACCCGCCGCGCGGCCTGCACCTCCTGCCGGAAGCGCGCCCGGAACTCCTCCTGCTCGGCGAGCTCCTGCCGGACCAGCTTGACGGCGACGGTACGCCCACGGTCGGAGCGCGCCAGATAGACGTTCCCCATGCCGCCGGCACCCAGCCGCGCCAGCAACCGGTACGCGCCGATCCGTTGTGGCTCCGCCGGCCCCAGCTTCTCCATGGCTCGCGCCACCCTCCCCCTGCATATGCGGACAGAGTGAGGATAGTGCGGTCGTACGGGGAGGCGGTCGGGGCGGCGTCTACGGTTCTGTAACAGGTCCCCCCTTCTCCGTGAGGGTCTTCAACGCGCCCATCAGGCGTTCCCACACACGTACGGTCTAGGCGAACCCGTTTTCGCCGAGCGCGTCCGCGAGGCGGTCGGCGGCGTGGCCGGGGCCGATCTTCGCGATCGCGGCGCGGCCGTCCTCGGTCGGGGCCAGCAGCTTGGCGTGACGGTGGGGCGGGGTTGGGCGCGTACCGTCGGGTCCGCCCCGGAGCCCTCGGACGCCCACTCGCGCGAACCTGCCACGTTCCCGCCCCCACCCCTACATATCGCCGATGTCGGCGCGTGCCGTCGACAGCTACGCTCACCCGCATGACCACTCAGCCCAACCCCCAGGCCGGCGCCGCCGTGAAGGCCGCGGACCGTGCGCATGTGTTCCACTCCTGGTCCGCGCAGGAGCTCATCGACCCGCTCGCCGTCGCCGGCGCCGAGGGGGCGTACTTCTGGGACTACGACGGCAAGCGGTACCTGGACTTCTCCAGTGGGCTTGTCTTCACCAACATCGGTTACCAGCACCCCAAGGTCGTCGCCGCGGTCCAGGAACAGGCCGCGACGCTGTCCACCTTCGCGCCCGCCTTCGCGATCGAGGCGCGGTCCGAGGCCGCGCGGCTCATCGCCCGGCGGACCCCCGGCGATCTCGACAAGATCTTCTTCACCAACGGCGGGGCAGAGGCCGTCGAGAACGCCACCCGCATGGCCCGGCTGCACACCGGCCGCCCGAAGGTGCTCTCCGCCTACCGCTCGTACCACGGTGCCACCGCCGCCGCGATCAACCTCACCGGTGACCCGCGCCGCTGGGCCAGCGACAGCGGCGCTGCCGGTGTCGTGCGCTTCTGGGCGCCCTTCCTCTACCGCTCTCCGTTTCACGCCGAGAACGAGCGGCAGGAGTGCGAGCGCGCGCTCCAGCACCTGGCCGACACCATCGCCTTCGAGGGTCCGGCCACCATCGCCGCGGTCATCCTGGAGACCATCCCCGGTACGGCGGGGATCATGGTGCCGCCACCCGGCTATCTGGAGGGCGTGCGCGCGCTCTGCGACCAGTACGGCATCGTCTTCGTCCTCGACGAGGTGATGGCCGGCTTCGGGCGCACCGGCGAGTGGTTCGCCGCCGACCACTTCGGGGTCGTACCGGACCTGATGACCTTCGCCAAGGGCGTGAACTCCGGATACGTGCCCCTTGGCGGCGTCGCGATCTCCGGCGCCGTAGCGGAGACCTTCGCCCGCAGGCCGTACCCCGGCGGTCTCACCTACTCCGGGCACCCGCTCGCCTGCGCCGCCGCCGTCGCCACCCTCGACGCGATGGAGGAGGAGGACGTCGTCGGGCAGGCGGCACGGATCGGTGAACGCGTCCTCGGACCCGGCCTGCGCGAGCTCGCCGGGCGTCACCCCAGCATCGGTCAGGTGCGCGGCACCGGCGCCTTCTGGGCCCTGGAGCTGGTGCGGGACAAGGAGACCCGTGAGCCGCTCGTCCCGTACAACGCCTCCGGCGAGGCGAACGCCCCCATGGCCGCCTTCGGTGCCGCCGCGAAGAAGCACGGCCTGTGGCCCCTCATCAATATGAACCGCACCCACGTCGTCCCCCCGTGCAACATCACCGAGGCCGAGGCCAAGGAGGGCCTGGCCGCGCTGGACGAGGCCCTCTCGGTGGCCGACGAACACACGGTGTAGCCAGGGTGTGCCGTATAGGTCATGGGCCCTCGGATCCCGGGAACGCGAACGCGTAAGGTGACGGCTCGTAGACATGAGCGAGTACTGATCCGATCGGGAAGGACCACGCCATGCCCGGCACCGGCGGCGGCAATGGCGCCGTGACCCGCAGCACGCTGCGGCAGCAGATCGCGGACGCGCTCCGCGACGAGGTGCTGGCCGGGCGCCTCCAGCCGGGCCAGGAGTTCACGGTCAAGGAGATCGCCGAACAGTACGGCGTCTCCGCGACCCCCGTCCGCGAGGCCCTGGTCGACCTGTCGGCCCAGGGCCTGCTGGACGCGGACCAGCACCGCGGCTTCCGCGTGCACGAGTACTCGCCGGCCGACTACCGGGGCATGATCGAGGCCCGCAGCCTGGTCACGGACGGCATTTTCCACAGCTTCCTCGACGAGCGCCCGGGTACCGGCGGTGCCGACCAGGCCTCGCGCGAGGCGCTCGCCGCGCTCCCCCAGGCTCTCTACTCCACTCGACCAGGGGGCACCCCCCTCGACGACCCGCGCATCGCCGCCACCCTCGCCCGGGTCCGCCGCCGCGGCGAGGAGGCCCAGCGCGCTGCCGGCGCCGGTGAACTGAATATCCTCATCGGCTACGACCTGCGCTTCTGGCGCGAGCTCAGCAACCTCTTCGGCAACCCGTACCTCGCCGACTTCCTGCACCGCCTGCGCGTGCAGACCTGGGTGTGCGCGGTCCAGTACCTGCGCCGGACGGCTGACCTGCGCGGCCGCCTCTGGGCCGAGCACACCGCGCTGGTGGACGCCCTCGCGCGCCGTGACACCGCCGCCGCGCACGTGATCGTCACCGAGTACAACGCGCACTCCCTCGCTCTCGTCGAAGGGCTCAGTGCCGGATGAGCCCGGTGGGCACGGGATCTGCACGAAGGAGGGCTGACCGGGCTTGTCACCCCTTACGCTGCCTTGACCACCGTGCTACGCGAGGAGTTCTCCTTTGGCCTGTGACCTGTGGCTGGTCCCACTCGTCGACGTGCTGTGCCACGCCCCCGACAACCCCTTCGCCGAGGAACTCGCGCTCTACGACAGGGTTCTGAGCGAGGCCCAACTCCCGCCGGTGCCGGTGTACGCGTACATGCCGGGGCTGTCCGGCGGCGTGTCCCCGGTCGCCGGTTTCGACTACGACGCGCTGCACTTCCTGCGGCGCGCGTATTTGCTCCAGGTCTGCAGACTCGCGGTGACCCCGGTGGACGAACTGGGCGGCGACTACGAGCAGTTGCTGGAGATGTTCGAGACGACGGCCCAGCAGTCGCACCTGGTCTGGCACTACGACCACGCGGGCGCGTACGTCCCGGTCGACTTCCCGCACCCGCTCTCGAACGACGAACTGCTGGCGGGCGGCGGCCCCTTGGGCTCCTGTCAAGCACTGCTGCGCGAGTTGGAACTCGTGGCCCCGTCGATCGGCATCGACCCCGCGAACCCTCCTCTGCCGCCCGAACCGCCCATGGCCCCCACGGAGTTGGAGGAACCGGCCGCACCTGCCCCCTTCGACGAGAGCCCCTTCGCCAGGGAGCGGCATGTGTGGCTGGGACTGCACACGGCGGTGACGCGGAGCCTGGCCCAGGGCTCGATGATCGTCTTCAGCTGACGGGGCTCGCCCGACGGGACTCGCCCGACGGGACTCGGCTGACGGGGCTCGGCTGACGGGACTTGCTACCCACGGCGAGGTCCTGCGTACGGCGGTCCGCAGCCGCCGCTCGAGTAACACCTCCGTGAAGTCACCCCGTTCCCCTGCTTCCTTCAACCAGTCACCCTCGATGTGCATTCGGGCTTGCTGGGGACGCGGCTGACTCGTACCTGCGGTGCGCTCATCAGGCCGCCACCTGGCGCGGGATCCGCGTCCACAGGCCTGTCATGGTGCCCTCCCCTGCGCTTGGCGA
>CBFGQM010000127.1:0-12997 GCA_965650905.1 uncultured Streptomyces sp. | reverse complement strand
AGGTACGGCTGGCCGGCGCCCAGGTGCCCATCGGGCCCGGCCCGCGTGTCGCCGACGCCCGCGCCGCCGCCGTGAAGGCACCTCCTCCCGAGGCGGGACTCGCCGCCACCTGGTCCCGGCCGCGCCCCGGCGTCAACGGCGCCGACACCGCCGTACCCGCGCCCACGGCGGCTCCCGAACCGGACGCCGGCTCGTCCTGGCGGCCGTGGCGTTTTCGCATGTCGAACGATGTGTGGGGCACCCCGGTCGTCGCCGGCGACCTCGTCTACGTCACCTCCTTCGAGGTCCACGCCCTGGACGTGGCCACCGGTCGGCGCCGCTTCAAGACGCGCGACGTCGCCTGGTCGATGTCGGTGGCGGACGGCCGTATCCACGCCTCCGACGGGCCCACTCTCTTCGCCCTGGACGCCCGCGAGGGCACCGACCTGTGGCGGCTGCCGACCGACGCCTGGGTGTACTCCCTCAAGGCCGACCGTGGCACCGTCGTCACCGGCACCCGCGGCGGCGGCGTACAGGCCTGGGAGGCCTCGGGCGGCCAGAAGCTGTGGGAGATCACCGGCGCCCAGACCGACTTCGAGTCGCCCGAGGCGGGGCCCGTCGTCCACGAGGGAACGGTGTACGTGTGGAAGGACGCCCGTCTGCGCGCCCTCGAAGCGCGCACGGGCGAGGAGCGCTGGTCGTACCCCATCGGCGACGCGGCCTCCTGCGGCGGCGTCCCGGTCCGCCTCACCGAGGCCGACGACGGATACGTGTACGTGTCCGCCGGCACCCGTGTCCTCGCCATCGACGTGGCCGGCGGGCACGTCCGCTGGCATTTCGAGGCGCCCGCGGTGTTCCTCTGCCCACCCACCTTCGCGCCGGGCCCGGCGGTCACGGGCGGCGGGGTCTACCTCGCCGACTACCTCGGCACGGTGTACGCCCTCGACGCCACCGACGGCCGTGACCGCTGGCGCATCGCCACGGAGCCCCGCGCCTCGATCGAGCCGGTCCTCGTCTCGACGGGGCACGTCCATGTGGGCAGCGGCAAGGGCCTCTACACGCTGGACGCCGTCACCGGCACCCCGAAGTGGCGCTTCCAGGCGGGCGGCGACCTGGTCGGCGCAGCCGCGGTCGCCGACGGCCGCATCCACTTCGGCTCCACGGACCACCTCCTCTACACCCTGAAGGCCGACGACGGCCGACTGCGCTGGAAGCTCGCCACCGGCGGTGAGATCACCGGGGCCCCGGTCGTCAAGGACGGGGTCGTGTACGCCTGCAGCAAGGACCGGTGTGTGTACGCGCTGGACGCGGAGAAGGGGACGGGGACGGCGCGAACCACGTAGCGGCGGCGAACCGGGGCGCCCACCCGGGTGGGTAGGGTTAGGGCATGAACATGCAGATACGGGGGCGCGGGTTCAGGTTCACCGCGGTGGCGGTTCTGGTGGTACTCGCACTCACCGGCTTCTCCAAGGGACGCGGCCGGGGCGGGGACGGCGGCGGAGGAGGGGACGGGGGCGGGGGCGGTTGCAGCAGCTCCTCCCAGAACCACGACAGTTCGTCGTCGACGAGCGGCGGTTCGTCCGGCTCCGGTCCGACGACGTCCGGTTCCGGTGACTGGGACGGTCACGACTCGTACGACGACGACCATGACTACGCCACCACGACGGGCGGCGGCACGACGACCTCGGGCTCCAGCGGCTCGTCCGGCTCCTCAGGCTCCTCCACGGGCGGGCACGGAGCACGTGAGGACGATGTGACGGTGAAGCTGCTGACATGCGTGAGCGAGCAGGCCCCGTACGCGACGGTCCAGCTCACGAACCACGAGAACCGGGTCGCCAAGTATCCAGCCGGCATCAGCTTCGAGGACGAGGCCGGTGAGTGGTTGGCGTCCGGCAGTACGGTCGTCGACGTGCCCGCGAACGGCGTGAAGAGCGTCAAGATCAAGCCGTACGACGCCGCCGAAGAGATCGACCGCATCGCCCACTGCGAGGTCGAGGACCTGGTGGACAAGTACTGAGCGGTTCGCCCCTCACCGCACCCAAAACCGATGCGCTGGGTTCGGGGGGGCATCGGGGAAGGCGTACCCATGCACCCCCGACCCACCGCCGAAGCCATAACGACCTGCGCGGAGGAACTGCGTCAGGCGCTCGCCGCGCACGGCATCACGCTCCCCTCCCTCCGCGTCGACCTCCCGTCCTTCGCGGGTACGTATCCGCCCCCGGCGGGGCTCGTCGCGATGGCGGAGAAGACGGTGTGGTGCTAGCTGGAGCGCCCGGCGGGCCGGACGGGTGGAGGGTCGTGACGTACCCGTCTCTGAGTCTGAGGGCGGGGCACCCCCGGACAAGCCTCGGCCGCGGCGGCTCCCCCTCCGCGCCGCCGCGGCCGGTCCCCGTTGCGATGAGGGTCTCTAGTTGTTGTCCAGGTCCAGCGCGGGCGGTGCGGGCATGTGGCTGTCCAGAGTGGTCACGGTGTCGTCGGCCGGCGGCGTCGGCATGTGGCTGTCCTGCGTGGTGAACGTGCCGTCGCTCGGCGGGGCCGGCATGTGGCTGTCAAGCGTCGTGACGTCCTCGGTCTCTGTCTCTTCGTTCTTCTTGGCCTTCTCGGTGCTGCTCATAACGGAGAACCCCCATGAGATTGACTTGGCACTTGGTTGGGAACGCCCATTCGACAACTCCCCCGGTGGGTCGCCGAACGGGCGTTCCGGGGGCGCTCACCTTATGAGTGAGGCCCATGGACCCGTCTGCCCCCCGACACGACGGATCGATGGATAGAGAGTGGCAGCCACTCATAAACGTTCGATGAACGCGCCGTCGGCCCGGCTCAGGCCGTTGCAACCGGCCGGAGGAGCCCCCGTAGTTCAGCGGCTTCGGGCGCACCGGACTCTTCGTAGATGCCGAGTGCTTCGCGCCAGCATGCCCGTGCGCGGTCGACCTGACCGAGGCTGTCGAGTGAGCGTCCCAGAAGGGTGAGGATGTTGGCACGCATCCAGTCGCCGCCTATGCACCCGGTCGTCAGTGCCTGCTCGGCGTGCTGTGCCGCCTGGGCCGCCCGGCGGGCCGAAAGGTGCACCTGAGCGATACGGAAGTGGGTCGCTCCTTCCCACAGACGCTGTCGGTTCTCCACGAACATCTCGAGTGAATCGGTGAGTTGGTCCAGAGCCTCGTTCTGACGTCCTGCATGACTGAGGGCGATGCCAAGCGCGTACCTCGCATTGGCCAGGCGGAAGGTGAGCCCCAGTTCGTCGTAGATGGCGATCCCCTGGCGGACCAGATCGATAGCCGCGGCCGTGCGTCCCAGGGAAACGAGTACCCGCGAGAGATTGCACAGTGCACTGGCCTCGCCGGGGCGGTTGTCGTCAGAGCGAAACGCCTTGATTGCTTCGACGAGGTGCGCCTCACTCATGGTGCGCTGGTTTCTGCAGTTGGCGATGATCCCCTGCTCGTTCCGGGCGTTGCCGCTGGTCCAGGGGTCACCGGTCCGGCCTCCGAGCTCGATGGCGCATTCCGCCTGCGTGCTGGCCTCGTCGAAACGCCCGGCGCGGCTGAGGACTTGAGCGAGGGTCGTACGCGCGCGTCCCTCCGCATGGGCGTCGCCCGCTGCGGCTGCGGCCTCCCGCGCGGCGAACGCGGCTGCCTCGTAGCGGAGCGAACTGGCCCCCGACTCCGCCAAGTCCTTCGAAGCCAGCAGAAGATCAACCCCCCGCCGCAGCGTCCCCGGCCCCAACGACTGCTGCACGCACGCCAGGATGCAGGCCGCCTCGGAGTGCAGCCAATCCAACGCTTTCCCGTCGTCGCCGAACTCCTGCCCCGCCCGCTCGGTCACTTCGAGATGGTCCACGGTCCGGTCGCCGGGACGCTCAGTGGCGTATGCGCGTGCCGCCGTAGCCAGGTAGAAGTCCAGCAACCGGGACATCGCCGCGCCCCGCTCACTCGGCGGCTGCTCATCCCGCTCCGCACACGCACGCGCGTAGAGCCGGACCAAGTCGTGGTACCGGTAGCGACCGGGCGCCGCGGACTCCACCAACGACGTGTCGACCAGCGACTCCAGCAAGTCCTCCGTCGCGCCCAGTGGAAGGTTCAGCACAGCGGCGGCCGCGGCCAGCGAGATATCCGGGCCGTCGGCCAACCCCAGCAACCGGAAGGCCCGCGCCTGTGCCGGCTCCAGCTGCCCGTAGCCGAGCTCGAACGTCGCCTTGACCGCCAGATCCCCGGCCTGCAGTTCATCCAGCCGGCGCCGCTCGTCCGCGAGCTTCGCCGCGAGTACGGACACCGTCCACGTACGACGCGCCGCGAGCCGCGACGCCGAGATGCGGATCGCGAGCGGTAGGAAACCGCACGCCGCGACGACGTCCAGTGCGGCCTGTCGTTCGGAGGTCACACGCTCCTTGCCGACGATCTTCGTGAACAGCGACAGCGCTTCCTCGGGCGACATCACATCCAGGTCGACCAGATGGGCACCGGCCAGGTCCACCATCCTCACGCGCGAGGTCACCAGCGCCGCGCACCCCTCCGTCCCGGGGAGCAGGGGGCGTACCTGGGCCGCGTCGTGCGCGTTGTCCAGCAACACCAGTACCCGCCGCCCGTCCAGCACCGACCGGTACAGCGCCGCCCGCTCCTCCAGGGAGTCCGGAATCGCCGAGTCCGCCGTGCCCAGGGCGCGGAGGAAAGCGCCCAGTACCGTTTCCGGCTCGGCGGCCCGCGCTCCGGCCCCCTGGAGGTCCACGTACAACTGGCCGTCGGGGAACGAGGTCCGCGCCCGGTGCGCCACGTGCACGGCCAGCGTCGTCTTCCCCACGCCGCCTATCCCGGCCAGCGCCGACACCGCCATCACCCGGCCCTCGGCCGCGGACGCCGCCGACAGCACCTCACTCAGCTCGGCCACGAAAGAGGCCCGTCCGGTGAAGTCCGATACGCTCGCCGGGAGTTGAGCCGGCTTCACGGTCGCTGCCGAGGGCTCCGCCACCGGCGCCGACGGTTCCGCCAAGCCGGGGTCCGCCCGCAGGATCCGCTGCTGGAGCTCCTTCAGACCGGGGCGTGGGTCGACCCCCAGCTCGTCCGCCAGCAGGCGCCGCGTGTCCGCGTACACGGCCAGGGCCTCCGCCTGACGGCCGGAACGGTACAGCGCCAGCATCAGCAGTTCCCGCAGCCGCTCGCGAAGCGGATGCGCCGCCGTCAGAGCGGTCAGTTCGGAGACCGCCTCCGCGTGGCAGCCCTGGTCCAGGTCCATGCCGAGCCGTGACTCGACGAGTTGGAGCCGCCACTCCTCGAGCCGGGTCCGCTGCGTGTCGGCGTACGGCCCGGGAACGCTCGCCAGCACCTCCCCGTCCCACAGGCTCAGCGCCTCGTTGATGAGCGCCCGCGCATGGCGGAGATCCCGGGAGTTATGCGCCTTCTCCGCGTCCGCCGCCAGCTCCTGGGCCAGGGCGAGGTCCAGCGCCCCGTCGCCCAGTGACCGGATCGCGTACCCGCCCGACTCGCTGACCAGGACGCCGGCGCCGAGAACCTTCCGCAGCCGGGAGGCGTACGTACGGACCGCCGCCAGTGCCTGGGACGGCGGCTTTTCGCCCCAGAGCGCGTCGATCAGTTCCGCAGCCGTGGCCGTACGGCCCTCGCGCAGGAGCAGCGCCGCGAGCAGCGCACGCTGCTGCGGGGACCCGGTGGGCAAGGGTTCCGCCCCCCGCCAGGCGCGCACCGGTCCGAGCACGGTGAAGCGGAGCGCCGCCGATTCCTCGGGGCGCGACTGCTCAGGTGTGCGCGGCTCCGGTACGCGTGGTACACCGTCCATCGCTGTCCCCCTGCCGACCGTCATGAACAACCAGGCCAGTTTGCCTTGTTCATGGCGGATACGTCATCCGGGGAGGCTCTGATCACAAGTCGCCATACCGTGGACCGAAACGTCTCACAGGGTTCACACACAGTCCTCTCACCCCAGAGAGCGCTTACCAAGAAACGGATGGACTGTCAGATCAGTGCTGTCGTACATCTCATGGAGGCCACGCCGGCTACGGAGACGCACCCTTGCCGGCCATCTCGAAGCGCTCGCCGAGTCGCCGCGGGGGTACCGGGCGACGCAGGCCCATCAGAGGCAGGCGCGGTTCCGGTCGCGTGAGCCGGAGCGAACTCACGGACCGGCTGGGGGCGTTCGGCGCCGACGCGGCTCCGCGTCTTCAGAGGTCGTGGGAGTGTGGGCTTATGAAACGTATGTCTACCATTGGGTCATGAGTGGTTGCGGGCTCAACCTGTCTGACAGTCGGACATCGAATTGGTCGGAACTTTGAACAAGTCTCGGGTGAGGCACGTATGTACAGGGGTCATGGCTGCGGCGGAAGGACACATGACGGTGCGATCTTCCAGACAGGGCGACGTGGTGCATCATGCCCCCGTACTCGCTGCTTCGGCCGATTCATCCCGGAGAATCACCGTCGTCCTCGCCTGCGACGAGGACGACTGGCCGCACGACGACTGGCCTGCCCGGCATGATCCGTACGTGAACCGACGCGTGCTGTACGCGCCTCCGCCTTACGACACCCTGCGTGATCTCGCCCACGACATCGCCGATGCCGTGGACGTCGTGGTGCTGCGCTGCGAAGACCCGACGGACGCCTTTCCGGCGCTCCTGAGCGCCATGGGCGACATGAACGCGTCGCTGATTGTGATCAGCCCCCGGAGGGACATCTACACGATCCTTGAGGTCTTCCGCGGCGGCGCCGGTTATCTGGTGGAGGGCGACTACTGCACCTGCATGCTCTCCTCGGCGGTGGTGGGGGCCACGACCGGGCACACCTACCTCTCGCCGATGGCGTGTGCGGCCCTCAGGGAGGCGGCTCAGCGCATGGTCGACCCGCACAGCGACGATGTGGAGCGGCTGCGGTCCACGCTCTCGCCCCGCGAGCGGCAGATCATGGAGCTGCTGTCGACCGGATTGGGTGCGCAGGAGATCGGCGTGCGGCTCAGCCTGAGCGAGAAGACCGTCCGCAACAACCTCAGTAACATCTACTCCAAGCTGGACGCGCGGGGCAGCACGGACGCGGTTCTGCGGTGGCTGGGAGCCGCGCCCGGCGACAGCTAGTGCCCCGACAGCAACGTTCGCCCCGTCGCGCCGCCCGCCACGCGCTCTCGCCGCACCAGCCGAAAGCCCACGTCCGTCCCGTACGAGGACTTGCGTCCGGACACCCAGAACGCGCACCGGACGCCGCTCCTTGACGGGCGAACGTTGCCTGCGAGGCGCTGGGGATCGACCGCACCCCGACGCGGCGTGCAGGGAATCGGACGTCATGCCGGGCGGGTCGGACACCGGCGTGCAGCTGGACCGGGTGTGCGGGGTGCCTACACCTGGTTGTGCGCCGCGCCACTTGTGACGCAGCGTCAGTGGTGCCTGATCCATGTGATCGTATGCTCGAAGGGTGACGACTTCCGCGAGCTCCTTGTCCGAGCCCACCGGACCCACCACGAACGCCATGCGACGCGCCCTCAAACGCGCCCGCGACGGCGTTGCGCTCGATGTCGCCGAGACGGCCGTGCTGCTTCAGGCGCGCGGGGAGCACCTGGAGGGCCTGGCGGCGTCCGCCGGGCGGGTGAGGGACGCGGGCCTGGCGGCCGCGGGCCGGCCGGGGATCATCACGTACTCGAAGAGCGTCTTCGTCCCGCTCACCCGGCTGTGCCGCGACAGGTGCCGCTACTGCACGTTCGTCACCGTTCCCGGCAAGCTGCGCCGGGCCGGGCATGGGATGTTCATGTCCCCGGACGAGGTGCTCGACATCGCCCGGCGCGGTGCCGAACTCGGCTGCAAGGAAGCCCTGATCACCCTCGGCGACAAGCCCGAGGACCGCTGGCCGGAGGCGCGCGAGTGGCTGGACGCGCATGGTTACGACGACACGATCGCCTACGTACGGGCCATCTCGATCCGCGTCCTGGAGGAGACGGGGCTGCTGCCGCATCTCAACCCGGGTGTCGTGGCGTGGACCGACTTCCAGCGGCTCAAGCCCGTCGCGCCCAGCATGGGCATGATGCTGGAGACGACCGCCACGCGGCTGTGGTCCGAGCCGAGCGGCCCGCACCACGGGTCGCCCGACAAGGAGCCGGCGGTGCGGCTGCGCGTGCTGGAGGATGCGGGGCGGTCGTCCGTCCCCTTCACCAGCGGGCTGCTGATCGGGATCGGGGAGACGTACGAGGAGCGGGCGGAGTCGCTGTTCGCGCTGCGCCGCGTCTCGCGTGCGTACCACGGCATCCAGGAACTGATCATCCAGAACTTCCGGGCCAAGCCGGACACGGCGATGCGCGGGATGCCGGACGCGGAGCTGGACGACCTGGTCGCCACGGTCGCCGTCGCCCGGCACGTCATGGGGCCGAGCGCCTGCCTCCAGGCCCCGCCGAATCTCGTCGACGGAGAGTACGGGCGGCTCATCGGCGCCGGGATCGACGACTGGGGCGGGGTCTCGCCCCTCACCATCGACCACGTCAACCCTGAGCGGCCCTGGCCACAGATCGACCTCCTGCGGGAGCAGTCCGCGGAGGCCGGCTTCGAGCTGCGAGAACGGCTGTGTGTGTACCCGGAGTTCGTGCAGCGGGGCGAGCCGTGGCTGGACCCGCGGCTGCTGCCGCACGTACGGGCGCTGGCTGATCCAAGGACGGGCCTGGCGGACCCGGATGCTCTCGTCACGGGGCAGCCCTGGCAGGAGCCCGAGGAGGCGTTCACGGCCTCGGGCCGTACGGATCTGCACCACACCATCGACACGGCGGGACGTACGAGCGACCGGCGGAACGACTTCGACGAGGTGTACGGCGACTGGGAGGCGCTGCGGGAAGCGGCGGCACCCGGGATGGTGCCGTCGCGGATCGACACGGACGTGCGGGCGGCGCTCGCGACGGCGGCCGACGACCCGACCCGGCTCACCGACGACGAGGCGCTGGCGCTACTGCACGCGGACGGGCCGGCGCTGGACGCGCTCTGCCGGGTCGCGGACGGCGTCCGCACGTCGGTGGTCGGCGACGACGTCACGTACATCGTCACCCGGAACATCAACTTCACCAATGTCTGCTACACCGGTTGCCGGTTCTGCGCCTTCGCGCAGCGCCGCACCGACGCCGACGCGTACACCCTGTCGCTCGACCAGGTCGCCGACCGGGCCGCCCAGGCGTGGGACGTGGGCGCGGTGGAGGTCTGCATGCAGGGCGGGATCCACCCCGACCTGCCGGGGACGGCGTACTTCGACATCGCACGGGCCGTGAAATCCCGCGTTCCCGGCATGCATGTGCACGCCTTCTCGCCGATGGAGGTGGTGAACGGCGCGACGCGCACGGGCCTGTCGATCCGTGAATGGCTGACCGCCGCGAAGGAGGCGGGCCTCGACTCCATCCCGGGCACGGCGGCCGAGATCCTCGACGACGAGGTCCGTTGGGTGCTGACCCGGGGCAAGCTGCCCACGGCGACGTGGATCGAGGTGGTGACCACGGCCCATGAGCTGGGCATCCGCTCCTCGTCCACCATGATGTACGGGCACGTGGACCAGCCCCGTCACTGGCTGGGCCACTTCCGTACGCTCTCCCGGATCCAGCAACAGACGGGCGGCTTCACGGAGTTCGTGACCCTGCCGTTCATCCATACCAACGCGCCCGTGTACCTGGCGGGCATCGCGCGCCCCGGCCCGACAGCGAGGGACAACCGCGCCGTCACCGCGATGGCCCGGCTGCTCCTCCACCCCCACATCCCCAACATCCAGACCAGCTGGGTGAAGCTGGGCACCCAGGGCGCGGCCGACATGCTCCGCTCCGGAGCGAACGACGTCGGCGGCACACTGATGGAGGAAACCATCTCCCGTATGGCGGGCTCCGGTTACGGCTCCTACAAGTCCGTCAAGGACCTGATCGCCGTCGCGGAGGCAGCGGATCGCCCGGCGAAGCCGCGCACCACCTTGTACGGGGAGGTCCCGGAGGAACGGCAGCAGGCGGCTTCGGCTTGGGACGGGCACGTGCCGGAGCTGTTGCCGGTGCTGGGCCGGCCGTAGGGCGGACCAGGGCCGCGCCCGGCTGGGGGCCAAGGAGCTGCTCGCTGTCCTGTCCCCGGGGCGCGGTGGACTCGTACACGAGGTGGCCGGTGCGGCGTGCGCCGTCGACGAGGCAGCGCATGCGACCCTCCCGCGGTTACCTCCCGTACTCCTCCTGAGGCCGATCGCCCGCCCAGAAAGCGACCAGTCGCCCCAAGGTTCGCAAACCGTTCCCGCCTCAGTCCACCGTTCCCGTTCGATTACAGTGCTCGACTGACGGCCCTCAGGACGGGAGTCGTAGGTGGCGGTAGCCGTACGTGACGGTAGCCGTACGGGACGGGATCGGGATCCGGATCGGATCGGAGGAGGCCTCGGTGGGTACTACGTCCGGTGCCGTCTGGGGCCGTGCCGAACAGCAGGACTTCCGTAGCCGGGTGCGTGGCACGCTGCTCGGCGCGGCTGTGGGGGATGCGCTGGGCTCGCCGGTCGGGGACCTCTCGATGGAGGAGATCCGCGAGGCGTACGGCGCGGATGGGCTCACAGACCTGCCCTTCGGGTACGGCAATCGCGGCGCCGTCTCGCATCTGACCCAGCTGACACTCTTCACGTTCGACGGGCTCATACGTGCCCAGGTGCGTCGGGACACGGGCGCCTGGCATCCGCCGACGGATCTGCACCGCGCGTATCTGCGGTGGGCCGCCACGCAGCACGACTGGGGGCCGGACGAACGCCGCAAGGAGGACGGGTGGCTGGCCCGCGAGGAGTGGCTGTACGCGCGCCGCGAGCCCGCTCGCGCCTGTCTGCTCGGCCTGCGCGACGAGCTGATGGGCACGCTGACCGCGCCCAAGAACCCGGAGGACCGCGGCGTTGAGGCCGCGGCCCGCTCCGCTCCCTTCGGGCTGCTTGTCGGTTGGGAGCCGCAGCTCGTGATGCAGCTCGCCGTCGAGTGCGCGACGCAGACCCACGGGCACCCCACGGCCTACCTTGCGGCAGGCGCGTACGCCGTGATCGTGCAGGGCCTCGCCCGCGGCGAGAGCCTTGACGCCGCTGTGCAGCGCTCGCTCCAGCTGCTCGCCCTGCGGCCGGGACAGCAGCCGGTCGCGGACGCGCTGCAGCACGCGCTGGGTGCCGTACGGCAGGGGATGCCGACGCCGTCCCGGGTCGAGGAGCTGGCCGGGGCGGGTACGGCGGAGGGGGTTCTGTCGGTCGCCGTGTACTGCGCGCTGGTCGGCGAGGACACCCGCCAGGGGCTGTGCCTCGCAGTGAACCACGGTGGCCCGTCGGGCGCCGCCGGCGCCCTCACCGGAGCCCTGCTCGGCGCGCTCAACGGTGAGACCGCCCTCCCGCCGGCCTGGCTGGCCGGGCTGGAGGGCCGCCCCACGATGCTCGCCCTCGCCGACGACTTCGCGATGGAGATGACCCAGGGACCCGCTCTGCACGGCCCGGCCGGGTCCTCGCCGGGGTGGCTGGCACGGTATCCGCGGGCTTAGGGGGAGCGACGTGATGGAGGTGACTGAGGAGACCCGCAGCGAGGGGGAACGCGGGGTTGGCCGCCGTGGGGCCCGTACGGCGTCCGTCCGGGCCGTGCCCTGATCACCATGGCCGAGCCGCACCTTCCGCCCGAACCCGATGCCCGGCGACCGTATGGCGTACGTGAAGCAGGTCGAAAGGGTTTGTCAGGACGCCCTACGGCGAATGCGTCGAAGGGGTGTGCCCCGGAGGCGAACCGAGCCCAAAAAACAGCCCCCTCGGCTGGGACGGCGGTCAGTCGAGAGGGCTCTTCTCGCGGTGCTTGTAAAGTTGTCGAGGCTCTCGTCGTGCGAGGCGTCCCTCGAGGTCAGACGGTGCTCCGGCTCACCTCTGCCACGAAGGCGTTCCACGAGTCGGCCGGGAAGGCCAGCGTGGGGCCCTCGGGGACTTTGGAGTCGCGGACGGCCAGCGCCGACAGGGCGGGGGACTTGACCTCTACACATGCGCCGTTGCCGGTGGAATACGAGGATGTGGTCCAGGTATCCGTGGCGCCTTGCTGAATTGCCATGTTCGCTCCGGTACTCAGTGGTGAGTGGCTGTCACCGCGCTGCGGGTCCGCTCGCTCTGGATCCCACGGTTCGGTTTGCGCCAAGGTTGTCGCTGCTTGGTGTGATCGACGCTACTCGCCAACTTCGGTGCAAGAAGAGACGATTCACTCGACCGGGTGGCATATTCGCCCGGAGTCTTCCATCGGGATGTGGCGAAGGTATATTATTAAGACTTTTCCGGCGTAGTGGCAGGTTGAACTGGCGTCAGCTCCCCTCTACGCAGTTTCAGATTGCATACACTTTCGCGATGTCCGAGATGAATTGCCGCGATTGATCAACGTTCAGGGCCTGTGCCCGCAAATGCTCGTACATCACGCTGTATTTCTGTACATCGTTCGCCTTCTCCAGATAGAGATCACTGGTGACGCCCTCGATGTAGACGACACTGGAATCCGCCGCGTCGGGGAACTCGAGGATCGCGTACTGACCGTTGAGTCCCGGATGTGCGCCCATCTCGAAGGGGATCACCTGCACGGTGACGTGCGGCAGTCGGGACTGCTCGACGAGGTGTTCCAGCTGTTCGCGCATGAGCTCGCGGTTGCCGACGACGCGGCGCAGGGCGGCCTCGTCGAGGACGGTCCACAGGCGCAGCGGGTTCTCCGGGGCGGAGATACGTTCCTGTCGCCGCAGCCGTACCTGCACGCGCTTCTCGATCTCGCCGGACGCGGTCTCCGGCAATGCGCCGGCGATCAGTGCTTCGGCATAGGGGTGGGTCTGCAGGAGCCCCGGGACGACTTGGGGGTCGTACACGCGCAGGGATGCCACGTGCGCCGTCATGGGGCGATGCTCGCACGGCCGTGCCGGGGCTACCCCTGGACGAGGTCGCTACCCTCCCCCCGGGGCACACCACCCCTGCAGTGCGCCGGGCCTCACGAGGGACCGGTGACCGTCGCCCGACCGGCGCACCCGGCGGGCCACCCGACAGGAGCGGCGCAGTGGGCGTCTTCGACCGGACCGA
>CBFGQM010000126.1:0-13127 GCA_965650905.1 uncultured Streptomyces sp. | reverse complement strand
CGCGGATCATGTTCCGCAACGGCGGCAGCGAGTACCAGATCAACGGCGACACCTGTCGTCTCCTGGACATCCAGGAACTGCTCTCCGACTCCGGCATCGGCCGCGAGATGCATGTCATTGTCGGCCAGGGCCGGCTCGACTCCGTTTTGCACGCCGATCCGATGGGCCGCCGCGCCTTCATCGAGGAGGCCGCGGGTGTACTCAAGCACCGCAAACGCAAGGAGAAGGCGCTGCGGAAGCTGGACGCGATGCAGGCGAACCTGGCCCGCGTCCAGGACCTGACCGACGAGCTGAGGCGTCAGCTGAAGCCACTGGGCCGGCAGGCGGCGGTAGCGCGCCGCGCCGCGGTGATCCAGGCGGACCTCCGGGACGCCCGCCTGCGCCTGCTCGCCGACGATCTCGTACGACTCCGCCGGGCGCTGCAGGCCGAGATCGCCGACGAGGCAATGCTCAAGGAACGCAAGGACGCCGCCGAGGCCGAACTGAAGAAGGCGCTCCAGCGGGAGGCGCACCTGGAGGACGAGGTGCGGCGTCTCACGCCACTGCTCCAGCGGGCGCAGCAGACCTGGTACGAGCTGTCGCAGCTGGCCGAGCGGGTGCGCGGCACGATCTCGCTGGCCGACGCGCGCGTCAAGAGCGCGACCGCTCAGCCGCCCGAGGAGCGGCGCGGTCGTGAACCCGAGGACATGAATCGCGAGGCCGCACGGATCCGTGAGCAGGAGGCCGAGCTGGAAGCGGCCATGGAGGCGGCCGAGCGGGCCCTGGAGGACACGGTCGCACACCGGGAAGAACTGGAGCGCGATCTGGCGGTGGAGGAGCGGCGTCTGAAGGACGTGGCCCGGGCCATCGCCGACCGCCGCGAGGGCCTGGCCCGGCTGAACGGCCAGGTCAACGCGGCCCGTTCGCGTGCCGCCTCTGCCCAGGCCGAGATCGACCGCCTCGCCTTGGCGAGGGACGAGGCCGAGGAGCGGGCGGTCACGGCGCTGGAGGAGTACGAGGCGCTCAAGGCCGAGGTCGACGGTCTGGACGCGGGCGACGAGGAGTGTGCCGAGCGGCACGAGGCGGCCAAGTCCGCGCTGGCCGAGGCGGAGGCCGCCCTGTCGGCGGCCCGCGAGGCGGCCACGTCCGCGGAAAGGGGGCGCGCCGTCACCCAGGCCCGCCACGAGGCTCTGGCCCTCGGCCTGCGCCGCAAGGACGGCACGGGCGCGCTGCTGGGGGCGAAGGACCGTCTCACCGGCATGCTGGGCCCGGTGGCCGGGCTTCTGTCGGTGACCCCGGGCTACGAGGTCCCGCTCGCTGCCGCCTTCGGCGCCGCGGCGGATGCCATCGCCGTGACGACCCCGTCCTCGGCCGCCGACGCCATCCGCCTGCTCCGCAAGCAGGACGCGGGGCGAGCGGCCCTGCTGTCGGCGGGGGCATCGGAGGAAGCGGAGGATGCGTACGGTGCCGCCCATGAGGTGAGTGGCGTGGCCGGCGACGGCCCCCCGGAGCGCAGTGGTCCTCCGTACGCCGCTGATCTGGTGTGTGGTCCCGCTGAGCTCATGCCCGCCGTACGCCGTCTCCTGCGCGGTATCGTCGTGGTCGGGACTCTCGAAGACGCCGAGGATCTCGTGCACGAGCGGCAGGATCTCACCGCCGTGACCGCCGAAGGCGATCTGCTTGCGGCGCACTTCGCGTACGGTGGGTCGGCTGGGGCTCCGAGCCTGCTGGAAGTGCAGGCGTCCGTCGACGAAGCCACTGCTGAGCTGGAAGAACTCGCCGTGCGATGCGAGGAGTTGACCGAGGCGCAGCACCTTGCCGCCGATCAGCGGCAGGAACGCGCGGCGCTCGTCGAGGCGTTGGGGGAGCGACGGCGGGCCGGTGAGCGGGAGAGGTCGGCCGTCGCGCAGCAGTTGGGGCGACTGGCCGGGCAGGCGCGAGGGGCCGCCGGGGAGGCCGAGCGCAGCGCCGCCGCGGCAGCGCGGGCGCAGGAGGCTCTCGAGTGGGCCGTACAGGAAGCGGAAGAGATGGCCCAGCGGCTCGCAGTGGCCGAGGAGATGCCCGTCGAGGAGGAGCCCGACACCTCCGTACGGGATCGGCTCGCCGCGGACGGTGCCAACGCGCGGCAGACCGAGATGGAGGCCCGGCTCCAGGTGCGTACGCACGAGGAGCGGGTGAAGGGGCTGGCAGGACGGGCCGATGCGCTGGACCGGGCCGCGCGCGCCGAACGTGAGGCACGCGCGCGTGCCGAGCAGCGCACGGCGAGACTCAGGCACGAGGCCGCCGTCGCCGAGGCCGTCGCCTCCGCGGCCCGCCAGCTCCTCGCACACGTCGAGGTCTCGGTGGGCAGAGCGAAGGAAGAGCGCGCTGCCGCCGAGAGCGCCAAGGCACTGAGGGAGCAGGATCTCGTCGCCGCCCGCAGCGAGGGTCGGGACCTCAAGGCCGAACTCGACAAACTCACGGATTCTGTGCACCGCGGCGAGGTACTCGGCGCTGAGAAACGGCTGCGGATCGAGCAATTGGAGTCGAAGGCCCTGGAGGAACTGGGTGTGGAACCGGCGGGTCTCGTGGCAGGCTACGGCCCCGACCAGCTCGTGTCGCCCTCGCCGCCCGCCGAGGGCGAAGAGCTGCCCGAGGACGTCGATCACCCGCGCAACCAGCCCCGGCCGTTCGTCCGCTCCGAGCAGGAGAAGCGACTCCAGGCGGCCGAACGGGCCTACCAGCAGCTCGGCAAGGTCAACCCGCTCGCCCTGGAGGAGTTCGCCGCACTGGAGGAACGCCATAAGTTCCTCAGCGAGCAGCTGGAGGACCTCAAGAAGACGCGCGTCGATCTTCTGCAGGTGGTGAAGGAGGTCGACGAGCGCGTCGAGCGGGTCTTCACCGAGGCGTACCGGGATACGGCCCGGGAGTTCGAAGGGGTCTTCAGCCGGCTGTTCCCGGGTGGGGAAGGGCGGCTGATCCTGACAGATCCCGACAACATGCTCACCACGGGCGTGGATGTGGAGGCCCGGCCTCCGGGGAAGAAGGTCAAGCGCCTCAGCCTGTTGTCCGGCGGCGAGCGCTCGCTGACCGCCGTGGCGATGCTCGTGTCGATCTTCAAGGCGCGGCCGAGCCCGTTCTATGTGATGGACGAGGTCGAGGCGGCGCTCGACGACACCAATCTCCAGCGGCTCATCCGCATCATGCAGGAGCTGCAGGAGGCCTCACAGCTGATCGTGATCACCCACCAAAAGCGCACGATGGAGGTCGCCGACGCGCTGTACGGCGTCTCCATGCAGGGCGACGGGGTCTCGAAGGTCATCAGCCAGCGGCTTCGTTAGGTCCCGACCGGTCAGACATCCGCAGTGCCGGAGCGCGCGCCAATGGCGTGCACGCGCCATTCAAGTACGGAACAAAACGGCTCGGCTACGACGGTGCCGTGATCAACGGCGCCGTCGACGTCATCCGGGACCGCTACGACATCGGCTGCGCGCCGGCCCAGGCCATCGCCGTCGCGTTGATCGGCTGTGCGATCGGTGCCGCCACGGCGAACACGCGGCCATCTCACGGCGGCCTGATAGCGGGCGCTCAGCGACTCGCTCGTCGCGCCGGGCCCGACCGGATGAAAGGTGCGACGGTTACGGGCAGGAGAGGCGCCCTTCGCCTTCACCGGGCGGGTCTGGAGGGGGAGGTGGCTGACGATGCGTCAGGCAACCAGGGCGACGGGCCGCTCTTTGTCAGGGTTGTGGCGATTCACGTCATGAGCTGCCGCAACCCGTGTGCGCTTCGCGCACGACACCGGTCCGCACACTGGACCCGTTGTAACGTCGCCGCTTCGCCATGCTGGTGGAGTTGTGACTCCGCTTCCCCACCTGTAAGGATGGGGAGCTTCCCACCCGAAGGTTGCGGTCCAGCCCGAACCGATCCCTTGCGGGACGCAGGGAAATTACCACAGACCAGGAAGCGATTCCCCGACCGGCTGAAGCCGGTGGTCCCCTCGCTAGGAAACTGATGGAAATCCTCATCCTTGCTGTAGTCATCGCCGTGGTCGTGATCGTCGCGCTCGGCGGGCTCGTCGTCGGCAGCCGCAGGAAGAAGCGGCTGCCTCCGCAGGCGCCCACCACCACGCCCGACATCACCGCCCCTCCGGCCGAGCCGCACGTCGGCGACGAGGCCGAGACGCCGCGCGAAGAACCGCGCCGCACGATCGAGGAGGTGGATCTTCCGGACACCTCGGGGGCCGTTGCCGTCGAGGAACGCCCGGCCGCACCCGAGATCGAGATCCCGGAGCCGACCGCGGGACGCCTGGTGCGTCTGCGGGCCCGGCTCTCCCGTTCGCAGAACGCGCTCGGCAAGGGGCTGCTCACGCTGCTCTCGCGCGAGCACCTCGACGAGGACACCTGGGAGGAGATCGAGGACACGCTGCTCGTCGCGGACGTCGGCGTGCAGCCCACCCAGGAGCTGGTCGAGAGGCTGCGCGAGCGGGTGAAGGTGCTCGGCACCCGTACGCCCGAGGAGCTGCGCGGCCTGCTGCGCGAGGAGCTGCTCACCCTCCTCGTCCCCGACTTCGACCGCACGGTGAACACCGAGTCGGGTCTGGACACCCCGGGCATCGTGATGGTCGTCGGGGTCAACGGCACCGGCAAGACCACCACCACCGGCAAGCTCGCGCGCGTACTGGTCGCCGACGGCAAGCACGTCGTGCTGGGCGCGGCCGACACCTTCCGCGCCGCCGCCGCCGACCAGCTGCAGACCTGGGGCGAGCGCGTGGGAGCCCGCACCGTGCGCGGCCCCGAGGGCGGCGACCCCGCGTCCGTCGCCTTCGACTCCGTCAAGGAGGGCATCGAGGAGAGCGCCGACGTCGTCCTTATCGACACCGCCGGGCGGCTGCACACCAAGACCGGCCTCATGGACGAGCTCGGCAAGGTCAAGCGCGTCGTCGAGAAGCACGCCCCGCTCGACGAGGTGCTGCTTGTCCTGGACGCCACCACTGGTCAGAACGGCCTCGTGCAGGCCCGTGTCTTCGCCGAGGCCGTCGACATCACCGGCATCGTCCTGACCAAGCTCGACGGCACGGCCAAGGGCGGCATCGTCATCGCTGTGCAGCGCGAGCTGGGCGTACCGGTCAAGCTGGTCGGACTGGGTGAGGGCGCCGACGACCTGGCGCCGTTCGAGCCGGAGGCGTTCGTTGACGCTCTTGTCGGAGAGTAGTCACTTGCGAATGTCGTCGGTGAGGGAAGAAGCGCGCGTTCCTGACGTGCAGCCGGGGACGCGCGCTTCGCTGCTGCCGCCCGGCCGGGCTATATGCGCGACCGGTGCGCCACGTAAGCCCACGTCCCCAGCAGCAGCCGTGCGGCGGGTGGCTTCGTCGCCGAGTCGAGGGCGGGGGAGCGGAGCCAGCGGACGGGCCGAGGTCGGCGCGGTCGCAGGGCGGGGCCGTGATGTGGGAATCCCCACGTGACTCTGCGTTCCGATGTCGTCTGTGATCCAGCGGCGCTCAGCGCTGCCCCGGGTCGTGCGCTCGGCTTCGCGCGCCCCGTCCCGCACCGCTCCGTCTACTCCTGGTCGTGCTGCGTCAAGTGAATCGCGTGCGGGCCATCCGGAGTTCATTCGAAGGGGTGGCGAATGGTGGCGGTTACGTGCTCTCCGTGGCTGCACGGGTGATCGTGGGATTACTGTGAGTGCACGGTCCTGTGGACGCGCGCACTCGTGAGTATGCCGAAGGCAAGTCGGTTCCTTGTTCGATGGGTGATAGCCGCCGGACGGGTGACCGTACTTACCGGCGATCGGTAGGGCTTGGCGCACACAACGCGCAAGTGGTTCACGGATAGGGGCGTTCCAGTGGGCGGCAACGACGGAAGTGGGACGAACGCTGACAAGCGCCCCAATGAGCTGCTGGCTTCGTGGTTCGTGCGCAGCGGCTGGTCCAAGGGCGAGCTGGCGCGCCTGGTGAACCGCAGGGCTCGTCGGCTGGGGGCCAACCACATCTCCACGGACACCTCGCGCGTACGCCGCTGGCTCGACGGGGAGAACCCGCGCGAGCCGATCCCGCGCATCCTGTCCGAGCTGTTCTCCGAGCGCTTCGGATGCGTCGTCGCTGTTGAGGACCTCGGCCTGCGCGCCGCACACCAGTCGCCTTCCGTGTCCAGCGTCGACCTGCCCTGGACCGGTCCGCAGACCGTCGCGCTGATCAGTGAGTTCTCGCGCAGTGACCTGATGCTGGCCCGTCGCGGCTTCCTCGGCACCTCGCTGGTCCTCTCGGCCGGCTCGTCGCTGATCGAGCCCATGCAGCGCTGGCTGGTGCCCGGTCCCACCGCCCCCCGCGAGAAGGCCGAGCCCCAGGCCGTCTCGCGCCGCGTCGGCCGGCTGTCCAAGCCCGAGCTCGATCTGCTCGAGTCCTCCACGGCCATGTTCCGCCAGTGGGATGCCCAGTGCGGCGGCGGCCTGCGCCGCAAGGCGGTCGTCGGCCAACTGCACGAGGTGACCGACCTCCTTCAGGAGCCCCAGCCCGAGGCCACCGGCAAGCGCCTGTTCAAGGTCGCCGCCGAGCTCGCCGAGCTGGCCGGCTGGATGAGTTACGACGTCGGTCTGCAGCCCACCGCCCAGAAGTACTTCGTGCTCGCCCTGCACGCCGCCAAGGAAGCCGCCGACAAGCCGCTGGGCTCGTACATCCTGTCGAGCATGAGCCGCCAGATGATCCACCTCGGGCGGCCCGACGACGCGCTGGAGCTGATCCACCTCGCCCAGTACGGAAGTCGCGACTGCGCGAGCCCGCGGACGCAGTCCATGCTGTATGCGATGGAGGCCCGGGCCTACGCCAATATGGGCCAGCCCGGCAAATGCAAACGCGCCGTCCGGATGGCCGAGGACAGCTTCCAGGACGCCGAGGAGTTCACCGAACCCGAGCCCGACTGGATCCGCTTCTTCTCCGAGGCGGAGCTGCACGCGGAGACCTCCCACTCCTACCGCGACCTCGCCTATGTGGCGGGCCGCAGTCCTACATACGCCTCGCTGGCCGAGCCCGTGATGGAAAAGGCCGTCGACTTCTTCGAGCAGGACGCCGAGCATCAGCGTTCGTACGCACTCAACCTCATCGGGATGGCCACGGTGCACCTGCTGCAGCGGGAGCCCGAGCAGAGCACGGTGCTCGCCAGGAAGGCCCTGATGATCGCCAAGAAGGTGCGCTCCGAGCGGGTGAACACCCGTATCCGAAAGACCGTCGACACGGCCGTACGCGACTTCGGGGACATGGCCGAGGTGGCGGATCTGACCGAGCAACTCGCCGCTGACCTGCCCGAGACCGCCGAAGCCGGCTGACCCCGGATACCCCGGCCGCGGCCCGCCGTCCCGAACCACCCGGCCCGGCTCCCTCACGCCAGGTCACCGGATGGCCGGCCGTGGCCGGTTCTCGTCCTTCGGGGAAGGTTGCGCCACGATGAATCGATGCGCGCGCCATCCGCGCAGTTCATGCATCTGTAACACGGACGGCCCCTTCGTCATCTCCGTGAAACATGTCGGCGCGCCCTGTGAAACGGTGTTGCGTCAATCTCCTAGCACAGTCGGCCCTCCCCACAGCTTGAGCATCCGCACGGGCCGTTCCGACGACGAGGAGATATCGGCCTTGAACGGCACAGATACCGGATTCGTATTGATCAGCGCGGCGCTCGTCATGGTGATGACGCCGGGCCTGGCCCTCTTCTACGGCGGCATGGTCCGCTCCAAGAGCGTGCTGAACATGCTGATGATGTCCTTCATCTCGCTGGGCATCGTGAGCGTCCTGTGGGTCCTGTACGGGCACTCCCTCGCCTTCAGCGGCGACTCGGGTGGCTTGATCGGGAACCTGGACATGATCGGGCTGAAGGGTGTCAGCGCCGACAGCACGATGGAGAACTTCGCCGGCGAGAAGATCTCGCTCCTCGCGTTCTCCCTCTTCCAGATGCTGTTCGCGGTGATCACCGCCGCGCTGATGAGCGGTGCTCTGGCCGACCGCGTCAAGTTCAGCTCCTGGATGGTCTTCATCGGCGTCTGGGTCACCGTGGTGTACTTCCCGGTCGCCCACTGGGTCTGGGGCGGTGGCTGGCTCTCCCAGCTCGACCCGGCCGTGATCGACTTCGCCGGTGGTACCGCGGTGCACATCAACGCCGGTATCGGCGCCCTCGCGGCGGTTCTCGTCGTGGGCAAGCGGGTCGGCTTCAAGCGGGACCCGATGCGGCCGCACAACCTGCCGCTGGTCGTGCTCGGCACCGCCCTGCTGTGGTTCGGCTGGTTCGGCTTCAACGCGGGCTCCGAGCTCGGCGTCGACGGCACCACCGGTCTGATGGCGTTCAACACGCAGATCGCGACCGCCGCCGCCATGCTCGGCTGGCTGATCTACGAGCGCATCCGCCACGGTGCGTTCACCACGCTGGGCGCCTGCTCCGGTGCGGTGGCCGGTCTCGTCGCGATCACCCCCTCCGGCGGCAGCGTCAACGCCTTCGGCGCCCTGCTGATCGGTGTCGTCGCCGGCGCGGTCTGCTCCTGGGCCGTCAGCCTCAAGTACAAGCTGGGCTACGACGACTCGCTGGACGTCGTCGGCGTTCACCTCGTCGGCGGTGTCCTCGGCACCCTGATGGTCGGCTTCCTCGCCATCGGCGGAGTCGGCGGCGGCGCCCAGTTCCTGTCCCAGGCCATCGGCGCCTTCTCGGTCATGGGTTACACCTTCGTCGTGACCTACATCCTCGCCTTGGTGATCAAGAAGACGATGGGCTTCCGGGCCTCCGAGGACGACGAGGTCAGCGGTATCGACCAGGCGCTCCACGCCGAGACCGCATACGACTTCAGCTCCGCGGCGGGTTCCCACATCTCCGCGTCCACCACGTCCGCGCAGAGCAGCGACGCTGCTGAGGCCCAGAAGGTTGAGGCATGAAGCTCATCACTGCCGTCGTCAAGCCCCACCGGCTCGACGAGATCAAGGAAGCTCTTCAGGCCTTCGGTGTTCACGGCCTGACGGTCACAGAGGCAAGCGGCTACGGTCGTCAGCGGGGACACACCGAGGTCTACCGTGGCGCCGAGTACACGGTCGACCTGGTGCCCAAGATCCGTATCGAGGTGCTGGCCGAGGACGACGACGCCGAACAGCTCGTCGATGTCATCGTCAAGGCGGCCCGTACCGGCAAGATCGGAGACGGCAAGGTCTGGTCCATCCCGGTCGAGACCGCCGTCCGGGTCCGGACCGGCGAGCGCGGACCCGACGCGCTCTAAGGACCTCCGAGGGACAGAGAAGAGAACAGGAGCCGCTGGGTGGCGAGTACGGACGTGCGCAAGGAAGCAGAGGACTCGGGACCCAACGGCTACGCGGCGGCCCGGCTGCGCCTCCTCCAGGAGGGGGCGCAGTCCGGGCCGCCGCGCCGTTCGGCCCTGGCCGAACTGACCGACGACTGGCTCACCGGTCTGTTCGACGCCGGAGCGGTCGCCCTGCGCGGAGTCTCGCTCGTCGCCGTCGGCGGCTACCGCCGCGGTGAACTCTCCCCACGCAGCGACCTCGACCTGCTGCTCCTCCACGACGGAAGCGACTCCGGAGCGGTCGCCGCCCTCGCCGACCGTATCTGGTACCCCGTGTGGGACCTCGGCCTTGCCCTCGACCACTCCGTGCGCACGCCGGTGGAGGCACGCAAGACCGCGGGCGAGGACCTCAAGGTTCAGTTGGGACTGCTCGACGCCCGCCACCTCGCGGGCGACCTCGGTCTCACCGCCGAGCTGCGTACGGCCGTCCTCGCCGACTGGCGCAACCAGGCACTCAAGCGCCTCCCCGAACTCCAGGAGTTGTGCGCCGAACGGGCCGAGCGCCAGGGTGAGTTGCAGTACCTCCTCGAACCGGACCTGAAGGAGGCGCGCGGCGGACTGCGGGACGCCACCGCGCTGCGCGCTGTCGCCGCCTCCTGGCTCGCGGACGCCCCCCGCGAGGGCCTGGCCGACGCGCGCAAGCGGCTGCTGGACGTCCGTGACGCCCTGCACCTCGCCACCGGCCGAGCCACCGACCGGCTCTCGCTGCAGGAACAGGATCAGGTCGCCGCGGAACTCGGCCTGCTGGACGCCGACACCCTGCTGCGCCAGGTGTACGAGGCCGCCCGCGTCATCTCCTACGCCAGTGACGTCACCTGGCGCGAGGTGGGGCGCGTGCTGCGTTCGCGCTCCGTGAGGCCGCGCCTGCGCGCCATGTTGGGCGTCCGCAAGCCGGTCACCGAGCGTTCCCCGCTGGCGGAGGGCGTCGTAGAGCACGACGGGGAGGTCGTCCTCGCCCGCGTCGCGCGTCCCGATCGAGACCCGGTGCTGCCGCTGCGCGCCGCCGCCGCGGCAGCGGAGTCCGGTCTGCCGCTCTCGCTGCACGCGGTCCGCCGTATGGCCGCAGCGACCCGCCCGCTGCCCACGCCCTGGCCCGCCGAGGCCCGCGAACAGCTCGTCACCCTGCTCGGCTCCGGCCGTCCGACCGTCGAGGTCTGGGAGGCCCTGGAGGCGGACGGGCTGATCACCCGACTGCTGCCCGACTGGGAGCGCGTACGCTGCCGCCCGCAGCGCAACGCCGTACACATCTGGACCGTCGACCGGCACCTGATCGAGACGGCGGTGCGCGCCTCCGAGTTGACCCGGGGTGTGAGCCGCCCCGACCTCCTCCTGGTCGCCGCACTGCTGCACGACATCGGCAAGGGCTGGCCCGGCGACCACTGCGTCGCCGGCGAGATCATCGCGAAGGACGTGGCCGCCCGTATCGGCTTCGACCGCGCGGACGTGGCGGTGCTCGCCACCCTCGTACGCCACCATCTGCTCCTTGTCGAGACGGCGACCCGGCGCGACCTGGAGGATCCGGCCACCGTGCGCTCGGTCGCCGAGGCGGTTGGCTCACAGGGCACGCTGGAGCTGCTGCACGCGCTCACCGAGGCGGACGCGCTGGCCACCGGGCCGGCCGCCTGGTCCTCGTGGCGCGCATCCCTCGTGGCCGACCTGGTGAAGCGGGTCGCAGCCGTGTTCGCCGGGAACGCCCCCGAGGAGCCGGAGGCCGAGGCGCCCACCGCCGAGCAGGAACGGCTCGCCATCGAGGCGTTCCGCACGGGCGGTCCGGTACTCGCGCTGCGCGCCCAGACCGAGCCGCCGGCCGAGGAGTCCTCGGCCGAACCGGAGCCCCTCGGAGTTGAACTGCTCATCGCGGTGCCGGACCAGTCCGGGGTGCTGCCCGCGGTGGCCGGCGTGCTCGCAACGCACCGGCTCACCGTGCGCACTGCGGAGCTGCGGGTGCTGAGCCTGCCCGACACGGTCCAGGCCTTGGATGCCTCCGAGGCGTCCGAGGCCTCCGAAGACTCCAACGCATCCAAGGCATCCGAGGCATCCGAGGGCTCCGTGCTGCTCCTCGCCTGGCGCGTCGCCGCCGAGTACGGGTCGCTGCCACAGGCCGCCCGGCTCCGCGCGGACCTCGTGCGCGCCCTCGACGGCTCCCTCGACATCGCCGGGCGGCTCGCCGAGCGGGACGCCGCGTATCCGCGCAGGCGGGGCATCGTGGCACCGCCGCCGCGGGTGACCGTGGCTTCCTCCGGATCCCGGCTTGCCACGGTCATCGAGGTGCGCGCCCATGACGCCCCGGGCCTCCTTCACCGCATCGGGCGGGCCCTGGAGGAGGCGAACGTCCGGGTGCGCAGCGCCCATGTCTCCACGCTGGGCGCGAACGCGGTGGACGCCTTCTATGTGACGGGGCCCGACGGCACGCCGCTGCCGGGCGAGGAAGCGGCTGCGGTGGTCCGAGCGCTGGAGGAGACGTTGCGGGAGTGAGCCCGGTCTCCGGCTTCTGTGCCCCGGAGGCGCACCGAGCTCTTAAAGAACCCGCTCGGGCAGATACCCTGGAGGGCGATCCTGTCCGCCCGCTCCCTACTAGAGGATTCGCGACCGCCGTGTTCGACACTCTTTCCGATCGCCTCGCAGCGACTTTCAAGAACCTCCGCGGTAAGGGGCGCCTCAGCGAGGCGGACATCGACGCCACGGCCCGCGAAATCCGTATCGCACTGCTGGAGGCGGATGTCGCGCTGCCGGTGGTGCGGGCCTTCATCAAGAAGGTGAAGGAGCGGGCCCTCGGCGCAGAGGTCTCGCAGGCGCTGAACCCCGCCCAGCAGGTCATCAAGATCGTAAACGAGGAGCTTGTAGGCATCCTCGGCGGTGAGACCCGGCGCCTGCGCTTCGCCAAGCAGCCGCCGACGGTGATCATGCTCGCGGGTCTGCAGGGTGCCGGTAAGACGACCCTCGCCGGAAAGCTGGGCAAGTGGCTCCAGGGCCAGGGCCACACCCCGGTGCTCGTCGCCTGTGACCTCCAGCGCCCGAACGCGGTGAACCAGCTGAGCGTCGTCGCCGGGCGCGCGGGTGTGGCCGTCTACGCGCCCGAGCCGGGCAACGGGGTGGGCGACCCGGTGAAGGTCGCCAAGGACTCCATCGAGTTCGCGCGACAGAAGCTGCACGACGTCGTCATCGTCGACACCGCCGGCCGCCTCGGCATCGACACCGAGATGATGCAGCAGGCCGCGGACATCCGTGACGCGGTCTCGCCGGACGAGGTCCTCTTCGTCGTCGACGCGATGATCGGACAGGACGCGGTCAACACCGCGGAGGCCTTCCGTGACGGCGTCGGCTTCGACGGCGTGGTCCTGTCGAAGCTCGACGGTGACGCCCGCGGTGGTGCGGCGCTGTCGATCGCGCACGTCACCGGCCGTCAGATCATGTTCGCCTCGAACGGCGAGAAGCTGGACGACTTCGACGCGTTCCACCCGGACCGCATGGCGTCCCGCATCCTCGGCATGGGCGACATGCTCACGCTGATCGAGAAGGCCGAGCAGACCTTCTCGCAGCAAGAGGCCGAGAAGATGGCCTCCAAGCTGGCCTCCAAGAAGGGCCAGGACTTCACGCTCGACGACTTCCTGGCCCAGATGGAGCAGGTCAGGAAGATGGGCTCCATCTCCAAGCTGCTCGGCATGCTCCCCGGCATGGGTCAGATCAAGGACCAGATCAACAACCTCGACGAGCGCGACGTCGACCGCACGGCCGCCATCATCAAGTCGATGACCCCGGCCGAGCGCCAGGAGCCGACGATCATCAACGGCTCGCGCCGCGCCCGTATCGCCAAGGGCTCCGGTGTCGAGGTCAGCGCGGTGAAGAAC
>CBFGQM010000125.1:0-13232 GCA_965650905.1 uncultured Streptomyces sp. | reverse complement strand
TTCACGCTTGGCATGGGTCGACATGCAGGCCAGCCTACGACCGGGCGCCGGGTCCGCCCAGTGGACGGTGCCCGGTCCGCCCGTCCGGGCGCGGCACAATGGCCGGTATGACCAGCACGTCCCGGCCCAGCCGCCTCGACCCGGAGATCGCCGCGCGGCTCCAGCGCAGCCCCGACGGCCTCCTGCCCGCCATCGCCCAGCAGTACGACACCGGAGAGGTGCTGATGCTGGGCTGGATGGACGACGAGGCGCTGCATCGGACGCTCACCACCGGCCGCTGCACCTACTGGTCGCGCAGCCGCCAGGAGTACTGGGTCAAGGGCGACACCTCCGGGCACGTCCAGCACGTCAAGTCCGTCGCCCTCGACTGCGACGCCGACACCCTCCTCGTGAAGGTCGACCAGGTGGGCGCCGCCTGCCACACGGGCGCCCGCACCTGTTTCGACGCCGACGTCCTCCTCGAGGGCGCCGGGTCCGACGTACTGCCGACCGGACAGTAGGGTCAGCCGCCATGGATTTCGAGACGTTCCGCAAGCTGGCCACCGACCGGCGTGTCATCCCCGTCAGCCGCAAGCTCCTCGCGGACGGCGACACGCCCGTCGCGCTCTACCGCAAGCTCGCCGCCGAGCGCCCCGGCACCTTCCTGCTGGAGTCCGCCGAGAACGGCCGCGCCGCGCTGTCATGGTCTCGCTACTCCTTCGTGGGCGTCCGCAGCCACGCGACCCTGAGCGAGCACGAGGGGCAGGCCCGCTGGGTCGGCTCGCCCCCGGTCGGTGTTCCCCTCGACGGCGACCCGCTCACTGCCCTGCGCGCCACCGTCGAGGCGCTGCACACCCCGCACGACCTCGTCCACGACAGCGGACTGCCGCCGTTCACCGGCGGCATGGTCGGCTACCTCGGCTACGACGTCGTGCGCCGCCTGGAGAAGATCGGCCCCGGCGACCACGACGACCTGCGACTGCCCGAGCTGACCATGCTGCTCACCAGTGACCTCGCGGTCCTTGACCACTGGGACGGCACGGTCCTGCTGATCGCCAACGCGATCAACCACAACGACCTCGACACGGGCGTCGACGAGGCGTACGCGGACGCCGTCGCCCGCCTCGACGCCATGGAGGCCGACCTGTCGCGCCCGGTCTCGCAGCCGCCCGCCGCGCTCCCGCCCTCCGAACTCCCCGAGTACACCGCGCTGTGGGGCGGCCCCGACTACCAGGACGCCGTCGAGGACATCAAGGAGCGCATCCGCGCGGGCGAGGCCTTCCAGGTCGTGCCCTCACAGCGCTTCGAAACCCCTTGCACCGCAAGCGCGTTGGACGTCTACCGCGTACTGCGGGCCACCAACCCCTCGCCGTACATGTACCTCTTCCGCTTCGAGGGCTTCGACGTCGTGGGTTCCTCCCCGGAGGCCCTGGTCAAGGTCGAGGACGGGCACGCGATGGTGCACCCCATCGCCGGCACGCGACCGCGCGGCGCGAACCCGCACGAGGACCAGGCCCTCGCCGACGAACTCCTCGCCGACCCCAAGGAGCGCGCCGAGCACCTGATGCTCGTCGACCTGGGCCGCAACGACCTCGGCCGCGTCTGCGAGCCGGGTTCCGTCGAGGTCATCGACTTCATGTCCATCGAGCGCTACTCGCACGTCATGCACATCGTCTCGACGGTGACCGGCAAGGTCGCTCGGGGGCGTACGGCCTTCGACGTCCTGACCGCGTGCTTCCCGGCAGGCACCCTCTCCGGCGCTCCCAAGCCCCGTGCGATGCAGATCATCGACGAGCTGGAACCCGCGCGCCGCGGTGTGTACGGCGGCTGCGTCGGCTACCTCGACTTCGCCGGCGACTCCGACACCGCCATCGCCATCCGTACCGCGCTGCTGCGGGACGGCACGGCATACGTGCAGGCCGGCGCCGGTGTCGTGGCCGACTCGGACCCGGTGGCCGAGGACACCGAGTGCCGCAACAAGGCCGCCGCCGTCCTGCGCGCGGTGCACACGGCGAACCGGCTCGGTCAGCAGTCCGGCCGACCGCTCGGCCAGTAGTCCGGCCGGCGGCTCGGCCGGCAGCGGTGGACAGGACGCGTCTCACACGAACCCCGGGTGACGGTTCGCCCGCGGTCGGGGCGATAGTGGAGTACGTGACTGCCGTACCTCGCCCCCGACACGAAGCCACCGGACCCACCGGACCCACCGGACCCACCCGGTCCGGCCGGCGCAGCCTCGGCCTCGCCCTGCTGTGCGGCGCGCTCGGCGCGGCCGTGGCGCTGCTCGCCTCGCGGCAGGGCTGGTCGGAGGGCACCGCGACGGTGGCAGGCGGCGACTTCCCGCTGAGCGCCACCGGAAGCGACGTCACCGGCATGCCCGCAGCCCTCGCCGTAGTGGGCCTCGCCGCCCTCGTTGCCGTCTTCGCCGTACGCCGCGCCGGACGCCTCCTGGTCGCCGGGCTCCTCGCGCTCTCCGGCGCGGGCACGGTGGCCGCGGCGCTCCTCGGTGCCTCCGACCGTTCCGCGCTCGACGACAAGGCCGCGCAGGCCTCCGGCGACACCGCCGCTACGGTCGACTCCATGAGCCACACCGCCTGGCCGTACGTCGCCGCGGTGGGTGGTCTGCTGCTCCTGCTCGCCGGCCTGCTCGCACTGCGCTACGGACGGCTGTGGCCGGCCATGTCGGGCCGGTACGAGCGGGACGGCACCTCCCGGCCCCGCAAGACCAGGCCCGCTGCGGACCCCGACCGGCCCGAGGAGATGTGGAAGGCGCTGGACCGGGGCGAGGACCCGACCGGGGCGTAGTAGCCCACCGGGACACTCCGGACATCCACCGGGACATCCCCACCCGGACGCCCACCGGGAGACTCGCTGGGCTTCAGGTCGGCGCTTCGGCGTCGTGCCCCAGGCAGGACCCCCGCTCACCGCCTACGGGTGAGTACGGGACAATGGACGACGAGTGTCCGATTCACACAGGCACATACGCAATCAGCAACGAGGAGCAAAGTCATGGCGGGCAGCAGCCACGGTCACACCCCGGCCGCCTGGACCGGTGTCACCATCGTCCTGATCGGTTTCTGCGTCGCGGGTGCCTTCATGGTGATGGCCAATCCGCTGGGCTTCTGGGCCGGCATGGTCATCGCCGCCCTCGGAGGCCTGGTGGGCATGGCCATGAGCGCGGCGGGACTCGGCCAGCGGAAGACCGCGGGCAGGCCCGGGGCCGCCGAGGAGGCCGACCAGGTGGCCGCGGTCAAGAGCTGACCGACACGGCAGCACACGGGAGGCGGCACCGGCTTCGAGCGCCGAGGGCCGCCTTTCTCGCGCGTGTGCGGGCTTCGTCCGCAGGCGGCAGAATGCTCGGCGTGAACGCCGAAACCCAGAGGGCGACGCCCGGATCCGTGCCGCGGCGGCTCGCCGTGCCCGCCGGTGTGCTCGCGGCCGTCGTCGGGGCCTTCGCGTATGTCGCCGTCGTGGACCCGAACGAACCCGGGCACTACCCCGCCTGTCCGCTGCTCCAGTACACGGGGGTGTACTGTCCCGGCTGCGGCGGACTGCGCAGCGCGCACGCCTTCGTGCACGGTGACTTCGCGGCGGCGCTCAGGGCGAACGCCCTCGCGGTCGTGGGGTACCTCGTGTTCGCGGTGGTGTGGACCGTCTGGGCGGATCGGTCGGTCCGGGGGCGCCCGCTGCGCCTCGATCCGGGGCCCGTCCACCTGTGGGGCCTCGGTGTGCTGCTCCTGGTCTTCACGGTGGTCCGGAACCTGCCGTTCGGCGGCTGGCTCCATCCTTGATCAACTGGCGAATGTCCAGGTACTGGGACCGGCGTCAACCGGATGCGAGGCCTACGCCCTCCTGCGGATATCATCGCAGTGACCACTGGTTTCGTCTGATGCCGCTTCCCTTTGAAGCGGGCGGACCGGGTCGGATGTTCAACTGTCCAACCGCTTCAACTGTCCATCGTCAGGGAAGGGGGCCGCTCGCGTGAGTGTGCTCGACGAGATCATCGACGGAGTCCGTGCCGACCTCGCGGAGCGGCAGGCGCGCGTCAGCCTCGACGAGCTCAAGGAGCGCGCGGCGAAGGCTCCGGCGGCCAAGGACGGCGTGGCCGCCCTGCGCGGTGACGGCGTCAAGGTCATCTGTGAAGTGAAGCGGTCCAGCCCCTCCAAGGGTGCGCTGGCGGCGATCGCCGACCCGGCCGGGCTGGCGGCGGACTACGAGGCGGGTGGCGCGGCCATCATCTCCGTCCTCACCGAGCAGCGCCGCTTCGGAGGTTCGCTGGCCGACCTGGAGGCGGTCCGCGCCCGCGTGAACGTCCCGGTCCTCCGCAAGGACTTCATCGTCACGTCGTACCAGCTGTGGGAGGCGAGGGCGTACGGCGCGGACCTGGCCCTGCTGATCGTCGCCGCGCTGGAGCAGTCAGCCCTGGAGTCCCTGATCGAGCGCGCCGAGTCCATCGGGCTCACACCGCTCGTCGAGGTGCACGACGAGGACGAGGTCGAGCGGGCGGTGGACGCCGGCGCGAAGGTGATCGGTGTCAACGCACGCGATCTGAAGACGCTGAAGGTCGACCGGTCGACGTTCGACCGGGTCGCCCCCGAGATCCCCGGCAGCGTCGTCAAGGTCGCCGAGTCCGGCGTCCGCGGCCCGCACGACCTCATCGCCTACGCCAACGCCGGCGCCGACGCGGTGCTGGTGGGCGAGTCGCTGGTCACCGGACGCGACCCGAAGATGGCCGTCTCCGATCTGGTCGCCGCGGGGGCGCACCCCGCGCTGCGGCACGGACGGGACTGACGCTCCGGTGCGCGCCGCCGCCTCCTTCGCCGCCGTCACCCGTCCGGGCCCGCGCCCCGACGGCATCTCGGTGCGCGCATGGCGGGCCGCACCGCCCGCTGCGCCGGCCCTGAGCCACGAAGACGACCGCCGCCTCGGGGCGCGCCCCGCCGCAGCGGCCCTGTGCACCGACGAGGCCCGCCTCGGCGTGCGCGTCGTCGCGGCGACCCCCTCGGCGGCCCGAGATCCCTACGCACGCCTGGCCCGCGGCTGCCGCCCGCGCGGCTGCCGGGCTCCTGCGCGGCGCGTGCACGGCCGTCGTGTCCGCTACGTCATCGGCGACGAGCCGGGCCAGGTCAACGGAATGCGATGGCGTCCGCGCGTTCGCGCGCGCCTGGGCTCCCCCTGAGCCAGGGTCTGGTGCGGTCTCGCCCTCGCGGCGGGATGAAGAGCCCCAGACCCGCCCCTTGCCGAAACCGGGGGCTTGCCCTCGGCGGCCCCTGCTGTCGTCCGGCGGTGATGGAACATCCGGACCGTGCCCTCCGACGGGACGTCGGCACGTCGGCTGACCATGTCGAGGGCCGGGCAGCGTCGGCCGGGCCCCGCAGGCCGGGCCGATGCCGCTCCATGGAGCCGTGTGCGACGCGATGACCGTGACCCCACATCCGACTTGCGACCGGGGCCCACGCCCCTGTGAGGTAACCGCATGCCCAGCGAGTTCTTCATTCCTGACCCCGAGGGTCAGGTTCCCAGTGCCGAGGGGTACTTCGGCACGTTCGGCGGGAAGTTCATCCCGGAGGCGCTGGTCGCCGCCGTGGACGAAGTCGCCGTGGAGTACGACAAGGCCAAGGCCGATCCCGCGTTCGCGCGCGAGCTGGACGACCTCCTTGTCCACTACACCGGCCGGCCCAGCTCCCTGACCGAGGTGCCACGCTTCGCCGAACACGCCGGTGGCGCCCGGATCTTCCTCAAGCGGGAAGACCTCAACCACACCGGATCCCACAAGATCAACAACGTGCTCGGCCAGGCGCTGCTCACCAGGCGCATGGGCAAGACCCGCGTCATCGCCGAGACCGGAGCCGGCCAGCACGGCGTCGCGACGGCCACCGCCTGCGCCCTCTTCGGCCTCGAGTGCACCATCTACATGGGCGAGATCGACACCCGGCGGCAAGCCCTCAACGTCGCCCGCATGCGTATGCTGGGGGCCGAGGTCGTCGCCGTGAAGTCCGGCTCCCGCACCCTCAAGGACGCCATCAACGAGGCGTTCCGCGACTGGGTCGCCAACGTAGATCACACCCACTACCTGTTCGGGACCGTCGCGGGACCGCACCCGTTCCCGGCCATGGTCCGTGACTTCCACCGTGTCATCGGTGTCGAGGCCCGGCGGCAGATCCTGGAGCGCGCCGGACGCCTTCCCGACGCTGCCATCGCCTGCGTGGGCGGCGGGTCGAACGCCATCGGCCTCTTCCATGCCTTCGTCCCCGACACGGACGTACGCCTCATCGGCTGCGAGCCCGCCGGCCACGGCATCGAGACCGGTGAGCACGCGGCCACCCTCACCGCCGGCGAGCCCGGCATCCTCCACGGCTCCAGGAGCTACGTCCTGCAGGACGAGGAAGGGCAGATCACCGAGCCGTACTCGATCTCGGCCGGCCTCGACTACCCGGGCATCGGCCCCGAGCACTCGTACCTCAAGGACAGCGGCCGCGGCGAGTACCGCGCCGTCACCGACGACGCGGCCATGCGGGCCTTGCGCCTGCTGTCGCGGACCGAGGGCATCATCCCGGCCATCGAGAGCGCCCACGCGCTGGCGGGTGCCCTGGAGGTGGGCAAGGAGCTGGGCAGGGACGGGCTGATCATCGTCAACCTGTCCGGGCGTGGCGACAAGGACATGGACACGGCCGCCCGGTACTTCGGCCTGTACGACACGGACGCGGCCGTCGCCGCAGACGCCGGCAGTGACACCGCCGAGATCGAGGGGGACGCCAAGTGAGCGGCGCTGCATTTATTGGTGGAAAGTGCCAGCTGTTGAGCGACACCCTCGCCGCCGCGAAGGCCGAGGGTCGGTCCGCCCTCATCGTGTACCTCCCGGCCGGCTTCCCGACCGTCGACGGCGGGATCGACGCCATCAAGGCCGTCTTTGAGGGCGGCGCCGATGTCGTCGAGGTGGGGCTGCCGCACAGCGACCCCGTCCTCGACGGACCGGTCATCCAGACCGCCGACGACATCGCCCTGCGCGGCGGAGTCAAGATCGCGGACGTGATGCGCACGGTCCGCGAGGCGTACGAGGCGACCGGGAAGCCGGTGCTCGTGATGACGTACTGGAATCCCATCGACCGCTACGGCGTCGAGCGGTTCACCGCCGAGCTGGCGGAAGCCGGCGGGGCGGGGTGCATCCTGCCCGACCTGCCGGTGCAGGAGTCCGCGCTCTGGAGGGAGCACGCCGGCAAGCACGGCCTCGCGACCGTCTTCGTCGTCGCGCCCAGCAGCAAGGACGCCCGCCTCGCCGACATCACCGCGGCGGGATCCGGGTTCGTGTACGCGGCCTCCCTGATGGGCGTCACCGGCACCCGCGCATCAGTGGGCGCGCAGGCGCGGGACCTGGTGCGGCGTACCAAGGCAACCACCGAACTGCCCGTCTGTGTCGGGCTCGGCGTCTCCAACGCCGAACAGGCCGCCGAGGTCGCCGGCTTCGCCGACGGCGTCATCGTCGGCTCGGCCTTCGTGAAGCGCATGCTGGACGCGCCGGACGAGACGGCGGGCCTGGCAGCCGTACGCACGCTCGCCGCGGACCTCGCGAAGGGTGTCCGGGGGACGCCGTAACGGTGGGGTACGAGCGGTGCGTCCACGCACGACGTAACGGACAATCCGCTCACCCGAACGGGTGGACCTGGGGCCGGGGAGGCGCGCTGCGCCTCCCCGGTTCGTTCTGCCGGGTGTGATCGAGAAGAACCGTGAGGGAAAGCGCACCGCCCGCGAGCGGCTTGCGGCGGAGCGAGCGAAGCAGAGGGCGGCGGAGAAGCGCCGCCGGCTGCTGCTCGTGGGCGCCGCAGTCGTCTGCGTGCTGGGACTGGCCGCGGTGATCGGCGTAGTGGCGGCGAACGCGGACAGGGAGAAGCCGGACACGGCGGGCCCGGTCACGGCACCCTCGGGGGCGAACGGCGACGACAACCTCGTCATCCCCGTAGGCAAGGAGGGCGCCAGATCCAGCCTCACCGTGTGGGAGGATTTCCGCTGCCCGGCCTGCAAGAGCTTCGAGGACGCGTACCGCTCGACCATCCACGAGCTGACGGTCGCCGGGCAGCTGAAGGCCGAGTACCGCCTCGTCACGCTGATCGACGGGAACACGGGCGGCAGCGGCTCCCTGCACGCCGCCAACGCCGCGGCGTGCGCCCAGGACGCCGGGAAGTTCACCGCGTACCACGACGTCCTGTTCGAGAACCAGCCCGCGGAGACGAACGACGACTACGCCGGGAACAGCAAGCTGATCGAGCTGGCGGGCAAGGTCCGCGGGCTGGACACCGGCTCGTTCCGCAAGTGCGTCGAGGGCGGCACGCACAACGGCTGGGTCGCCAAGTCCAACGAGGCCTTCAAGAGCGGTGGCTACCAGGGCACGCCGACCGTGCTGCTGAACGGCAAGAACATCTACCGGGACCAGACGATGACTCCGGCGAAGCTGAAGCAGATGGTGCAGGAGGCGGCCAGGGCGTAGCCCGCCGGACCGGCCTCGTTATGGAGCCGTGGCCGGGGTCGGTCGCAGCGTTTCCCGTCCGGCAGGGTAGCGTCGACCCTGCCATGGAAATTGCCTATATCCCCAGCCCGTCGCGCGGTGTGTACTATCTCGACCTGATTCCGCTGCGCGGCTACGCGTTCTGCATCATCATCGGTGTCTTTCTGGCCGTCTGGCTCGGTAACAAACGGTGGATCGCCCGCGGAGGCCGGTCCGGCACCGTGGCCGACATCGCCGTGTGGGCGGTGCCGTTCGGTCTCGTCGGCGGACGGCTGTACCACGTCATCACGGACTACCAGCTGTACTTCAGCGAGGGCAAGAACTGGGTCAACGCCTTCAAGATCTGGGAGGGCGGCCTCGGCATCTGGGGCGCCATCGCCCTGGGGGCGGTGGGGGCATGGATCGGGTGCCGTCGGCGCGGGATCCCGTTGCCCGCGTGGGCCGACGCCCTCGCGCCGGGCATCGCGCTCGCGCAGGCCGTCGGCCGCTGGGGCAACTGGTTCAACCAGGAGCTGTACGGGCGGCCCACGGATCTGCCCTGGGCGCTGAAGATCACGTCCTCGGCCGACGGACGCGTTCCGGGCACGTACCACCCGACGTTCCTCTACGAGTCGCTGTGGTGCATCGGTGTCGCGCTGCTCGTCATCTGGGCCGACCGGCGCTTCAGGCTCGGACACGGGCGGGCGTTCGCGCTGTACGTCGCGGCGTACTGCGTGGGCCGGTTCTGGATCGAGTACATGCGCGTGGACGAGGCCCACCACATTCTTGGGCTCCGCCTCAACGACTGGACCGCGATGGTGGTCTTCTTCCTCGCCGTCCTCTACATCGTGGTGTCGGCCAAGCGGCGGCCGGGGCGCGAAGAGGTCGTCGAACCGGCTGCCTTGGGCGGTGAAGGGGACGACTCGGCGACCGCGGTCGACCTCGGCAAGGAGTCCGAGGAGGAGTCGAAGGAGGAGGCGAAGGAGTCCGGTGCCTCAAACTCCTCCGAGCCCTGCGAGCCCTCCGAGCGCTCGAAGGCCTCTGACTTGAAGAACGAGGCCGAGTCGGCCAGGTAGACCTGACATCGGCTTGTACGTCGCAGGGGGCGCCCCAGGGGGCGCCCCCTGCGTGTGTCGGAAACCGCCCGAGCAGCCCGGGGCCGGGGCTATGGGTCGTGCCTCATGCCCGTCGGCGTCCCCCGGTCGTCATCTGTGCAAGCTTCCCCGCGGATGAGTGAAGCAGCGTGAAAGCGCAGGTAAGTACGGCCTTCCTTGCTGGCAGGGCCGAAATTCCATGGGTACTTTGGATGTTGTCAAAGAGTGGAAGCAGTTCAACCAAGCTCCGTGGGGGACCGGCATGGCCATCATCGAGACCGAGGCGACGCTGCACGTGGCGCACCGTGACAACCACACCCACCGGGATGTCAACGGCGGCTGGCTGCGCCCCGCGGTCTTCGGCGCGATGGACGGGCTCGTCTCCAACCTGGCGCTGATGACGGGTGTCGCGGGAGGCTCCGTCTCCCCCCGGACCATCGTCATCACCGGCCTCGCGGGTCTCGCCGCCGGCGCCTTCTCCATGGCCGCCGGCGAGTACACGTCAGTCGCCTCGCAGCGCGAGCTCGTCGAGGCCGAACTCGACGTGGAGCGAAGGGAGTTGCGCAGGCATCCGGAGGACGAGGAGGGCGAGCTGGCTGCCCTGTACGAGGCCCGTGGCGTCGAGCCCGGGCTCGCGCGTGAAGTCGCCAAGCAGTTGTCGCGCGACCCCGAGCAGGCCCTGGAGATCCACGCCCGCGAGGAACTGGGCATCGACCCCGGCGACCTGCCCTCACCGACCGTCGCCGCCGCGTCCTCCTTCGGCTCCTTCGCCCTCGGCGCCGTCCTGCCCCTCCTCCCGTATCTGCTGGGCATGACCGCGCTGTGGCCCGCGGTGCTGCTGGCGCTGTCCGGGCTCTTCACGTGCGGTGCGGTCGTGGCCAGGGTGACCGCGCGGTCCTGGTGGTACAGCGGACTGCGGCAGCTCGCACTCGGCGGTGCCGCGGCGGGTGTGACGTACGCCTTGGGTAGCCTGTTCGGTACGGCCGTATGATGGATAAGCTGAGGATTCTATGCAAGGGATTGCATAAGTGGCCGTTACTCGGCGGTTTCGATTCCCCGACCGCCGGGCATAAGACGTAAGCGCTGCTGGCAATGAGGCCTGCTCCGCACCAGCGCGGTGGGTGACGTTGCCCGCTTCGTACGGGCTGACGGACATCGATCTGTCCGAGTAAATTCCCTTCCTCCACCGTCGCGAGCGGCACCTCCACCGCGAGCCGCGGTGACCGCATGCTGGGATGCGGTATCCGGTTCCCGAGAATCGCCCCATCATGTAATCTGCACGAAATTTGCACCCACAGCAGAGGGCCAACGTCGTCCCTCGGCACTTGCATATGCCACGACGACGACGGGAGAGCCGATGCGTACGCCGCGCCAGCCGTCCCAGCACTCCACGAATGGCCAGAACTGGTCGTTCATGGATGCTCGCCCTGCCGCCCAGGGGATGTACGACCCGCGCAACGAGCGCGACGCCTGCGGCGTCGGCTTTGTGGCCACCCTCACCGGTGAGGCGAGCCACGCACTGGTCGAGCAGGCGCTGACCGTACTCCGCAACCTGGAGCACCGCGGCGCGACCGGCTCAGAGCCCGACTCCGGCGACGGCGCCGGCATCCTGTCCCAGGTCCCGGACACCTTCTTCCGTGAGGTGGCCGAATTCGAGCTGCCGGCGGCCGGTGCGTACGCGGTCGGTATCGCCTTCCTGCCCGAGGACGGGACGGCCGACGCCGTCGCGCGCATCGACACCATCGCCGGCGAGGAGGGCCTGACCGTCCTCGGCTGGCGCGAGGTTCCGGTCGCCCCCGAGCTCCTCGGCGCCACCGCCCGTTCGACGATGCCCGCCTTCCGTCAGGTCTTCGTGACCGACGGCGTCAGTGAGGGCATCGACCTCGACCGCAAGGCCTTCGTGCTGCGCAAGCGGGCCGAGCGCGAGGCCGGTGTCTACCTCCCGTCGCTCTCCGCGCGCACCATCGTCTACAAGGGCATGCTGACGACCGGTCAGCTTGAGCCGTTCTTCCCGGACTTGTCCGACCGCCGCTTCGCCTCCGCGATCGCGCTCGTGCACTCCCGGTTCTCCACGAACACCTTCCCGAGCTGGCCGCTCGCCCACCCGTACCGCTTCGTCGCGCACAACGGCGAGATCAACACGGTGATGGGCAACCGCAACTGGATGCGCGCCCGCGAGTCCCAGCTGGTCTCGGACCTGTTCGGCGAGAAGGAACTGGAACGGGTCTTCCCGATCTGTACGCCCGACGCCTCCGACTCCGCGTCCTTCGACGAGGTGCTCGAACTCCTGCACCTGGGCGGCCGCTCGCTGCCGCACTCCGTGCTGATGATGATCCCGGAGGCGTGGGAGAACCACGACTCCATGGACCCGGCCCGGCGCGCCTTCTACCAGTACCACTCCACGATGATGGAGCCCTGGGACGGCCCCGCCTGCGTCACCTTCACCGATGGCAACCAGGTCGGCGCCGTCCTTGACCGCAACGGTCTGCGCCCCGGCCGCTACTGGGTCACCGACGACGGCTTGGTCGTCCTCGGCTCCGAGGTCGGCGTCCTCGACATCGACCCCGCCAAGGTCGTCCGCAAGGGCCGTCTGCAGCCCGGCAAGATGTTCCTCGTCGACACCGCCGAGCACCGCATCATCGAGGACGACGAGATCAAGGCCGCCCTCGCCACCGAGCAGCCGTACGCCGAGTGGCTCGAAGCCGGCGAGATCGAGCTGTCCGACCTGCCCGAGCGCGAGCACATCGTGCACACGCACGCCTCGGTCACCCGTCGCCAGCAGACCTTCGGCTACACCGAGGAAGAGCTGCGTGTCATCCTCTCGCCGATGGCCAAGGCCGGTGCCGAGCCGATCGGTTCGATGGGCACTGACTCGCCGATCGCCGCGCTGTCCGACCGCCCGCGCCTCCTGTTCGACTACTTCACCCAGCTGTTCGCTCAGGTCACCAACCCGCCGCTGGACGCGATCCGCGAAGAGCTGGTCACCTCGCTGCGCTCCTCGCTGGGCCCGCAGGGCAACCTCCTCGAGCCGACCGCCGCGTCCTGCCGCAGCGTCACGCTGCCCTTCCCGGTGATCGACAACGACGAGCTGGCCAAGCTCATCCACATCAACGCCGACGGCGACATGCCGGGCATGAAGGCCGCCACGCTGTCGGGTCTCTACCGGGTCAGTGGTGGCGGCGACGCCCTCGCGGCCCGTATCGAGGAGATCTGCGCCGAGGCCGACGCCGCCATGGAGAACGGCGCCCGCCTGATCGTCCTGTCCGACCGGCACTCCGATGCCGAGCACGCGCCGATCCCCTCACTGCTGCTCACCGCGGCCGTCCACCACCACCTCATCCGTACGAAGCAGCGCAACCAGGTGGGCCTGCTCGTCGAGGCGGGCGATGTCCGTGAGGTCCACCATGTGGCCCTCCTCATCGGCTTCGGCGCCGCGGCCGTCAACCCCTATCTGGCGATGGAGTCCGTCGAGGACCTCGTCCGGGCTGGAACGTTCCTTCCCGGAATCGAGTCCGAGCAGGCCATCCGCAACCTGATCTACGCCCTCGGCAAGGGCGTCCTGAAGGTCATGTCCAAGATGGGCATCTCGACCGTCGCCTCCTACCGAGGCGCCCAGGTCTTCGAGGCCGTCGGCCTGGACCATGCCTTCGTCGAGAAGTACTTCAAGGGCACCGCCACCAAGA
>CBFGQM010000124.1:0-13329 GCA_965650905.1 uncultured Streptomyces sp. | reverse complement strand
CACCGGTACGGGCGGCCAGGGTGAGCGCGAGCCGGGCGGCGCACGCCGAGACGACGGCCGCGAACGCGCCGCGGGCCCAGGAGGACTCGTACGCCTGGGAGAGCGCCGCCACTTGGGCGAGCAGTACGAAGAGCAGGGCGACGACCCCGAACGGGCCGATGTCCGACTGCTTCATGATGCGCAGCGCGTCCTCGGCGGGCCTGCCGCTGCCGAGGCCGTCCGCGGTGTCGGCGAGCCCGTCGAGGTGGAGTGCGCGCGTGAGCACGGCGGGTGTCGCGGTGGTGGCCACGGCGGCGAGCAGCGGTCCGGCGCCCAGGAGCAGCAGCAGTCCGCCCGCCGCGGCCGAGCACAGACCCACGACCAGCCCGGCGACGGGTGCGCAGAGCATGCCAGCGCGGGCGGCCTCGCGGTCCCAGCGGAACACCTTCACGGGGAGCACGGTGAGGGTGCCGAAGGCGAAGCGGACGCCGTCCGGCCAGGCAGTCGCAGAGGTGTCGGACACCGCCGCAGGGTATGCCACGGCCTGCGGTGGGCCCGATCCGGCCGCAGGATGGCTCCATGGGTGACTGGTGGTATCGGAACATCGTCGAGCCGGGAAAGCTGCCGCTGCTGCTGGCGCTCGCGTCGTTCGTGCTGACGTTCGCGATCACGCGGGTCATCACCCGGCTCATCCGCGCGGGCAAGGGCCCGTTCCGCAATGTCAACACCGGCGGTGTGCACATCCACCACGTCGTCCCCGGAGTGATCCTGACCGTCGCCGGAGGCTTCGGCGCGGTGGCCGGTGGGCGCAGCGGCGTCGGCTCGATGGTGTGCGCGGTGATCTTCGGGATGGGCGTGGGCCTGGTACTCGACGAGTTCGCGCTGATCCTGCACCTCGACGACGTCTACTGGACCGAGCAGGGCCGCAAGAGCGTCGAGGTCGTGGTGGTCACGGCGGCCATGGTGGCTCTGCTGCTCGGTGGCTTCCTGCCCTTCGGCGTCAACGACCTCGACGAGGACGAGCTGCAGGACCGCGGGGGCGCCGCGCTGAGTGTGGCCGTGAACTTCCTCTTCGCGCTGCTTGCCCTGACCAAGGGCAAGGCGCGTACCGCGATCTTCGGCGTGGTCATCCCGTTCGTCGCCCTGATCGGCGCCATCCGGCTCGCCCGGCCCGGTTCCCCGTGGGCCAAGCGTTTCTACCGGAGCCGCCCGCGCGCCCGGGCCCGCGCCCGCCTGCGCGCCTTCCGCCACGACCGCCGCTGGACCGGGCTCAGCCGCCGGGTTCAGGACTGGATCGGTGGCAGACCTGACCCGGAAACCGCCCGCATGCCCGAACACCGCTGACGCAGCTCCGTGACCCCGCACACCACGAGCACCGACGCGATGGCCGCGAGGTGTTCCTTGCCCGCGAGGTTCTCCTTGACGAGCACCTCGGCCGCCATCGACGAGACGACCAGCCCCGCCGTGGCGTACGCCCGGTAGCGGCAGCACATGAGGACGGCGAGCCCGACCACCGCCGCCGACGGGCCGGTGTCCACGACCCGCGCGTCCGACGCGGGCAGCCCGAGCGGGACGTCCGGGCCCAGCCAGATACCCAGGCGTGCGTACAGCGTGCCGGCCAGGGTCGCCGCGTACGCGATGAGCAGGGTGTGCCGCCGGCCCATGCTGAGCTCGGCGATCCCGAACACGATGAGGATCTGCAGCAGCCCGCCCCAGGCGGGCAGCTGCAGGGCCGGTACGAAGAGTGAGAGCGGGGTGCGGAGCAGGGAGAGCCACAGGGGGTCCTCGGCTCGTACGCCGCCGACTGCCTGCACGAAGCCGTGCCCCCAGGGCCGCGCGTCCATGAAGTGGAGGAGCGCCGTCAGGCAGACCGCGGCCACGGCCACCGGCATCGCCCTGCGCCGCCGGTCGGCCCATCCGGCCCGTACGGCGGCGTACAGCGGCCCCCACTCGGTGCGCGCCAGGAGGGCGACGGTGTTCATCGGGCGGTGTTCATCGGCGGGGCTCAATCGGGCCGTGTTCATCTCATCCACTCCGGGTGCTCGCGGCGCGGCCGAGGCATACGTCACATGCGAAGACGGAGCGGAACAGGGCGAAGTTGAGCGACGGCTGAGTGATCCCGATCTCGGCGGCGCTGTGTAGGACCCGCTCGGGACTACTGGTCCTCCGGGTCCTCCGGGTCCTTGGACTCCTTCGAGTCCGTCGGCTGCTCCTCCGGCTCCTCCGGCTCCTCCGGCTCAGGGATCTCCGGGAGTTCTGCCGCCAGTACGGCGGCGGCCTGTACCAGGGGCAGTGCGAGGAGCGCGCCCGTGCCCTCGCCCACCGTGATCCCGTGGTCGAGCAGGGGCTCCAGGGCCATGCGGTCGAGGGCCTTCGTCTGAGCGGGCTCGCCGCTGCTCTGGCCCGCGAGCCACCAGTCGGGGGCGCGGAAGGCGACCCGCTGCCCGACCAGGGCACACGCGGCGGCCACGACGCCGTCGAGGATCACCGGCGTCTTGCGTACCGCGCTCTGCAGCAGGAAGCCGGTCATCGCGGTGAGATCGGCGCCGCCCACCGCCGCGAGCAGCCTCAACTGGTCCCCGAGGACGGGCCGGCCACGCCGCAGCGCGTCGCGCACGGCCGCGCACTTCCGCATCCAGGCCAGGTCGTCGATCGCGCGCCCTCCGCGCCCGGTGACCACGGACGCGTCGGTCCCGCACAGCGCGGCGATCAGCACCGCCGCGGCCGTCGTCCCCCCGACGCTCACATCCCCGAGTACGACCAGATCGGTCCCGGAGTCCACCTCCTCGTCGGCGACGGCCATGCCCGCGCGAAACGCCTCCACCGCCTCCTCGAGGGACAGCGAGTCCTCCACGTCGATCCGTCCGCAGCCGCGCCGCACCCGATGCCGTACGACCTCGTCGGGCAGCGTCTGCGCATCGCAGTCGAGCGCCATGTCGACCACCCGCACGGGCACGCCGAGTCGCCGGGCCAGCACCGACACGGGGCTCGCGCCGTCCAGTACGGCCCGCACCAACTGGTCGGCAGTGCCCACGGGCCGCGCCGACACGCCGAGTTCGGCAACCCCGTGGTCACCCGCGAACAACACCACACGCGGACGCTCGATCGCCCGCACCGGCACCGCGGACTGCGCGGCCGCCAGCCACTCACCGAGTTCATCGAGGCGACCGAGGGACCCGGGCGGCACGACCTTCCACTCCCGCCGCGCCTGGGCGTCACGGCGCACGCCAGCGTTGGGGCGCTCGATCAGATCGGAGAAGTCGTCGAGATTAAGCGAGGTCATTCGCCGAACAGTACCGGCAGCGGTCGCCCCAGGTCCGTGACGGGCTGCTCATGCGACGGCGGCCCCCTGGTCCGTCCCCGCCATGCCCCACCAGTCGCTCCCACCAGTCCCATCCGTCCCTCCCACCAGCCCCTCCTACCAGTCCCACCAGTCACGCCGCGTGAATCACCGATTTCATGGCGTCATTGCATCCATGATCGTGATCCCCTACGTTCCGGTTTGCAGTGGATTGTCGTACGGGGACGTCCCGGATCGTACCGCGCGTTGTACTGGCAGGAGCACCCATGCCCCCCACCCGGCAGCCCACGCCTTCCGCACCGCGGCCCGGGCATGGCACCGACTGGTTCCACGAGCCGCGCAGACCCGACTGCCCCTGGTGCGGCTCACGACGGCTGCGCACCCGGCAGCGCTCCCCGCACCTGTTCCAGCGCAAGCCCCGCATCTTCGTCGTCGACGAGTGCGAGGACTGCGCCCACGCCTTCAAGAACCCCTGTCTCACCGCCGAGGGCCTGGCCTTCCACCACCAGGACCTGTACGAAGGCCACGCAGACCACGCGAGTCACGCAGGTCCAGCAAGTCGCGCAGACCACGCAGACCACGCAGACCATGAAGGCCACGCAGCCCATGAAGGCCAGGAAGGCCATGAGCGCCAGGGATTCGCCCGAGCGATGAGGCACCCCCATCGCCACCAGGCCGCGGCCCGTGCGATGCTCCCGTACCCCGAGCCCGAGAGCTGGCTCGACGTCGGCACCGGTTACGGCCACTTCCCGGAGGTCGCCAAGGAGGTGTACCCGTACACGGCTTTCGACGGCCTCGACCCGACCCCGCGGGTCGAGCGGGCGCAGGCGGCGGGCCGCATCGAGGAGGCGCACCGCGGCCGGCTGCCCGACCTCGTCGACCGGCTGCGCGCCCGCTACGACGTGGTGAGCATGCTTCACCACCTGGAACACAGCCCCAACCCGCGCGAGGAGCTGCGTGCGGCGCTCGCCGTGCTGCGCCCCGGTGGGCATCTGCTGGTCGAAGTCGCGGACCCGGACTGCGCGTTCGGCGCGCTCCTCGGCACCTGGTGGGCGCCGTACGGTCGGCCGCGGCATCTGCACCTCATGCCGCTGCACAACCTGCTCGACGCACTCGACGAGCTCGGCTGCACGGTCGTCGCCACAGACCGCTGCGAGCCGCATATTCCGTACGATCTCACGGGCGCCCTCGCCCTCGCCCTGGCCGTCCGCCGTCGCCTGCCGGGTACCGAGGTGCCTTGGCGCCGCTGCCCCCCGACCGACCGCCGGCGCACCCTGCGCACGGCCCTCACCCTGGCCTGCACGCCCCTGCTTGTCTCCGCCGTCGCTCTGGATTACGCCCTGGCCCCGCTCCTGCGCCGCACCCGCTTCTCGAACGCGTACCGGATCACCGCCCGCCGCAACGCGGACACCGCAGCTTCCTATGCCGAGGCCCCAGTCACCCTTTGAGGGCGAGCGCCTGCCCCGCCACCACCAGGAGCACGTGCTCGCACTCCGCCGCGAACGCCGTGTTCAGGCGGCCCAGTTCGTCGCGGTAGCGGCGGCCGGAGGGGGTCGCGGGGACGATGCCGGAGCCGACCTCGTTGGAGACGGCGACCACGGTGCGGCGGGTCGCGCGGACGGCGGCCGCCAGCTCCTCGACCCGTGAACGCAGGGCGCGTTCGCCGCCGGTGCCCCACTCGTCGTCGTCCCAGGCGTTGACCGCGTCCATCGCGTCCATCAGCCACAGGGACAGACAGTCGATGAGCAGCGGCGGGCCGTCCTCCTCAAGGAGCGGGACCAGGTCACAGGTCTCGGCGGTGTGCCACGAGCCGGGGCGCCGCTCGCGGTGGGCGTTCACCCGGGCCACCCACTCGGTGTCCCCGTCGCGGGCGCCGCCGGTCGCGATGTACAGCACATGAGGAAAGGCCTCCAGCCGCCGCTCCGCCTCCACCGACTTCCCGGACCGCGCCCCGCCGAGCACCAGCGTCCGGCGCGGCACATCGGGCACGTTCTCGTACACCCCTACGATCAGCGTCGTCCCGTCCGGCACCACTCGCGCACCCGCGGCCGCGAGCCGCCGCCGCAGCTCCCGGCCCGGCGGCACATCGTGATCGAGGTGCACCGCGATCACGTCCGTCGTGGGGCCGACGGCCCCGACCGTGCGCAAACGGGCCAGCGCGTCCGGCCGCCCGACGACATCGGCGACCACCATGTCGTACGACCCGCGGGTCCCGCCCATCCCGCCCATCCCGCCGGTCCCCTCGAGCCCGGCGGGCGCCGCGCCCGGCGGCAAGTACAGCAGTCGCTGCCCGTCGGGCCCCGTCACCGCGTATCCGGTGCCGGGCGCGTCAAGCGGCACGGCCCGTACCCGATGCCCGGTGAGCAGCGCCAGTTCCCGCCCGTCCGCGACCCGCGCGGGCTGCGGCAGGCCCGCCGGCACCTCGACCGCCGGCCCGTCGTGCGGATGCGACAGCAGCACCTGCCGTACGCCACCCAGTGAGTGCCCGGCACGCGCGGCCGCGAACGCGGCACCGGGCGTGAGGTCGAGCAGCAGCGTGCCGTCCACCAGCAGCGCGGTCGCCGCGCGCGCGTCCCCACCGCGCGCGCCCGCGCAAGCCGCACAGGGACAGTCGGAGCGGGGCAGCCCCGCGGGGGCACTGGTGCCGAGCAGAGTGAGTTCCACGCGAATGATTTTTCCGCTCCGCAGGGGTCTTGCGCGACAGGGGTGCCACTTCAGGGGCGCGGGGAGCCGGGCTGGCCCGCGCCCGTTTCAGGGGCGCGGGGAACTGGGCGGCCGGCCCCCACCAACCCGCACCCGAACACACCACAGTTCACGACCTGCACCTTTGAACACCGAAACTCCAGCGGAGCGCCTAGGCTTCGGGCACAAGGACGACCCGATCTTGCTCGGTACTTTTGGGAGGCTGACATGGCGGCATGGACGTGGCGGTTCGAGAAGGCCGACGGGGCGGAGGTCCAGCCCGCGGTGCTGCCCGAGGAGTTCACCACGCAGGGAGACGCCGAGTCCTGGATCGGCGAGCACTGGAAGGCGCTCGCCGACGGTGGAGTGGACCAGGTTCGGCTGTTCGAGGACGCCACGGAGATCTACGGTCCGATGAGCCTGCACGCCGACGAGGCCGCGCACTCCTAGTCCGAGAAACTCAGGGCCGGTCTGGAATTCCCGTCGCCCGGAAGGACGGGCGACGGGAACTCCAGACCGGCACCAACAACCCTCAGCCGCGCACTCCGCACAGGTGCAGCAGTGCCGCCACCCCGCGATACGGGTCCGTCCGCCCGGCCCACTCCTCCGCGGCCAGCAGGACTTCCACGTCGTCCGGAACGGCCGCGTCGTCGGGGGCCGTGTCCGTGAAGACCCGCACCCCGTACCAGGTGCGCAGCGGCGCCCCGATCCCGGCCAGCGTGCCGGTGAGCGCTTCGAGCCGGTCCGCGCGTACGTCGAGGACCAGCCGATTCGTGTACGCGTTGGTGTCGAAGGCGGCCAGCGCACCGGCCCAGTCACCCGAGAGGCCCGGCCGCATCGCCAGTGCGTCGCCGTTCCGTACGAGCAGGGACAGCAGCCCGCCGGGGGCCAACATCCGGGCCAGCCCGGCGACCAGCGCGTCAGGGTCCTCGACGTACATCAGCACGCCGTGGCACAGCACCACGTCGAAACTGCCCGGCAGGAAGTGGACGCCGGCTTCCCGCCCGTCGCCCTCGACGAGCCGTACCCGGCCGCGGATCCCCTCCGGCTCGGCGGCGAGAGCCTCACGTGCCGCGGCGACCATGTTGGGGTCCTGCTCGACCCCGGTGACCCTGTGCCCGGCCCGTGCCAGGCGCAGCGCCTGCGTGCCCTGGCCCATGCCCACGTCGAGCACCCGCAGCCGCTGCCCCACCGGGAACCGCCCGGCCATCTGCTCATCGAGCTGCCGGGTCACCAGCTCCTGGCGTACCACCTCGCGCAGCGCGCCGAGCTTGCTCAGCCACGCGTCCGCCGCACCTCCTGTGAAAGGCGCCGCGCTCAGGGCCGCTCTCCGCGCTTGACCTGCGGCTTCGGCAGCCGGAGGCGACGCATCTGGAGGCTGCGCATCAGAGCATAGGCAACCGCGCCGCGCTTGGGCTCGTCCGGGTAGCGCTGATTCAGTTGCTTCTTCAGGCGGATCGAGACGCCGACCGAGTCGACCACGATCAACACGATCACCAAGAGCCACAGCAGCAGCGCGATGTTCTGCAGCCGCGGGATCCGGACCATGGTCAGTACGAGGATGACCACGGCCAGCGGCAAAAAGAACTCGGCGACACAGAACCGCGAGTCGATGAAGTCACGCGCGAACTTCCGCACCCGACCCTTGTCGCGGGCGGGCAGAAAGCGCTCGTCACCGCCGGCCAGCGCATCGCGCTGCTTCGCCAGCGCGGCGCGGCGCTCGTCGCGCTGCCGCTTGGCCGCCTCCTTGCGGTTCGTCGGCGTGCTGGCGACGCTGCGACGCTGGGTCTGGGCCTCACTGCGTTTCGGCGTGGGGCGCCCCTTGGGGGCCTGCGGGTCTCGGGGCTGCTTGGAGTCGGTCACCAGCGCCTTGTCGGCGAGGGCCTTCTCTTCCTTGGCACGGCTACGGAACACAGAACCCAAGGGTACGGGGTAAGAGAAGGGCACGGGGCCGCAGGTCCCTCGGAACGAGGGCGCGGGTGGGAGACGGGCGGGAGCATGGACCACGGTTGAGTGGGGAACGATCCGGCAACACCGGTCGTCTGTAGGGGACAGAGAGGGCGTTGCCGACGACCTGGGAGCACCTACTCCCTACGTTGGAGCGGTGTCGCCCCCAGTCGTCCTTGGGGATGAGCGCATCCGTCCCCGAACAGTGCGGTAATGGACGCAGGGCCCGTACTGTGGGTTCTGTAGCAGTCGCTGGAGCTGGAGTTCCGTCAGAAGGGGGCGCGCGAAGCCCATGAGCGGTGTCATGAAGCGTATGGGGATGATCTTCCGCGCGAAGGCGAACAAGGCCCTTGACCGGGCCGAGGACCCGCGCGAGACCCTCGACTACTCGTACCAGAAGCAGCTGGAGCTGTTGCAGAAGGTGCGCCGCGGAGTCGCCGACGTGGCGACCTCCCGCAAGCGCCTGGAGCTGCAGCTCAACCAGCTCCAGGGCCAGTCCTCGAAGCTGGAGGACCAGGGCCGCAAGGCCCTCGCCCTCGGCCGCGAGGACCTGGCCCGTGAGGCGTTGTCGCGCCGTGCCGCGCTCCAGCAGCAGGTCACCGACCTTGAGACGCAGCACCAGACCCTCCAGGGAGAGGAGGAGAAGCTCACGCTCGCCGCCCAGCGGCTGCAGGCCAAGGTCGACGCCTTCCGTACGAGGAAGGAAACCATCAAGGCCACGTACACCGCTGCCCAGGCGCAGACCCGGATCGGCGAGGCCTTCTCGGGGATCTCCGAGGAGATGGGCGACGTTGGCATGGCCATACAGCGCGCCGAGGACAAGACGGCGCAACTGCAGGCCCGGGCCGGCGCCATCGACGAGCTGCTCGCCTCCGGTGCCCTCGACGACCCCTCCGGGCTGGCCAAGGACGACATCCAGAGCGAGCTGGACCGGCTCTCCGGTGGCACGGACGTGGAGCTGGAGCTCCAGCGCATGAAGGCCGAGCTGGCCGGTGGCACCTCGTCCCGCCAGGCGATCGAGGGCGGTCAGGGCCAGGCTCAGGGGCAGTCCCAGGGCCGGACTCAGTCCCAGCAGCAGCCGCAGGACACTCCGCGCTTCGACAAGCAGTAGGCCCACGCCGCAAGCACTAGTCCCGTCGCCTAGGAGGCGTCATGATCGTACGGATCATGGGGGAGGGGCAGGTGAGGCTGGACAACGCCCACTTCACCGAGCTGAACAAACTGGACGACGAGCTTCTCGCGGAGATGGAGTCCGGTGACGAGGAGGGCTTCCGGCGCACGCTGGGAGCGCTCCTGGAGGCGGTGCGGGGCCTTGGTGCGTCTCTTCCCGATGAATCCCTCGAACCCTCCGAGCTGATCCTCCCCGCTCCCGACGCGACCTTGGAAGAGGTCCGCGAGATGCTCAGCGGCGACGGGCTGATCCCTGGAGCGCCCGACGCCGGCCCCGAAGTGCCCGGTGTCGGCCTCGAGAAGCCCTGAGTACCTGGTAGCGACAGTTCCGAGCCCTGCGACAGTCCCGTATCCCACGGCGGCCATCCGCGTCCTGCTCGCAGATGACCGGGCGCTGCCGCGGAGCGCCTCCTCGCTCTGGAAGCCAAGACGGCCTCTGCCGGCTACACGGCGTACCGGCAGAGGCCCTCTTCTCGCCTGTGTCGCTCCGCTAGGGCAGCGCCAGCATCCGCTCCAGCGCCAGCTTCGCGAACTGCTCGGTCTCCCGGTCGACCTCGATCCGGTTGACGAGCTTGCCCTCGGCGAGGGACTCCAGTGCCCAGACGAGGTGGGGGAGGTCGATGCGGTTCATGGTGGAGCAGAAGCAGACCGTCTTGTCGAGGAAGACGATCTCCTTGTGCCCGGCGGACTCGGCGGCGAAGCGGTTCGCCAGGCGGCGTACGAGATTCAGCTCGGTGCCGATCGCCCACTTGGAACCGGCGGGCGCCGCCTCCAGGGTCTTGATGATGTGCTCCGTGGACCCCACGTAGTCGGCGGCGGCCACCACCTCGTGCTTGCACTCGGGGTGAACGAGCACATGGACGCCCGGGATCCGCGCGCGCACGTCCTCCACGCTCTCCAGCGAGAAGCGCCCGTGCACCGAGCAGTGCCCGCGCCAAAGGATCATCTTCGCGTCGCGCAACTGCTCGGCGGTCAGGCCGCCGTTCGGTTTGTGCGGGTTGTAGACGACGCAGTCTTCGAGCGACATCCCCATGTCCCGGACCGCGGTGTTGCGTCCCAGGTGCTGGTCGGGCAGGAAGAGCACCTTCTCACCCTGTTCGAAGGCCCACTCAAGGGCCCGCTTGGCGTTCGACGACGTGCAGATCGTGCCGCCGTGCTTCCCGGTGAACGCCTTGATGTCGGCCGAGGAGTTCATGTACGAGACGGGCACGACCTGCTCGGCTGTTCCGGCCTCGGTCAGCACGTCCCAGCACTCGGCGACCTGCTCGGCGGTGGCCATGTCGGCCATCGAGCAGCCGGCCGCCAGGTCGGGGAGGACCACCTTCTGGTCGTCGCTCGTCAGGATGTCCGCCGACTCGGCCATGAAGTGCACACCGCAGAAGACGATGTACTCGGCCTCGGGCCGCGCCGCAGCGTCCCGGGCCAGCTTGAAGGAGTCGCCGGTGACATCCGCGAACTGGATGACCTCGTCCCGCTGATAGTGGTGGCCGAGCACGAAGACCTTGTCCCCGAGCTTCTCCTTGGCCGCGCGGGCGCGCTCCACCAGGTCCGGGTCGGACGGCGAGGGCAGATCACCGGGACACTCGACGCCCCGCTCGCTCGTCGCATCGGCCTCCCGGCCGAGCAGCAGCAGGGCGAGGGGCGTCGGCTGTATGTCGAGCTCCTGGGTCTGGGCGGTGGTCACTGACATGCACCCTTATCTGTTCTGCGGCTCGCTTGAATCATCTGGAACGATCAAGCGGAACACACCTTTTCGTCGAAATGACGCTATCTATCATAACCGCTTCACGTCACTTTGACGATGCCCATAGCGTCGATGTGACATGAATCCCGGCGGTGTTCCGGTGCGAGCCCGGCAGCGTCCTGTCGGTGTCGCGGGTATGCCCGGGTGTGCCGCGGGGGCATCGCGGGTGTGCCGCGGCGGTTCGCGAACGACCGGACCATAGCCAGCACCACGGCCCGCCCGTCGGTCTTTGCTCGACCCCAGCGCCGTTCCCGGCCGGTGTGCTACCTGGCCGAGACCCATCGCACCGGGATTCGCTGTGTCGCGACTACTCGCGCCGTTTCCGCTCTCCACCCCGTGTGCGAGCATGAAGGCAGAGAAGCGAGAACCAAAGACACGCACTCGGCCCGGAATGAATCCGCGGCCCAGCCGGTTGCAACCGGCGGCAAGCAGTCTCCGTACAACCCGGGAGAGAAGCAGATGTCCGTATCGGACGAGACCACCACCGTGAGCGACGGCATCCTGCTGTCGGACGCCGCCGCGGCCAAGGTCAAGGCCCTGCTCGACCAGGAAGGCCGCGACGACCTGGCACTGCGTGTCGCCGTTCAGCCCGGCGGCTGCTCCGGCCTGCGGTACCAGCTCTTCTTCGACGAGCGCTCCCTCGACGGTGACGTCGTCAAGGAGTTCGGCGGTGTGAAGGTCGTCACCGACCGTATGAGCGCTCCGTACCTGGGCGGCGCCTCCATCGACTTCGTGGACACCATCGAGAAGCAGGGCTTCACGATCGACAACCCGCAGGCGACGGGTTCGTGCGCCTGCGGCGACTCCTTCAGCTAGAACCTGTCTGGCGTTTCCTGCCTGCGCCGCGGCGCAGGACACCGCGGCGCACGCCCTACGGGCGGACGACGGGAAACTCCGGATAGACCCTAAGCGTTGGCCAAGCCTCCTAAACGCGGAAAGGCGGCGCCCCTCCGACCGGGCGCCGCCTTCGCGCATCGGGATCCGCCTCCACGGCCGCGTCCACGGCCCTGGGCCGCTCCTACCTGCCCCACCTGGTCGTCGGTTTCGGCAGGTCCTTCTCCAGCGGCAGCGCCTTGCCGTCCTTGCCGACGACCTTGCGGTCACCGAGCGGCTCCTTCAGCTCAATCGTCTTGTGGAAGATCTTGGCGATCATGATGCAGACCTTGTCCTTCCAGGGCGTCTGGGTCACCCGGACCGTCACGGTGTCGCCTCTCTCCTCGGCCGACGCGGAGTAGTCGCTGCACACCCCGCCCGTGAAGCGCACGGTCAGCTCCTTGCCGTCCGCGCTGTACCCCTCGACCTTGACGTCCCGCTGTTTTGGCGCCGTGCTCGGCTCGTCACCGGGCTCGCTCGGCCCACTCGGGTCCGTCGGCCGCGGACCCGGCTGCTCGTGAGCGGTGTCGCCCGGCCGCTCCGCCGGAGCGGTCAGATACTTCGGCTCGACCGCCGGATGCGTCACCGTGAAACTCTCCTTGGCCCCCTCGGGCCGTACGTCGAAGAGCCAGGACGGCACCAGCGCCTGCCGCCCGTCCACGAAGTGCGACGCCAGACCGAACGTGGCGCGTTCGACGACGACCGCCTCGGACTCGGGCTGAGAGGCCGTCGGCTCGCACGGCGTCTCGTTCCTGTCCTTCGGGCGTACGGGCTCGGCGCACCCGCCGATGCCCATGCGGCCGTCGCCCGCTCCCGAACCGTTCAGCAGGTCGAGCGTCTTCTGCGCGCCGAGGACGGGATACGTGTCGCTCTTCACCGGAGTCTTCAACCGGCCGCTGCCGCCGACCACTTGACGGTCCGCGCCGACCTGGACACGGGTCGTCCAGCCGTACGTCGGAAGCCCGCCGACCTCCGGATCGGCGTTCACCACCCGCACGGCACCCATGAGCCGGCTCGCGTCGAGCTTCGCGTCGTCCTGGCCGACCGCCTTGAAAACGGGCGCGGCGGCCTTCTTGGCGGCGCCCACGCTCACCGGGTCGATGTCGGAGCTCTCGGAGCCCGCCGCCCCCTTGGGGGGACTGTCGCTCGCGCACCTCGTGGTGCTTACGCAGCCGTCGGTACCGGGTGCGAAGCGTCTGAACGTCCAGATGCCCGGCGCTTTCCCTTTTCTCACCTGGAGACTCTGCCCGGAGCCGTCCCTGGTGGCCCCGACCTGCCAGCCGTCGCCCTCCGCCGTCGGCCTGCCCGCCACGCCGAGGGCTTTCGCGAGCGCGGCCACCTCGGCGACCGTGACCTCGCCCTTCGCGCGGTACACGGGCGCGGAGGAGGGGCCGTCGGGGAGCTTGCCGTTTGCCCGGTACCGCGCCCCGTGCGGGTCGGGCTCGCCGGGTGCGATGCCGCTCGCGCCGCCCACGGTGTAGCCGTCCAGGACGAGCGGGGTCGGAGTGCCGTCGCCTCCCGGCGTACCGGAGCCAGCCTGGTCCTCGCCGCCGGACGCGCTCACGGCGAGGTACGCCCCGCCGCCCCCTACGAGCAGCACTGCCGCAGTCCACAGCAGGAAGGCGCCGCTGTA
>CBFGQM010000123.1:0-13364 GCA_965650905.1 uncultured Streptomyces sp. | reverse complement strand
CGGCTACGGCTACGGCTACACGAAGATCGCGTCGATGGCGGCACTTCCCCGTGCGCCGGCTCGCGGCAGGAAGTGGGAGTACTTCCGCAGCGTGAACCCCGGGTCGGAGTGTCCCAGCCAGCGTGCCAGGGAGACGATCGATTCGCCAGCCTCCAGTTCTTCGGAGGCGAAGAAGTGGCGCAGGGCGTGGAAGCCGTGCTCCCGGGACGGCTCCCACACACGAGCACCGTCGGCGCCGCCTTCCTCCAGCGGTGCGATGACACCCGCCTCGGCCAGCGCGGGCTTCCACACGTGGGAGTTGAAGTAGTTCCGGTTGATGGCCTTCCGCTCGCGTCCCGTCACCAGGAGGTTGTAGGTCCTCGGCCGCCGGTGCTTGGCCTCCACCGGCGTCTCCGGCGGAGTCGGGGCGTCCCAGGGCAGCGTGACCGACACCGGCGCGAACTCCTTGATGTGCCGCCGGATCGCCCGGGCCACGCTGGACGGCAACGGCACATCCCTGACCTTGCGGCCTTGGGAAGCGCGAAACAGAGCTTTACCCGCACCATCTTGACCTGCCGCCGGAGGTGAACGACTTCCTTGGCGAAGTCGATGTCCTCCAGGGCAAGCCCGAGCGCCTCCCCCTGCCGGAGCCCAAGACCGGCACCGATCACAAGGAGGAAGCGGGAGTCGGCCTGCTCCTGTTCGCGGACCCAGGCGTCGAGTACTTCGAGCCGGTGCATGACGCGGCCACGGGGCCCCATGCGGAAGCTCGGCGGCCCCTGCCGCCGGTGGCGCCAGACGTAGAGGGTGTGGGGAGAGAGGCCGAGGTACTCGGCGGCGTCCTTCACGGTCAGGAACGCCGTGCGTGCGGTGACCCGGGAAACTCGATTCGAGGATGCGGCAAGCAACGGTTGCGCGGGCATAGGAGGTTTCTGTGAGGCGCGGGAGGGGGGTGTCAGGGCGGACAGAGAGACGGTCCTCCAGGGGCAACAGGCTCTCTCAGGATGGGCACATCTGAAGATTTGGGGAGGAAAACCCGTAGGTGCCCACGCTCCGCGGATCGGCCGGAGCGCGGGCCAGTCTATTGCTTGATTTCCGGAAGGGCCGTGGCCTCGGCCAGGCGGTCCCAGTCGATGTCGACGTCATCCCGGCGGAAGCAGTACGGGTAGCGAAGCGCCAGCCAATACGGGGTCACGCCAGCCATCTCGGCAACCTCGAAGGACGAGAGGCCCATCCTCAGCCACTCGGCCATGCGGGACTCGCGGAGGATGGATATGGGCTCCCCCGGGCGCCACGAATACAGCTCGTCCCGGGCAGGACAGCCGCCTGGGCCTGCTCCCACAGCCGCTGCCAGGCGGAAGCCGAAAGCCGCCCACCACGCCTCCCGGGAAACAGAAGATCGGTGACGGGGATCAGTTGACGGCCCGTCACCGGGGGGTCGCGAGGGTCCAGCTTCCGCACGAGCCGGGCCTCCCCCAGGGACCGACTCCCGTCCCGGCCCGGCTTCGGCTCATGTTGCCGCCGGGCCCCGTGGGGCGGGTTGCGGGGTCGCCCAGTACCGTGGTGAGAACCGTGTCGCTGAGGATGTCCGCCACTCCCTTCCAGTCGGTGAGTGACATCGTGAGCGGTGGCAGGAGCTTCAGTACGTGGCCGAGCCCCGAGGTCTCGGCGAGGACGCCGGCGCGGAACAGAGCTTGCCGCACCCTGTCGGCGGGCTCGGCGTCCGTGAATCTGAGTCCGCTCATCGCTCCCTTGCCGACGGCTTCGGCGAACCCGGCCGGGAGGGCGTCGGTGATGCTCGCGAGGCTGGTGCGGATCGCCGTGGCCAGTTCGGCGGCGTGGGCGGAGAAGTGCGGGTCAGTCCAGTGGTCCAGGGCCGCTGAGCCGGCCACGAAGGCGAGGTTGTGGCCGCGGAAGGTGCCGTTGTGCTCGCCGGGTGCCCACCGGTCGGTCTCGGGGCGGATCAGCAGGGCCGCCATCGGCAGGCCCATGCCGCTGAGCGACTTCGACAGGCACACGAGGTCGGGGCCGAGTTCGGGGGTGTCCTCGAAGCTGAAGAAGGTGCCGGTGCGCCCGCAGCCTGCTTGGATGTCGTCCACGATCACCAACGTGCCGGTCGCGTCGGCGAGTTCGCGGATCCGAACCAGCCAGGGGCGGGGCGCCGTGTGGAGTCCGCCCTCGCCCTGGACCGTCTCCAGGAGGATCGCGGCGGGCGGGCCCGTGCGAGAATCCGGGCCGAGGGCGGCCTCCAGGGCGGCGACCGGGTCGGTACCGGACCGGTCGGCGGCGTCGCCGTACGGGAGGATCGTGACGTCGGTCAGGGGAACCCCGGCCGCCCCGCGCAGCAGCGGAGACGTCGTGGCGGCGAGCGCCCCCAGGGACGCGCCGTGGAATCCGCCGGTGAAGGCGATCACGTCGGTGCGTCCGGTGACCTTGCGGGCCAGTTTCAGGGCTGCCTCGACCGCGAGGGTCCCGGCCGGGCCGGGGAACTGGACCACGAAGTCGCCGAGGCCGCGCGGCTCCAGGACGAGGCCCGAGAAGCGTTCCAGGAAGTCGGCCTTGGCGGTTGTGTGCAGGTCCAGTGACTGCACGGGGCCGCCGGCCGCGAGGTAGGCCGTCACCCGTTCGACGATCGCGGGCGGGTTGTGGCCGTAGTTGAGCGATCCGGCGCCGCACAGCAGGTCGACGTAGCGGCGTCCGGAGGTGTCCCAGAGGTGGTGTCCAACGGCTCGTTCGAACACCACCGGGAAGTCGCGACAGTAGCTGCGTACGTTCGACTCGTGACGTTCGAACACCGCGAGGGGCGTCCGGTTGGTCTCGGTCATGTCAGCACGCACCTTTCATCGATCCATCGATCCGTTGGTTCTCGTAACGCGTCTGCGGCGGCGTCACTTGACCAGTACCGTTCCGTCGCCTGGGCGGTGGTCGCGGGAGCGGCGGAGGTCGCTGAACGCGAACGTCCGCTGGAGCCATCGGTCGCGGCCGTCGTAGCGCGGGGTGAACGCCGAACGGCCGTGCAGGGTGACCCGGTTGTCGACGATGGCGAGGTCGCCGGGGAGCAGCAGCACCCCGGTGTGCGCGCGGTGGGCCACCTCACCGAGTTCGGCGAGGGCCGCCCGGGCCTTTGGGGTCATACCCCGGGTGGCCGCCTCGTCGAAGCACCAGTCCGGGTCTTCCGGGTCTCCGGTGAGCACGGCGTGCGCCGTGCCCTCGCCGATCAGGCCGAAGGACGGCGGCGCCTCGGTGACGTACTCGGGCCTGCCGAGCGCCTCGCGGGTGCGGGGCGTCAGCAGTGGCAGGACGCGCCGTACGCAGCTGGTGCGCAGTTGCGCGACGCCCTCGTGGTCGAGGCGCAGGCACAGCAGCATCACGTAGTCCGGCCGGTGGGGGTGGAAGGCGTTCTCGGTGTGGAAGGTGAGTTCGACCGAGCCGACGTTGCCCTGGACCTCCTCCTGGCCGGGCACCGGCACCACGTCCTGGACGAGGGCACCGGACTTCTCCGCCGCGAATGCGGCCGGGTCGCCGAGCCCGGCCCCGAACAGCAGCAGCATGGCCGCGGGGAGGGAGGGGGTGTGCTGGACGGAGCCCTTCACCATGGGGGTCGGGGGCAGGTGCCCGGCGCCGATGGGGAGCTTCCTGAGGACGAGGCTTCCGTCGGGTCCGGAGTGCCTGCGGAACTCTCGTATGGTGCACCGTACTTCGGTGGGGGTGTCCTCCCAGGCGCGCCGAGCGCTGTCCACCCAGGCGGGGTCGTCGACCCGGTCGCTCGCCCGGTCCAGCAGCTCGGTCGCCACCCGGCCCAGCCGGGCCAGGGTGCGGGTGCCGTGCCGCACCGTGCCGTCTGCGGTCGCCGGGACGTACGGTGCCTGCGTCATGTCGATGCTGCTCACGTGCGTGTTCCCTTTCGCTCGCGTCACTCGCCCATGGCCCGGACGAGGCTCTTGGGGCGCAAATCGGTCCACTCGCGCTCGACGTACTCCAGGCAGGCGGTTCGGCTGTCCGGGCCGAAGACGGTGCTCCAGCCGGCGGGTACGGCGGTGAAGTCGGGCCACAGCGAGTGCTGGCCCTCGTCGTTGGCCAGGACCCGGTAGACGCCGTCGGGGTTTTCGAAGGGATTGGTCATGATGGGTCGGTGTTCCTTTCGGGAGCCGGGAGGCGCTTCGCCTCCCGGATGCGGGGGAGTCGGGCCACGGTGCGGCCGGTGGTCCGGGCGGTGTGGCTGGTCATCAGGTCGATGTGGAGGGCGGCGGGCCGAGCCTCGGTGGCGTCTGTGGGGTCCACCGGCGGTCGGTGCGAGTGGCCGGGGGCCGCTCGGAGGCAGCCGGGCCACCAAGAGCGGTCCGCGCGGCTCGCTCACCGTTCGACGAAGTCCCAATAGCGGGAGATCGCGGCCTCGTCGATGTCCGGGATCGCGACCCCCAGGTCCCGCAGCCGCTGAAGCGTCCTCTCATTCCCGAACTCCAGGGTCGGCTGCTGTGGGTCCGGCGCCTTCCTCGCGTGCTCTTCGAGATGCTCCTGGTAGGGCAGCATCGGCAGGTCCTGTCCCCGTTCGCTCGCGCGCCGCAGGCGGTGCAGCCACACGGTGAGCGGGACCGCTTCGGAGACCGTCCCGCGCATCCGGTCGTACCCGCTCATGAAGACACCGGCTCCGACCCTGCGCGGGTGGTGGAGGTGGTGCACACGGGCGGTCCCGGTCCCGGTCAAGACCAGCCCCACGACAGCGCGGGCCAGGACATCGACGGGGAGCAGCTCTTCCTCCAATTTCGGTCCGGCCGGATGGCAGCCGAGCGCGGCGCAACTGGTGAGCAGCCGGGAGAACATGTCGTCCGGACTGACGGCACCGGTCGAGGTGTGCGCCCAGATGCGGCCGAGCCGGTGGATGCCGCCGGCGGCCCCCCGCTCGAAGGCACGCTCCACCAGCCGGTCCGCGACCCATTTGCTCGCCGCGTACCCGTTCCCGAACGGGTGTTTCTCAGCGTCGATCGGTGAATCCTCCGTGACCAGCCGGGACTCCTGGCCGAGCCCGAACACACCGAGGGTGGAGAGGTGGTGAAACGCCTTCGGCCGGCCTTCGGCGGCCAGGCGCAGCAGGGTTCGGGTGCCCTCCACGTTGGCCGGTTTCAGCCGGGTGTACGGCGAGAGGTGATGCACGTTTGCGCCGCTGTGGACGATCGTGTCGACCCGCTCGCGCAGCCCCGCCCAGTCCGCGGCGTCGAGGCCGAGGTCCACTGCCGCCAGGTCCCCCCGGACGACATTCAGCCGCGGATCGTCCGGCGTCGGCCTGAGGTCGATGCCATAGCGCCGCATGGCCCCGGTCAGCCGCTCGCCCGCCTCGGCGTCGGTCCGCGCACGGACGAGGCAGTGCACCCGCGCCGGTGTCCGGTGCAGCAGCTCGGCCAGGAGGAAGGCTCCGACGAACCCCGTGGCCCCGGTCAGCAGAATCTCTCGCGGACCACCGGCATACGGACCGGCATGCGGCGCGTCGGGTGGGCCGGCGGGGGATGTGCCGGACGTGAAGCGCAAGGCGGGACTCAGCTCGGCTTCCGAGTCCGGCACCCACGACGCGGCGAGCGGGCTGGCCTCCGTGAGGTGGCGGGCCAGTCCCGCCGGGGTCGGTGCTTCGAGAAGCGCCGACAGGCTGAAGCGGACCGCCAAAGTCTCACCGATCCGCCCGGCCAGACGGGTGGCGAGCAGGGAGTGACCGCCCAGCGCGAAGAAGTCGTCGTCGGCGGAGACTTCGGGCACCCCCAGTACCTCGGCGAACAGGCCGCACAGCATGGCCTCCCGTTCGGTCCGCGGCGCCCGGCCGGTACCAGCGGCGGTGTCCGGCGGGGCGGGCAGTGCCCTGCGGTCGAGCTTGCCGTTGGCGTTCAGCGGGATCGCGTCGACCTCGACGAACGCGGACGGTATGAGGTGGGCGGGGAGGACGGTGGCGAGCCGTGCCTTCAACTCGTCGACCGCCAGCGGTGTTTCGGCGACGACGTACGCCACCAGCCGCTGGTCGCCCGGACGGTCCTCGCGGGCGACCACGGCGGCCCGTGCGACCCCGTCGAGCGCGGTCAGAGCGGCCTCGATCTCGCCGGGCTCGATCCGGTAACCCCGGATCTTGACCTGGTCGTCGACGCGTCCGCCGTACTCCAGCACCTTGGCGTGGTTCCAGCGGGCACGGTCGCCCACCCGGTACATCCGGGCGCCGGGCGGGCCGTACGGGTCGGCGACGAACCGCTCGGCACTATGGCCGGGCCGCCCGGCGTAGCCGCGGGCGAGTCCGGCGCCGGCGAGGTACAGCTCGCCCCACACCCCGTCGGGCACCGGCTGGAGGTGCTCGTCGAGGACGTACACGCGCGCGCCCCCGGTGGGGCGGCCGATGGGCACCGGCCCCGCGGCGACATCGTCGTACGGTTCGATCCGGTGGACGACACAGCCGACGGTCGCCTCTGTGGGACCGTAGTGGTTGATCACCACGGCCTTGGGGTGCCGCTCGCGCCACGCCTGCAGGGCGGTGCCGTCGAGTGCCTCACCGCCGATGACCAGGTTCCGGGCGTCGCAGACGCGGTCGGGCAGCGACTCCAGCAGCCGCAGGTGGCTCGGGGTGACCTTGAGCAGGTCGGGGGTCGGTGTGTCGTGGTCCAGTTTTCCCAACCGCACCCGGCCGCCGGTGACCAGCGGCGTGAACAGCGTGGTCATCGGCAAGTCGAAGGCGAGGGAGGTGTGTACCAGGGACTCGCCGGTAGCGGCCGGGCACATCGCCGCGGCCTCGCTCAGATAGGCGGCGAGCGAGCCGTGCTCGACGACCACTCCCTTCGGGCGGCCCGTCGATCCGGAGGTGTAGATCAGGTAGGCGGCCTGCCGGGGGTGGACCGGGACGCCCCGGTCACCGTCCGCGCCGGTGTCCGGGGCGGCGGCGAGGGCGTCCTCGTCGAGGACGATCGCGGCGCCCGCGTCGGCGACGAGGGCATCGATCCGAGCCTGCGGGTTGGCCGGGTCGATCGGCAGGTAGGCCGCCCCGGTCTTCAGGACCGCGAGCAGCGCCACGACCACCTCCGGGCGACGCGGCAGCACCACGGCGACGACGGTCTCCGGTCCTGCCCCGAGCGCGACCAGATGCCGGGCGAGCCGGCCCGCGCGGCGGTTCAGCTCCTCGTACGTCAGCTCCGTACCGTCCGTACCACCCTTGCCGTCCGAGACGACGGCCACGGCGTGCGGGGTGCGCGCCACCTGTGCCTCGAACATCTCCGGCAGCGACTCCTGCGACAGCGGCCGGGCGGTGCCGGCCCGCCGGACGAGCACGTCCTCGCGTTCGGCGGGGGTGAGCAGGGGCAGGGCGTGCAGGGGGCGCGCCGGATCGGCGGTCACCTCCTGAAGCAGGCGCAGATAGCGGGCGGCGACGCCCTCGGCGGTGGCGCGGTCGAACAGGTCCGAGGCGTACGCGACCGACCCGGACCAGCCGCCCTCGCCGCTCTCGACGAGCGTCAGCGACAGGTCGAACTTCGCGTGTTCGCCGGGCACGTCCCCGACGGTCACCTCAAGTCCGGGCAGCGTGGGGGCGATCACTTCCTGATTGACCGTCAGCATGACTTGGAACAGCGGGTGCCGGGAGCGCGAGCGCACCGGGTTGAGGGCCTCGACCAACTGCTCGAACGGCACATCGGTGTGATCGTACGCCGCCACATCCGCCGCCCGCACCCGGTCGAGGAGTGCCTCGAACGTGGGGTCGCCGGAGGTGTCGGCGCGCAGCACCATGGTGTTGGCGAACAGCCCGACGAGGTCTTCGAGCGCGGTGTCGGGGCGACCCTCGACGGGCGTTCCGATCACGATGTCGTTGCCGGCTCCCAGCCGGTTCAGCAGGGTGACGAGGGTGGCGTGCAGCACCATGAAGGCGCTGGCGCCCCGGTCCCGGGCGAGAGCGTCGACCCGACCGCGCAGTCCGGCCGGCACCGTGAAGGGCACGGTGCCACCGCGCTGCGACGCGACGGCGGTCCGGGACCGGTCGGTGGGCAGCTCGATCTGGTCGGGGATACCGGCCAATTCCCGCGTCCAGAAGTCGAGCCGGTCGGCGGGCAGTTTCCGCTCCCACAGCGCGTAGTCAGCGTATTGGAGGGGCAGCGCGGCCCAGTCGGGGGAGCGGTCGGCGAGGCGGGCGGCGTAGGCCGTGGAGAGATCCTCGGCGAGTGGCCGCATGGACGCGCCGTCGCCCGCGATGTGGTGCAGGAGCAGTAGCAGGGCGTGTTCCCGTTCTCCGTCGGTGAACAGCACGGCGCGGATGGGCAGTTGGTGGTCCAGGGAGAACGGCATCCGGGCGGCCTCCGCCACCCCCGCGTCGAAGTCGGCCGGGTCGGACGACCGGATCGCGAAGCGCGGTTCCGTGTCGACGACGACCTGGTGTGGTCCTTCCGGCCCCTCGGCGATCACCGTGCGCAGCACTTCGTGCCGCCGCACCAGGTCGCCGAAGGCGTCGCGCAGGGCGTCCCGGTCGAGGGTGCCGGTCATCCGCAGAACCACGGGGATGGTGTACGTCTGCGACGGGCCGTCGAGCCGGTCGAGGAACCACATCCGCCGCTGTGCCGCCGACAGGGGCACCCGCTCGGGCCGTTCGCGCCGGACGAGCGCGGGCCGGGCAGCCCCAGCACCTGAGCCCGTGACCAGCGCGGCGACCCCGGCGACGGTCGAGTTCTCGTAGACGTCCCGCAGGGACAGCTCCGCGCCGAACAGGATCCGGATCCGGTTGACCAGGCGGGCGACCAGCAGCGAGTGGCCGCCGAGGTGGAAGAAGTTGTCGTCCGCGCCCACCTCGGGAATGCCCAGGACCTCCACGAAGATGTCGGCGACCTGCCGCTCGACGCCCTCGGCGGCCGGCTTGCGCGGCTCCCCGGCGGTGAGGTCGGGTGCGGGCAGCGCCTTGCGGGCGATCTTGCCGTTGGCGGTCAGCGGCAGGGTCTCCAGCACGACGAAGGCGGCGGGGACCATGTAGTCGGGCAGCGCCCGCGCCGCGGCGGCGCGCAGGGCGGCCGGGTCCGCCGGGCGATCCGCCTCCGGCACCACGTAGGCGACGAGACGCTTGTCGCCGGCGGTGTCCTCGTGGACCACCACGGCGGCCGCGTCGATGCCGGGTTGGGCCGTCAGGACCGCCTCCACCTCGCCGAGTTCGATGCGGAACCCTCGGATCTTGACCTGGTCGTCCACGCGGCTGACGAACTCCAGCAGTCCCGCGGCCGTCCAGCGGGCAAGGTCGCCGGTGCGGTACATCCGTGATCCGGGCGGGCCGAACGGGTTGGCGACGAAGCGCCCGGCGGTCAGGCCGGGGCGGCCGTGGTAGCCGCGGGTGACGAGGTCGCCCGCGACGTACAGTTCGCCGGCGGTGCCGACGGGCGCCGGGCGCAGCAGCGAGTCCAGCACGTACATCTGCGTGTTCCAGGCGGGGGTGCCGATCGTGATGACTCCGGGCGGGACGGGATCGCCGGGTGCGATGCGGAACAGGCTGCAGCCGATGGTGGTCTCGGTCGGGCCGTACTCGTTGAGGACGGTCACCGCGGGGTGCCGGGCGCGCCAGGCGTCCAGCACGTCGCCGAGCAACGACTCGCCGCCGAGGACGAGTTGGCCGCCGGGCGAGTATTCCTCGGGCACCACGCCCAGCAGGTGCAGGTGGCTCGGCGTGGCCTTGACGAAGTCGGGCCGGGTGACCCGGGCGTCCGGATCGGGGCCGCTCGAAGTCCAGCGGACCAGTTCCACCGTGCCGCCGGAGATCAGCGGGCCGAACATGCCGGTGGCAGTGAGGTCGAAGGAGACAGGCGAGTGCACCAGGACGCGTCGGCGCAGACTGTCGTACTCGTGCGTCGCCCAGGCCAGGTACGCGACCAGCGAGCGGTGCTCGACGACGACCGCTTTGGGGCGCCCGGTCGAGCCCGAGGTGAAGATGACGAACGCGGTGTGTTCGGGCCGCCGGCCCACTCCGGTGAGCGGGGCGGACGACTGTTCCGCGATCGCCGGATCGTCCGTGCGGACCACTGGGGCCTCCGTCAACGGCCTTACGACATCCGCGAGTTCAGGCGCCGTGACCACGGCAACCGGCGCGATGTCACCCAGCATGAAGGCCAGCCGTTCGGCCGGGTGCGCCGGGTCGAGCGGCAGGTAGCCGGCGCCGGTCTTCAGCACGGCCAGCAGGGTCACCGGGATGTCCTCGCAGACCGGCATCAGCACGGCGACATACCGTTCCGGACCGGCACCCACACCGATCAGGTGCCGGGCCAGCCGGTTGGCGCGGGCGTCGAGCTCGGCGTACGACAGCTCGGTCGCGCCGAAGACGACGGCCGGGGCGTGCGGGGTACGGGTGGCCTGGGGCTCGATCAGGTCAGTGAGGGTGGCCGACAGCACCTCGTGGCTGGTGGTGTTCCACTCGGTGAGCAGCAGCCGCCGCTCGTCGTCGTCCACGACGTCGAACTCCCGTACCGGGCGGCTGGGTTCGGCGGTGACAGCGGTGAGCAGACGGGTGAAGCGCGCCGCGATGCGGGCGGCCGAGTCGCGGTCGAACAGGTCGGTGGCGAACTCCAGGAGCCCGCTCACCCCGCCCTCGGGCCGCTCGGTGAGGAAGAACGACAGGTCGAACTTTGCGGCGGGCGACGCGACCGGCTGAACGCACGCCGTGAGCCCGGGCAGGTCGACGGCGAGGTCGAGCGCCGCCTGCTGGTCGGCGTTGTTGAAGTTCAGGCCGGTCTGGAACAGCGGGTGCCGGGCGGTGGAGCGCGCCGGGTTCACCGCTTCCACGACCCGCTCGAACGGCACGTCCTGGTGGGCGTAGGCGGCCAGGTCGGCGGCCCGCACCCGGCGCAGCACCTCGGTGAAGTCGGGGTCGCCGGTCAGGTCGGTGCGCAGCACGAGGTTGTTGGCGAAGAAGCCTACGAGGGGACTCAGGGCGTCGTCCGTGCGGTTCGCGACCGGTGAGCCGATGACGATGTCGTCGCCCGCGCCGAGCCGGTGCAGCAAGGTGGCCAGGGCTGCGTGCACCACCATGAAGACGGTCGTGTGGTGCTCCCGGGCGAGCCGGACCAGGGCCGCGTGGACCTCGGACTCGACGGCGAAGGGCACCGTGTCGCCGCGGTGGGTGGGCACGGCGGGCCGGGGTCGGTCGAAGGGCAACTCCATCTGCTCGGGCAGCCCGGTGAGCGTGCCGCGCCAGTGGTCGAGCTGCCGGGAGAGGGCACTGTCCGGATCGTCGGCCGTGCCCAGCGCCTGCCGCTGCCACACCGCGAAGTCGGCGTACTGGACGGGTAGTTGGGTCCAGCTGGGCTTCTCGCCCTGGGTCCGGGCCGCGTAGGCGGTGGCGAGGTCGCGGGCGAGCGGGGCCATGGAGGCGCCGTCTCCGGCGATGTGGTGCAGGACGAGGAGCAGCACGTACTTGTCGGCGCCGAGGTCGAACAGGGTTGTCCGCAGGGGGGGTTGGGACGCGAGCTCGAACGGGGTGCGGACGGCGTCGGCGAGCCGTGCGCCGAGTGCGTCCTCGTCAGTGCGGACGACGGTCAGCGGCGGCACGGACGGCAGGACGACCTGGTGGGCGCCCTGTCCGTCCTCGGCGAAGACCGTGCGCAGTGCCTCGTGCCGTCCGGCGAGGTCGTCCAGGGCGGCGGTGAGCGCGGCCACGTCGAGGGCACCGGTGAGCCGTAGCGCGACCGGCAGGTTGTACGTCGGGGACGGGCCCTCGAAGCGGTGCAGGAACCACAGCCGTTCCTGGGCGTGCGACAGCGGCAGGCGCCCGTCGCGCGGCTGTGGGGTGATGCCGCTGCGGCGCGATCCCCTGCCGGCGAGCCGGGTCGCGAGCTTCGCCACGGTCGTCGCCTCGAACAGCACCGACAGCTCGATGTCGGCGTCGAGGGCGGCGCGGATGCGGCTCGCCAGGCGGGTCACGAGCAGGGAGTGGCCGCCGAGTGCGAAGAAGTCGTCGTCGATGGAGACCTCTGGCGCGCCGAGGACCTCGGCGAACAGCCCGCACAGGATCTCCTCCTGCGGGGTGCGCGGCCCGCGTCCGGTGGTGTGCGTGATGTCGGGGGCAGGCAGGGCCTTGCGGTCGAGCTTGCCGTTCGGGGTGAGCGGCAGCACGTCCAGGGGGACGATCTGGGCCGGGACCATGTACTCGGGCAGCCGGGCGGCGAGCCGGTCGCGTACATCCTCGGCGTCGAACGGAGTCCCGGGGGCGACGGGGACGACGTAGCCGACGAGCCACTGCCCGTGCACGGCAGCGGCCCCCCGGGCGACGGCCGGGTGGTCGGCCAGCGCGTCCTCGATCTCGCCGAGTTCGACCCGGAAGCCGCGCAACTTGACCTGGTTGTCGGCGCGGCCCAGGTACTCCAGCTCGCCGTCCGCCGTCCAGCGCGCCACGTCACCTGTGCGGTACATGCGGGATCCGGGCGGGCCGTAGGGGCTCGCGACGAAGCGCTCGGCGGTCAGGGCGGGCCGGTCGAGGTAGCCGCGCGCGAGCTGGACGCCCTCGCAGTACAGCTCCCCGGACACGCCCGGTGCGACCGGGGCCAGGTCGGCGTCCAGCACGTACATGCGGGTGTTGGGGACGGGGCCGCCGATCAGCACACTCTCGGTGTCCGGGCCGGCCGACCAGGTGGTGACGTCGACGGCGACCTCGGTCGGACCGTAGGCGTTGAGGAGCACGGCGTCCTCGTTCGCCGTGTGCTCGTGGAAGCGGCGGACCAGTTCGGCGGGCAGTGCCTCGTCGCCGGAGACGACCAGACGCACCGAGTCCGGCAGCCGGGTCTCGGCGAGGTAGGCGCCCAGCATCGAGGAACTGAGGTGGACGACCGTGACACGCTGCTCGCTCATCAGCCGCTCCAGGTAGAGCGGGTCACGGTGGCCGTCGGGGCGGGCGACGACGAGGGTGCCGCCGTGGGTGAGGGTCCAGAAGACCTCCCACACCGACACGTCGAAGCTCACGGGGGTGGACTGCAACACCCGGTCGGTGGCGGTCAGCCGATGGTCGCGCTGCATCCACCACAGGCGGTTGGCCATGCCCGCGTACGTGTTGACGGTGCCCTTGGGGCGGCCGGTGGAGCCGGAGGTGTAGATGACGTAGGCGCCGTTGTCGCCATGTACCGGCACGCCCGGGTTCTCCGCGCGCTCCCCGCTCCTGGGCCCGATACGGTCGAACCCGTCCACGTCACGGTCGGATATGAGCAGAGTCGCGCCGGAGTCGTCAAGAATGTACGCGATCCGGTCGGCCGGATAGCCGGTGTCGATGGGCACGTACGCGGCGCCCGCCTTGAGCACGGCCCACAGGGCCACGATCAGGTCCGTGGAGCGCGGCAGCATCACCGCGACCCGTGACTCGGGGCCGACGCCGCAGCAACGCAGGGCGTGCGCGAGGCGGTTCACCCGGCTGTTCAGCT
>CBFGQM010000122.1:0-13450 GCA_965650905.1 uncultured Streptomyces sp. | reverse complement strand
TCCCCGCAACTCCCTGAACTCCAGGGTGTTGCGGGGATCAGTAGAACCGGCCCTGCGGAGTGCGGGGGCCTTCTCGTACGCATGGCCTCTGGATCAGCTGTGGATCAGCTCGGATGGCCGGGAGCTCTAGATCTCGTACGCCGTCCTCGGCGTCGCCAGTTCCACCGGTCCCGTGAACGTGGCGCGTGCGTCGGCCAGGTTCACCTGGGGGTCCGTCCACGGCGGGATGTGGGTGAGCACGAGGCGGCGGGCCGCAGCGCGGGTGGCGGTCTCGCCCGCCTCGCGGCCGTTGAGATGCAGGTTGGGGATGGTCTCCTTGCCGTGCGTGAACGCTGCCTCGCACAGGAACAGGTCGGCGTCCCGGGCGAGTTCGTCGAGCGCGTCGCACATGCCCGTGTCCCCGGAGTACGTCAGGCTCCGTCCTCCGTGCTCGACGCGGATGCCGTACGCCTCCACGGGGTGCCTCACCTTCTCCGTGTGCACGGAGAACGGGCCGATCTCGAAGGAGCCGGGCTTGACCGTGTGGAAGTCGAATACCTCGCTCATGGACGAGGCGCTGGGGGTGTCGGCGTACGCGGTCGTCAGGCGCTGTTCGGTGCCCTCGGGTCCGTAGACCGGGATGGGGTCGCAGCGGCCGCCGTCGTGCCGGTAGTAACGCGCCACGAAGTAGGCGCACATGTCGAGGCAGTGGTCGGCGTGCAGATGGCTGAGGTAGATCGCGTCGAGGTCGTAGAGACCGCAGTGGCGCTGCAGCTCGCCCAGGGCACCGTTGCCCATGTCAAGAAGCAGCCGGAAGCCGTCGGCCTCGACGAGGTAGCTCGAACAGGCCGATTCCGCGGACGGGAACGACCCCGAGCAGCCGACGACGGTGAGCTTCATAAAGCAGAAACCTCCGCTGGCGGGATGTGAAGACGGGGGTCGTGCGGTCCGTCGAGCCTAAGGCGCAAAAGCGCGGGTCGCTTCTCCGGGAGGGGGCGTTGTGGGCGAACTCACCTGACGGGCACCGCCATCCGGGTTACCAGGCGTTCAGCCGTTCGACCAAGATCCGAGGGTACATCGAGGGCACATCATGCCGCCTGGGACAGGAACCTCCTCGACCGCTTCGCGGGTGTCCTCGTCCTTGTCAGGGACCGGCCGGAGTGATTCCGCTTCCGGCCTCGGTGCTGGGGGACGTGGGGGGACGGCCACGGCCGTGCGGGACCCCCGCTCCTCAAACCCCCCTGGGGCGGAGCCCCCAAGGGCGGGATGGCGGGGGACCTGTTCGAGCGAAGCTGAGAGCTTGGTGGAGGGTGGGAGCGGCGGGGGCGAGAACAGCCCCCGCCTACGCCCAGAGCTGGCCCTGCAGCGTTTCGATGGCCTCCTCCGTCGTCTTCGCCGTGTAGACGCCTGTCGACAGGTACTTCCAGCCGCCGTCGGCGACGACGAAGACGATGTCGGCCGTCTCGCCCGCCTTGACCGCCTTCTTGCCCACGCCGATCGCGGCGTGGAGAGCGGCCCCCGTGGAGACGCCCGCGAAGACGCCCTCCTGCTGAAGCAGCTCCCGTGTGCGGGTCACCGCGTCGGCGGAGCCGACGGAGAAGCGGGTCGTCAGGACAGCGGCGTCGTACAGCTCGGGGACGAAGCCCTCGTCCAAATTACGCAAGCCGTACACCAGGTCGTCGTACCGCGGTTCGGCCGCGACGATCTTCACGTCCGGCTTGTGCTCGCGCAGGTAACGGCCGACGCCCATCAGCGTGCCCGTCGTGCCCAGGCCCGCCACAAAGTGGGTGATCGAGGGGAGGTCGGTGAGGATCTCAGGGCCGGTCGTGGCGTAGTGGGCGCCCGGGTTGTCCGGGTTCCCGTACTGGTAGAGCATCACCCAGTCCGGGTGCTCGGCCGAGAGTTCCTTGGCGACCCGTACCGCCGTGTTGGAACCGCCCGCCGCCGGGGACGAGATGATCTCGGCACCCCACATGGCGAGCAGGTCCCGGCGCTCCTGCGAGGTGTTCTCGGGCATGACGCAGACGATGCGGTAGCCCTTGAGCTTGGCCGCCATCGCCAGGGAGATGCCCGTGTTGCCGCTCGTGGGCTCCAGGATGGTGCAGCCCGGCGTGAGGCGGCCGTCCTTCTCCGCCTGCTCGATCATGTGCAGCGCGGGGCGGTCCTTGACCGAACCGGTCGGGTTGCGGTCTTCGAGCTTCGCCCAGATCCGCACGTCGGCGGACGGCGACAGCCGCGGCAGGCGCACCAGAGGGGTGTTGCCCACCGCGGCGAGCGGGGAGTCGTAGCGCATGAGAGATCAGCGGCCCGATCAGACCATGCCGCCGGCCACGGCCGGCAGGATCGTCACGTTGTCGCCGTCCGTGAGCTTGGTCTTGATGCCGTCGAGGAAGCGGACGTCCTCGTCGTTCAGGTACACGTTCACGAAGCGGCGCAGCTCGCCCCCGGCTGCCTCGTCGACGATGCGGGCCTGGATGCCCGCATGGCGCGTGTCGAGGTCGGCGAAGAGTTCGGCGAGGGTCTCCCCGCCGCCCTCGATGGCCTTCTGACCGTCGGTGTAGGTGCGGAGGATGGTGGGGATGCGGACCTCGATGGCCATGGTTGCGGGCTCCTGTCGGGAGAAGGTCAGGTCGGTGGGCACGCGTTGGGAGTCCCCGCGGGCGCTTCCGTTCCGGGGGGCGGGGGTGCCGCAAGGGCGGTAAGCGATGTGCGGCGCCGCGGCTCACGGCCGCACGTCGGCAGGCGGCATCAACAGATGGCGCTGGCGAGCCTGCACAGGTCGACGTGCAGCCGCGCCACGAGCAGCATGCCCGGCGTCTTGTCGCTCACGTCGTGGGAAACCATGGGCTCATCGTATCGATTCCCGGTCCGGCTCCCGGAATGTGATCTCACATACTGGATGAATTCTGGCCGAAATATGGGATCACCCAGATCAGGACGCCAGTAGCACCCCGCCAGTACGCCATTAGTACGCCATCACTACGCGTCTACCACTACGCCTCTACGATCTTGACCTCCTCCTCGGTGACCCCGCCGTCCCTGATGCGGAACGAGCGGAACTGGAACGGGCCCGCCTCGTCGGTGTCCGCCGTGGACACCAGCACGTAGTGGGCGCCGGGCTCGTTGGCGTACGAGATGTCGGTGCGGGACGGGTACGCCTCGGTCGCCGTGTGCGAGTGGTAGATGACCACGGGCTCCTCGTCGCGGTCGTCCATCTCGCGGTACAGCTTGAGCAGGTCGCCGGAGTCGAACTCGTAGAAGGTGGGCGAGCGGGCGGCGTTGAGCATCGGGATGAACCGCTCGGGGCGGCCCGAGCCGGCCGGGCCCGCGACGACGCCGCACGCCTCGTCGGGGTGGTCCTGACGCGCGTGCGCGACGATCTGGTCGACGAGGGCCTGGGTGATGGTCAGCATGTCGGTCAGGATAAGCAGAGGGCCGCCTCGTACCGAAGGGTGGTACAAGGCGGCTCGCATGCTGGACCTCGACGAGGCGAGCGCGGCTCAGCCGTTCCTGACCGACCGCGGACGCCACCCGGACCACCACGCCGATGCCCTGATCCTCACCGCCGGCAGAGCCATGCCGGCCCGGGGTCATGACGCAGGGCCCGGTCGAACACCTCAACGGACGAGTGCCTCGCAAGCGTCACGGCATGACCACGGCATGAGCGTCACTGCATGAGCGTCTCGACGAGCGTCTCCTGGAGGCCGCCCAGCCACAGGTACGCCATCACCATCGGCTTGCGGGGATCCTCGTCCGGCAGCCGGTAGAGGAGGTCGGTGTCCTCCTCGTCGACGACGTCGAGCCGGGAGCCGATCGCCAGACGCAGGTCATTGAGGGCGCCGAGCCACTGCCTGGAGTCCTCCGCGGACAGCTTGAGGACCGCGCCGCCCTCACCCTGGACCGCCAGCGCGTCCAGGGAGCGGATCACCGCGAGGGCGTTCTCGCGCTTGCCCGCGCGCAGATCGTTCTCGGTGAAGCGGCGGAACTCCGCGGAGTGGACGCGCTGCTCCTCGGCCTGCTCCGGCGAGACGGCCTCGACGTCGGGGCCGCTGTAGGCGTCCGGGAAGAGGCGCTGCAGCACCGGGTCGGAGGGCGGCTCGCTGGGGCCTTCCGAGAACAGCTCGGCGAGCGGGTCCTCGGGCGCGTTCTCCGCGGGTCCGGGGCCGATGAGCTCCAGGAGCTGAACGGCGAGCGAGCGGATGATGGAGATCTCGACCTCGTCGAGAGCGACGGCCGCGCCGCCGCCGGGGAGCGGTTCGAAGTGTCCTGGCATGGAGTGAGTTCGCTACTTCCGGTCCTGCTCGCTGTTGCCGGTCGTTTCCGGTCCTGCGGGCCCGTCGCCCGCTATCTCCGGTCCTGCTGAAGGGTGGCCCACAGACCGTAGCCGTGCATGGCCTGCACGTCGCGCTCCATCTCCTCGCGGGTCCCGCTGGAGACCACCGCACGGCCCTTGTGATGGACGTCGAGCATGAGCTTGGTGGCCTGGTCCTTGGAGTAGCCGAAGTACGACTGGAAGACGTACGTCACATAGCTCATGAGGTTGACCGGGTCGTTGTGGACGATGGTGACCCAGGGGACATCCGGCTCAGGTACGGCGGAAACCTCCTCGGCCGACTCGATCTTCTCGATCTCTAGGGGTGCGGGAGCCGTCACAACGCCCATGCTGCCACCAGTGAGGGGTACCCGGCCAAACGGACCGGAAATCGTCAGAGTGACGAGATAGGCGGTAGCATCTTTGCCATGGTGCCATCCCCGGGGGACACCCCCCGGACCCCCGGCCGGCCTAGGGGGCGCCCCACAAGTGATCGCTAGGAGACCTTGAGTGAACGCAGCGGACCCAGGGCTGCCAGAAGAAGGGCGCGAAGCGCTTTCGCACACGGCTGGTGGTGGGCGACGGGTGGGCGTGCCGTCGACAGCGCTCTTCACGGACCACTACGAGCTGACGATGCTGCAGGCCGCGCTGAAGGCCAAGACCGCCGACCGGCGCTCGGTCTTCGAGGTCTTCACGCGCCGGCTGCCGGAGGGCCGCCGGTACGGGGTCGTCGCGGGGACCGGACGGGTGCTGGACGCGGTCGAGAACTTCCGGTTCGACCCGGACATGCTCGGCTTCCTGCGCGAGCGCCGCGTCGTGGACGAGCCGACCCTCGAGTGGCTGTCCTCGTACCGCTTCGGTGGGGACGTCTGGGGTTATCCCGAGGGCGAGGTCTACTTCCCGGGCTCGCCGATTCTGCGGGTTGAGGGCTCCTTCGCGCAGTGCGTGCTCCTGGAGACCGTGATCCTGTCGATCCTCAACCACGACTCGGCCATCGCGGCCGCCGCCTCCCGGATGGCCTCTGCCGCCGGTACCCGGCCGCTGATCGAGATGGGCGCCCGGCGCACGCACGAGCTGGCCGCCGTGGCCGCCTCGCGCGCGGCGTACGTCGGCGGCTTCACGACCACCTCGGACCTGGCCGCGGGCTTCCGCTACGGCATCCCGACCGTCGGCACCAGCGCCCATGCCTTCACGTTGCTGCACGACAGCGAGCGGGACGCCTTCCAGGCCCAGGTCAACTCACTCGGCCGCGGCACGACGCTCCTCGTCGACACATACGACGTCGCCGAGGCGGTCCGGACGGCCGTCGAGATCACCGGGCCTGAGCTCGGGGCCGTACGCATCGACGCCGGTGATTTGCTGCTCGTGGCGCACCGGGTGCGGCAGCAGCTGGACGAGCTGGGCGCCACCGACACGAAGATCGTCGTGACCTCGGACCTGGACGAGTACGCGATCGCCTCGCTGGCCGCGGCACCCGTGGACGCGTACGGCGTGGGCACCCAGTTGGTGACGGGGTCCGGCCATGCGACGTGTTCGATGGTCTACAAGCTCGTGGCTCGTGCCGAGTCGGCGGATCCGAAGGCTCCGCTCATGCCGGTGGCCAAGAAGTCGACGGGCGGCAAGACGTCCATGGGCGGCCGCAAGTGGGCCGCGCGGAGGCTCGACGAGGACGGGGTCGCGGAGGCCGAGGTGATCGGCACGGGGACCGTCCCGGCGGAGCTCGCCGACCACCGGCTGCTGGTGGAGCTGATAAAGGGCGGCCAGGTCATCGCCCGCGAGTCCCTGAACGTCGTACGCGACCGGCATGCCGCGGCCCGCGCGAACCTGCCGATGTCGGCGACCCAGCTGTCCCGCGGGGAAGCGGTGATCCCGACGGAGTATGTCTGAATGCGCTCGCGTACGCCCGATGAGTGCGCGCGGGCAGGCCGACCTGAAAAGGCTCTGCCCGAAGTTCGGACCGGGGTACTCGGGGAGCGGCTTTGGCCACCTCGGCCCGGCCACGCATGAACAGGCGGTGAGCGGGAATGCAACGGCAGCGTCCACCCCATGTCCGCGGATGCCGAACGCACCCTCCCACTGTGCACGCGCACTCTCCAGGCTCGGTTCACCGGCCGGGCCCTCACCTCTCTCGCCGACCGCCTGCCGAACCGAAGGACACCGACCATGCGCCGCGCACTGATCGTCGTAGACGTGCAGAACGATTTCTGCGAGGGGGGCAGTCTCGCGGTGGCCGGGGGTGCCGACGTGGCCGCCGCGATCACGGAGCTGATCGGGCAGGCGACCCCCGGCTATCGCCATGTGGTGGCCACCAGGGACCACCACATAGCCCCAGGCAACCATTTCGCCGACCGCCCCGACTTTGTCCACTCCTGGCCCCCTCACTGCGTGGCGGGCACGGAGGGCGTGGGCTTCCATCCGAACTTCGCGCCGGCGGTCGCCTCCGGCGCGATTGACGCCGTCTTCGACAAGGGCGCGTACGCGGCGGCGTACAGCGGCTTCGAGGGCGTCGACGAGAACGGCGTCCCGCTGGCGGAATGGCTGCGCGCCCGGGAGATCACCGAGGTCGACGTGGTGGGCATCGCCACCGACCACTGCGTCCGCGCCACCGCCCTGGACGCGGCCCGCGAGGGCTTCCGTACGCACGTCCTGCTCGACCTCACAGCCGGGGTGGCCGAGGACAGCACCGAGCGGACCCTGGAGGAACTGCGCGAGGCGGGCGTGCGGCTCACCGGGAAGCCGGTCGTGTAGCCAGGTCGTCCAGGCAGGCCGCCTGATCGAGGGGGCGGTACGTTGCCCGCCGAGGCACCGGCTAGAAGCTTTGCGGGGTCGTGCTGCGGCGCATCAGGGTGCGAATCGGGTGCCACAGTTCGGCGGCGACGGCATCGCTGCCCGGTGCCGTGCGCCATACGAGGCCGTCGGGGTGGTGCAGGACCGCGGTGATCTCGTCCGGGGTCGGCGGATGGCCGTTGCCCCGCAGGTACACCGAGCGCATCCCCAGGTTACGCAGCCGCGTCAGGGCTCGGGCCCGGTTCTGGGCGTGCACGAGCACCCGGACCGCACCGGCGCCGCCGGCGGACGGGCTGGGCAGGTTCAACGCCACCACCACCGTCCCGTTCGGCAGCCTGCAGAAACCTCCTGCGCCCATGCGGTCACACCCCCGTGAAAACTGATGTCAATAAGAGAACCACAGCACGCACCTAAACACGATCGGCCGCAACCCGCCAGTGGGTCACGGCTGATCATGCTTTGACCTGCGAAGACGTTCCCTACTTCGTCGCGGGCGAGACCTTCACCGTGATCGTCGAGCCATCGCGCGGCTGCTTCACGATCGCAATCTTGGTGTGGGTGTCAGTGATCTTGACACCCGCGTTCGGGTTGCTCGCGTCGTAGTAGGTGTTCGTGCGGTCGTTGAAGATCCGGTTGCCCGGGAACGACTTGATCCTCGTGGCGACGTCCGCCTTGTGCAGTGTGAAGCCGTCCGTCCGGTACGAGCTGAACGGCGAGTCGAACGCCTGGATGCGGTTGCGCATCAGCGTGCCGTCGGCCCACTTCAACGGCTTCGGGTGGGCGTCCACCGGCAGCAGCCGGCCATGGCCCGGGTGCCGGCTGACGTTGTTGTCGGCCTGGGAGGTGTCCCACTTCCAGATCAGCAGGCCGTTCTGGTACGGGAAGTGCTCCGCCCAGGACGGACGCGTGGTCGAGAAGCCGAAGTTGTACGGGCCCATCCGGAGGGTCTTGTCGTACGACACGTACTGGCGGTTCTCGGCGATGTAGTACTGCGGGTAGTCCTTGGTGAAGGACGCGCCGATGCGCGAGAAGCCGTTCGCCGTCCAGGCGTTGTCCGCGCTCTCCGCGTCGTCCGAGAAGACCGGGGCGCCGTCCGCGGTGACCGCGATCGAGTCGGCCGCGAAGCCCTTCTGGGCCACACCGCCGTCCGTGGCGTAGCGGAAGCGGATGTCGATCTTCCTGCCCGCGTAGGCGTCCAGCGGGTACGCGAGCTTCTGGTACGCCTCCACCGAGCCGGTCAGCGCGGGCCTGTCACCGGCGTCACGCGGGATGGCGGTCCCGTTCGCGGTGCCGTCGACGGGCGTCCAGTCGGCGCCGCCGTCGGTGGAGACCTCGGTGTAGAGGTAGTCGAAGTCCTTCTCGATGTCCCACCAGCCGTCGAGAGTGAGGGAGGCGGAGGAGTTGCCGGTCAGGTCGACGGACCGGGAGAGGGTGTTGTGCAGGTCGTCGCCCATTCCGCTCCACCACTGCGTGGCGCCCCGGGCCGGGGGCACGACCTCGGTGGCGACGGCTTTTCCGGGCAGTTCGACCACGAGGGCCTGCGCGTTCTTGGTGTTGTACTCGGCGACGCCCAGCTTGTGGGTGGACCGCGTCGCGGCCTTGGCCGTGTCGTACTTCAGCCAGCCGAGCTGCAGCTTGTCCCAGGCGGTCATGTCGCCGGGCAGGTCGCCGATGCTGTCCTCGCCGGTGCCGAGCAAGGAGCCGGAGGACATCAGCGTCCAGAAGGCGGTGGAGTTCTCGCCGGCGCGGCTGGTGTCGTAGTGGTCCGGCAGACCCAGGTCGTGGCCGTACTCGTGGGCGAAGACGCCGAGTCCGCCGTTCTCCGGCTGGATGGTGTAGTCGCCGACCCAGATGCCGGAGTCGCCGATCTGAGCGCCGCCCAGCTTGTTGCCGTCCGGACCGGTGGAGCCGACGTCGGTGCCGAACGCGTACCAGCGGTGGGCCCAGATGGCGTCCTCGCCCTGGGCGCCGCCGCCCGCCGACTCGTCCTCACCGGCGTGCACGACCTGGAAGTGGTCGATGTAGCCGTCGGATTCGTTGAAGTCGCCGTCGGCATCGAAGTCGTTGCGGTCCCAGGTGTCGTAGCCGGCCAGCTCGGTCCTGATCTCGGCGTCCGACTTGCCGGCGGCCTTCTGGGCCGCGAACCAGGCGGTGACGCCGTCGCTGACGAGGTTCCATACGCTGTTGCAGTTGGCCTGTCCGCACGCGTTGTTGCCGTAACGGGCCTCGTTGTAGGGGACCTTGACCCAGTCGGAGACCGTGCCGTCGATCGAGTAGCGGCCCGAGGACTGCTTCTCGTAGTACTTCTTCATCGACTCGACACCGGTGCCGGTGCCGAAGTAGAGCTCCTTGAAGTGCTTCTGGTTGTAGTCCGCCTGCCAGGCCGTGCTGTTGTCCTTGGTACGGTCCGGCTCGGCTATCTCGTTGTGGGCCGGGCCCGCCGTGCCGCCGTAGCGGCTGTCGGTCTTGTCGCCGAACTCCACCAGGATCGTGAAGATCTGGTCGGTCTTCTCCCGGCCAAGCTCGACGTACTTGTCGTTCCCGAGCTTCACGACCTGCGAGCCGCTCCGGCTCTTGACCGTGGCTTCGCCGGATAAGACTCGCTTCAACGCCTCTTCACGCCAGCCTTCCTGACGCTCTGCCAGGGGACCCTTGAGGTCGTGCTCGGCGTGATCTTCGGCAGGCGCCGGGTCCTGCCGGTTCGCGGCGGCCGTCAACGTGTCGCCGGCATCGGCCCGCGCCACCGAGAAGGTCGAGAACATGGCCGCGGCGGCCACGATCGCGACACTCGTCGCGGTCACTCTGAACGTCCATAATCCGCCGGTCACTTGATGCAGTCCTCCCTGCGCCGGGCGCGCGGAATGGAGGGGTTCCAGGTCAGGTTTCCGCGCGCTCTATGCACGTCACAAGTGACGACATTCGACCGGAGTATCGACCGAAAAGACAGACCTTGACTTGAGCAGGACAAGTACGTTACGCAAGCACGTCGTCCACTACCCCCCGAATGGGTGCACCGCTCAACGGGCGCACCCTCCTGTCCAGTCGGTGGCCGTGATGACTCCGTGCGCCCCCCATGCACCGGCACCGTGGGTTAGGTCACGCTTACCGCTCGTTCCGCTCGGGCAGACAGGCGAATAGGGTCGTTTGGCGGCACGCTGGGTTTCAGCGGATTGCCACGTCGACATCGCTGTCGTACCCCTGTTTCTCATCCGCATTCCTCCCCCCATGGCGAGAGGCACGGGGGGAGACCCCCGACCCGAGGAATGGTCATGCCTCGTCCGACCGCCGCACAGCTCGCCTACGGCTCCTGCACCGTGATCTTCTGCACTCTCGCCATGTTGCTGCTGTCCCAGACGAGTTCGGGCCCGGGGATCGTGGTGATCGCGCTCTCCGCCCTCGCCCTCGGCCTGCTCGTGGCCTTCACGGTTCCCGCCCAAAAGCCCGTACCGACGGCCGCGCCCGCCGCGACGAGGCGTGTCGCCGAACCGGTTTTGGCGCGGCGCGAGACCGTCGCCGCGCCCACCTCCGTCTCCCCCGGGCCCGAGCCCGGGCCCGTGAGGCACGGACCCGCCGGCTGTTGCTGACCGCCTTACTCAAGTGGCACCGAGCTCAAGTGGCACTGAGCTCAAGTCGTACCGAGCTCAAGTGGTGCTGACCTCCACCGTTTTGGCTGCCTTGTCGTGCACACCCTGCTTGTAGGGTTTGTCGAAGAAGCTCCAACCGCCCGCGATCGCGGTCCAGATGCACGCGCAGCAGAACGCGAACGGCAGCCACAGGACCAGCGCACGGATCAGCGAGGTCCGCACGGAGGGCGTGGCACCGTTGTCGAGATTCGCCACGCGCAGGTGGAACAGCTTCTTGCCGAGGGTCTGACCCGACTGGCTGATCATGAAGGTGTCGTACCCGGTGTAGAGCAGCGCGGCGATCAGGGACTGGCCGAGGCCCTTGCCGTACTCGATGTTCTCCCCGTCCACGTTGTACTCGTTGACGTCGAAGGCCCATCCCAGCAGCCACACCACGACGCCTACCAGGATCATGTCGATGATTCTCGCCAGTACGCGCTTGCCGCTGTCGGCGAGGGGCGGCATCCCGGCCAGGGGGTCGGTGTCGTACGGACCACCGCCGTAGGGGTCGCCGGCTGAGGGCGGGGGCGTGGCGCCGCCCTCAGTCGGGGAGTCGTACGGAGAGCCGCCCCCCTTGCCGGGCGGCGGCTGCTTCTTCTTGAACGGGTCGTCTTCCGGAGGAGGACTCGGCGGCTCGGTCGTCATACCCCGAGTCGACCGCGAACCCTCCAGCTGTGCAATGGGCGGGCAGCCGTCCGGGGCATCGATGCCGGCTCCTCAGCCGGCGACGAACGTGTGCGCCGCCTTGTCGTGCCAGCACTGGTGCCACGGGCGGTCGAACAGGCACCACAGGACACCCACGACACCCACGACGAGGAGTCCGGGAATGCTGTAGACGAGCCAGCGTCGCAGCGCCCCGCCGAACGACGGGGGTTCGCCGCCCTCGATGTCCCGGACCTGGAGGCCGCACAGCTTCTTACCCAGGGTGCGGCCCCATTGGGCGGTGGGCAGCGCCTCGTAGAGGACGCCGAAGAGGATCAGTACGCCGAGGACGATGCCGAGGTAACCGGCCGTGGTGCCGTCCAGCAGCCAGACCGTGACGGTCTCGCCGGACAGCTTGGCCGCGTCGATCTTGTCGTTGATGTGGTCGACCGCCCTGGCGCCCAGCGGCACGGCGGCCGCGGCGGTGACACCGCCCAGCACTAGCGTGTCCACGCACCGCGCGGCCAGCCGCTTCCCGAGACCGGCGGGACGCGCGGACGCCTGCGCCCGCGCGGCGGCCTGGAAGGGATCCTCCGACACCGGCTTCCACGGGACGACGGGCGGCTCGCTCTCGTCCCCGGCGAGGTGGTGTGCCTGCCGGGCCCAGGAGGGCCGTCCACTGCCCGCGCCCGAGGCCATGGGGGTGGACTGCCGGGGAGTGGACTGCTGGGGAGTGGATGAGGCGGACTGGGGGGCCGCTGGGGAGGCCGCGGATGCCGGGGAGGCCGATGAGGTCTCGGGCTGGTCGGGTGCGGCAGGGGTTGGGGCGCCGGCCGCCGCCGCGGCGGTTCCCCGGGAGAGACCCGCCCGGGCGGCGCCTCCCTGACCTGCGGCCGAGCCTCCCGAAGTGGAACTGGTACCCGCTCCCGCGCCTGCTCCCGTGCCCGGTGCCCCGCGCTCCTGCCCCGGGATCGGGACGGCCCGGAAGGCCACGGTGCCCTCGGAGGCGAGCGGGTTACGGGCGCCGGGGACACCTGGCGCTCCCCCGGGCCGGGGTGAGCCGGAGTCCCTGGTTCCCGAGGGGCCATCAGCCTCCTCCGGCCCTGTGGTGGGCCGCACCGGCCAGGTCGGCCTGCTGAACTTCACCGTGCCGTCGGAAACGGGGGGTTCGGCGTCCCCGGTGCGCTTGTTGGACTTGGGCGCGCGGAACATGACCGTGCCGTCGGTGTGGTCGGACCTGCCCTCCGGCTGGGACGGTTCGGCCGGGAGGCGCGGATCGGGGGCGCCCCAGGTGACCCGGCGGTCCTGGTCTCCGCCGAAGCCGGACTGCCGGGCGCGGTCGGCGCCCCACGCGGTCGCGGGCTCGGGTCGGCCGCCGTGCTGGGCGTCAGTGGGCGACGGCGTACTCGTCGGTGGGTCCTCGTCGAAGAAGTGCGGTCCCGTCTCCTCGGTGGCGGCGGGGGTGGGAGTGGAGGTGGCGGCGGGGGTGGGGGTGGCGCGCCCGCCCGGTGGGGCCGGGAGGGGTTCGCCGTCGGACGGCGCCGGGCGGCTGGTGCCCGGCACCCAGGCGGCACCGTCCCAGTACCGGACATATCCAGGAATGGACGGGTCCGGGTAATACCCTTCGCAGGGCCTGTCGTCGCCGGGGGCCGGGGTTGGGGCACTCATGTCCGTCGTCCCGTATCTGCTCGGAAGTCGTGTTGAGCATCAACATCTATCAGACCGGCACGCGGACCATGGCGTCTCCCGCCGTACCTACGCCCTTCGAGCAAGGTTCCACCACGGTTACGGGCAGCGGGCAGGGGGTCGTCCCCCGGAGGAGGACAGTACCCGAATGCGAGTGACAGTCGCCCGAACCGGCGTAATACTTCGCCGCCCGCGCGCTCTCCACTCGTACAGGCCCGCCCACAGGCCCTGCCGCCGCCCGCGCCAGGCGCCAAGGGGCGGGCGACGATGGCGGTGCGGGCCGGGGCCCCGGCCGCCCTGCCCGAACCCTGCCCCTTGAACTCTGAGCCCTGCTCCCTGAGCCGGCCCCTACAGATTCCCCCGCTTCTCCTGCTCCCGCTCGATCGCCTCGAACAGCGCCTTGAAGTTGCCCTTGCCGAAG
>CBFGQM010000121.1:0-13451 GCA_965650905.1 uncultured Streptomyces sp. | reverse complement strand
GTGTCGTCGCTCACATCGCTGACTCCCCGGACTCCCTGACTCTTGCCTGACGCTAGGTCAACTCATGACCATGAGTGTCGTCGCCACGGGAGTGCCGAGCGTCCGAGAGTGTGTCAGCGCACGTCCTCCACAGACGTGGTGTCCACGTCGGCGGAGGAATACGGTGCTGGAGGCGGTGAGGTCCTGCCAGGCGTTGGTGCGGTGCTGGCGGCAGTGAGGTCCTGCCAGGCGATGCGCCACCGCAGCGCCGAGTGGGTGCCGCAGGTCGTGCGCGTACACTCAGATCGTGCGCGGCGAGCTCGGTCAGCGGGTCGCGGCGCGGGCGCACCAGCCCGGCGCGCTCCCCTTTGCGCAGCGTCGCGGGCCGGATTCCGAGCTTCCGTGAGGAGAACCACACCCTAATCGACTGTGTGTTACTCACCGGTCGGGACATTTGCCTCTGTTGACCCATGGTGTTGACATGAAAAATGAGCCGCGTCGCGGCAGAGGTGTGCCGCAGGCCCCGAGAGCGGTCATGTCGTAGATGAGTCGGACCTCACTCGGTGAAGTGTCGGATGAGTGAGAAGGAGCAGGGAATGCATCGCACGAAGCGCATGAGCCGCAAGAAACTGACCATCGTGTCGCTCGCAACTGTCCCCCTTGTGGCCGGCTTGGGCTTCGCCGTCACGCAGGCAGCGTTCGCGGGCACGAACGGACAGTCGGTCGAGCTCTGTCAGCCGAAGAGCGACTACCGCTACTTCATCATCCAAGGTCAAAACCAGGATGGTGCTCGTACAACTTACCGAAATTGGATACCAGGGTGGGAATGCCCACACCTTGCCGACTTCTACTGGAAGGGTCGTGTCGAAATCACCTGGCAAAACTCACCCACAAAAGGCATCCGGGACAGAACGACCACGTGCGACGTCCCAGAGGTCAGTGACCAGGACTCTGTCAAGTGCTTTGGCCCCGACAATTCCTCACAGTGAGATCGTTGATCAGCGGTGCGGGCGAGATGCCTGACCGTGTGCGTTCCGAGGTCCACGACTGCGACAACGGCGACCCCGGCAACCGGAGTTGGCGTCCCCCACTCGTTCTCGTTGTCGACCCTGACGGTACAGTCCGCGATGGAAAGCTCAAGATCATTTAACGGGCCCTGGACATGCACGGGTCCACGAACTCGTTCAGAAATCGTTCCGGAGACAACCGATGAAGCTCGCCAAGCATTGGATCCTCACCACCACGGCTCTCGTGGCCGTCACCGCCGGCGCGCTCTTGAGCGCGACGATCGGCCAGGCCGTACCTCCGCGGCACCCCCTCGCAGACGTCGACGCTCCCCCCGCACCGAAGTTCGTCCCCAACGGCAAGGTGAAGGTCCCTGTCGGCAACCGGCTCACCGGTGTCTATCCCGCCGAGGGCGTCCAGACCTACACCTGCACCGACGGCGCCTGGAAGTTGCTGGAGCCCGCTGCCATCCTCCGGGCCAAGAAGGACGGCCGCACCGTCGCCCTCCACTCCCGCGGCCCCGTCTGGGTGTCCACGGTAGACGGCAGCGCCGTCAACGCCATCCCCATCGCCACCTCACCCAAGCCCCGCGCCGTCCCTGCGCTCCTCCTGAAGTCCACCGCCACTCGCGGCACCGGGGTCTTCGCCGACGTCTCCTACATCCAGCGCCTCGACACCCGAGGCGGCGTCGCCCCCACCACTCCCTGCAAGGGCGCCGAGCAGACCAGCGTCCCCTACTCCGCCATATACACCTTCTACAAGCCCGCCAACTACAAGCCCGCCAAGTGATGCGATAAGGAGCAACGGCAGGGATCTCTCTGGACAGTCCGGAGCCGCCCCTGCCCTGCTGTGCACCCGGCGCCGCCTCGACACCTGAGGCGGCGTCGCCCCCACCACCGCCTACAAGGGCGCCGAGCCCGTACCGTAGGCGTCGGCCGTCGTAGAGCGTGATGGCGCTGTCGGTCGCGCACGAACTTGGTCAGCAGGCCCGGCAGCCCCCTGGCGAGGGTCGCAGGCTTTGACCGGGACACGTCAGCCCGTCGGCGGTCCGCCGGCCACGCCGCATCGTCCGTCACGGGGCCCGCCTCGGTGGTGGACGACGACTGGCGGATCGTCTTCGCCAACCTGGAGGCCGAACGTACCCTCTACAGCACTGAGGAGGAGCTGTTCGGGCGCGTACTGTGGGAGCTGCCCGCCCTACAACGGGTTCCCGACCTGGAGACCCGCTGCAAGAAGGCCGCCGGGGCCACGCCCCTGGGCTTCGACGTACGGATCGCGGCGGGGCGCTGCCATCACCTGCGGATCGTCACAGGACCCGACGGACGCACCCTCTACCTCACGGACATCACCGAAAAACGGCGAGACGAGGCCGCGCGAGCCGCCGCCGAGCGAGCCGCTTCCGAGCGCTCGGCCCGGATCGCCGAGCTCACCACGGCACTCGCGAAAGCGACGACGTCTCGTGATGTGGTGGACGCGGTCGCCCAGCGAGTGCTCCCACCGTTCGGCGCCACCGGCTTGGCTGTGATCGCCATCGAGGGCGACCGGGCGCACGTGGTGGGAGCCGTCGGCTACCCGCAGGCCTTGCTCGACGAGATCCACGGCCACCAGGTCGTTGCGGGCGATCCGGTCGGAGATGCTGTCCTGACCAGCACCCCGTGGTTCGTCTCCTCGGTGGAGGAGTACACGCGCCGCTACCCACACTGTGCCGACCGGCCAGGCGTGGCCGGAAAACAGGCCTGGGCGTTTTTGCCGCTGACCGTCTCCGGACGCACGTTCGCCGTCTGTACCGTGTCCTTCGACCGGCCGCGTCGTCTCTCCCATGACGAGCAAACTCTCCTGACCGCGATCAGCGCACTCGTCGCACATGCCCTGGAGCGGGCCAGGCTCTACGACGCCGAGCACACACGCTCCCAGGAACTGCAGCGCGGCCTGCTCCCCGAGCGGCTGCCCCCCACTGCCCGCATGTAGGGCCGCCGCACGCTTCCTCCCCGCCGGGCAGGGCATGGACGTGGGCGGCGACTGGTACGACGTGATCCCGCTCTCAGCCGACCGTGTCGCGCTTGTCGTCGGCGACGTGATGGGCCACGGCCTGTCCGAAGCGGCCACCATGGGTCGGCTGCGCACTGCCGTCAACACGCTCGCCGAGCTGGAACTGCCCCCCGAGGAGGTCATGAGCCACCTCAACGACATCGTCGGCGGCCTCGGAGTGGACTCGTACGCCACCTGCCTGTACGCCGTCTACGACCCCACCACCAGGGTCTGCACCGTCGCCGGGGCCGGCCACCCGCCACCCGCAGTCGTCTCGCCCGACGGCAGCGTGTACTTCCCGGACCTGCCACAAAACGCACCGCTCGGCGCGGGCACCCCACCGTTCGAAACGGTTGAACTGGAGCTGTCGAACGACAGCCTTCTCGTGCTGTACACCGACGGCCTGGTCGAGTCCGCCCACCGTGAGGTCGACCAGGGCATGGCCGATCTCGAGCAACTCCTGCACACAGTCGACCGCACGGACCTTGAACGACTGTGCGACACCCTCACAGCCGGGCTGCTTCCCCAAGAACAACCCACCTCCAACGATGACGCAGCCCTCCTCATCGCCCGTGTCCACTCGCTCGCCGCCGACCGGATGGCCGCCTGGCAGTTCCCCGAGGACCCGCGGGCGGCCGGGCAGGCTCGCCGGCGCATCCGGGAGCAACTGCGTGTCTGGGACCTCGAGGGCCTGACGATGACGACCGAACTCATCGCCAGCGAGCTGGTGGGAAACGTCGTGAGGCACGCGAAGGGCCCGGTGCGCCTCCGCCTGCTGCGCAGCGCCAGTCTGGTTTGCGAAGTCTCCGACGGCAGCCTGACCACACCCCGCATCCGCCGCGCAGCAGAGACGGACGAGGGCGGACGCGGTCTGCAACTGGTCGCAGCCGTCTCCCAGCGGTGGGGTACGCGCTACACGGCGGCCGGGAAGTGCATCTGGACGGAACAGGCACTCTCCGGAGGCACGAACGACCTGCTGTGGGATTCCGCGGCCCTGCTCGCCGTCGCCGAGTTCTGAGTAATCGCGGGGACGGGCGCGGACAGCATCGACGACCTGGTGCGACACGAAGTCAACTGAAACTGACACCGCCGGTGGGCCCATCACCCTGGGCGCAAGGACATTGAGTGGAACACTTGACTTCAGCAAGGCAGGCTGTAGTCATGCGGTCGCCCTTGCGCTCATCTGCCCCATCGGGAGTGGGTGGTCACAGCCGGGTCCTTTTCAGACTCGCGCAGTGTCTGCCGTTCGTGATCGTGCTGCTCACGCTGGGGATCGAGCTCTCGCCCGCACACGCTGTGATTACCGGTCCTCTTCTGGCCGCGTTGCCGGCATTGGCTTCACTGACGATGGGCCCGATAGGCACCCTCTCGACTGCGACGGGAGCTTTCGCTGTCACCGTGATGACGGCCGCCCTCCACCAGAGCTGGGGTGGCCAGGTCTTCAGCAACCTCCTGTCTCTCCTCGTGGTGTCGGTAGCCAGCGTCACCATGAGTAATGCCGTGCGCGCGCGCAGGCAGAGCGAGCTCGACCAGGTTCGCCGGGTCGCCGAGGCAGCACAAAGGGTCGTCCTGCGACCGGTGCCGGCTCGGCTGGGTCCGGTGCAGATGGCCAGCATGTACCTCGCGGCAGAGACGGGAGCGCAGATCGGCGGCGATCTGTACGAGGCCGTGCAAACCCGGTACGGGGTTCGGATGATCGTGGGGGACGTCCGCGGCAAGGGGCTGCCTGCCGTGCGCTTGGCCGCAGCCGTGCTCGGTGCGTTCCGGGAGGCCGCGCACTATGACGATGAACTGGCGGAGGTGGTGAACCACTGCGCGGCTGCCCTGGAACGGGAGTGCGCCATGCCCGGTGCGGTCGATCAGGACGGGGAGGAAGACCACGCGGAGGATTTCGTCACCGTGCTCGTGGCTGAGGTGTCCGACACATTCGTGGTCCAGGTGGTCAATCGCGGTCATCCGCCCCCACTTGTACTGCGCCAGGGCAAGGTTGAGGCCCTGATAGCCGCCTCACCACTGCCTCCCCTGGGCCTGGAGGGTATCGTCACCGTTCCTCCTGCCAAGGCGGAGAGCTATACGTTCGCGCCCGGTGACCGTCTGCTGCTGCACACCGACGGCGTGATCGAAGCTCGCGGCCCTGACCACGATTTCTTCGCCCTTCCCGAGGCTATGGCAGCGGTGCACGCGTGTACCCCGCCGGAGTTCCTGGAACAACTGCACCAGGGATTGATCCGACACACCCGGGGCTACCTGGCGGACGATGCGGCGATGCTCCTCGTTGAACGGCTCGACGAAAGAGCGAAGTGCTCAACGGCCCTGTAGGCGACATGGGAGTATCCGGGTGCCCGCCTGCGGGGCGAGGTGCGGCGGCCGGGGCAGGGCGCCGCTGCGCGGAGCCGCGCGCGGGCCGCGCAGCGGCGCCCTGCCCCGGCGCCCCCGTGGTCACCACGGCGGGCGCGCGTGGACCAGGCGGGCCAGTGCCGTACCGATAAGGGGCGCGGCGAGCAGAGTGGCGAGCCAGAACGTGTCATGAGGCCCGGCCCGACAGATCACTCCAAGGGCGTGACGCGAGTCTAGGCCCCGCGCTTCACCTTCCTCCCCGCCCCCCTCTTGGCAGCCTTCTTGTCGGGCGCCTTCTTGTCGGGCGCCTTCTTCTTCGTCGTCTTCTTTGGCGTCTTCTTCGGCGTCGCGTGGACCGCGGCGTCCTCGCCCCGCGCCACCCTTGCCTTCTGCACGGACTCCTCCAAGGCCGCCATCAGATCAACGACCTGGCCCGCCGGGGCCTCTCGCTCCGGCGTCTCCGGCAGTGCATGTCCCTCACGTTTCGCCTTGATGACCTCAGCGAGCGCGTCTGTGTAGTGGTCGACGAACTCGTCGCCTTCGAGGTCGTCGCGAGCCATGGAATCAATGAGAAGCCGGGCCTCCTCGATTTCGTCGTCGGTCACCTCGACCGGCTTCGGGACCAGCTCGGAGGGGTCGCGTATCTCGTCGTCCCAGCGCATCGAGTGAAGGACAATCGTGTCCTGGAGAATACGCAGCAGACCCAGCCGCTCGCGGCCGTGCCACGCGAACTTCGCGATGGCCGCCTTGCTGCTGCGTTCCAGCGCCTGCCGCAGCAGCACATACGGTTTGCTGGCGACCGGGCCGTCGGCCTGCAGGTAGTAGCCGTCGCCGATCTGGATGGGGCGGATCGACTCGTAGGGGACGAACGCCACGAGGTCGATCGCCTTCGCCGTGGGCAGCGGCAGGTCGGCGAGCTCTTCGTCCGAGACCGGGATGACCTGGTCTTTCGACAGTTCGTATCCCTTGCCGATCTCATAGTCGTCAAGCACCTGGCCGTCCAGCTCGCAGATCTTGCGGTAGCGGATCCGGCTCATGTCTTCCAGGTGGTACTGATGGAAGGCGATGTCGTGCTTCTCGGTCGCACTCACGACCTTGATCGGGATGGTTACGAGGCCGAAGCTGATGGCGCCTGACCAGACGGGGCGGGGCATGACGAACCTCCGTGGCAAGCCCCGAGCAGGCACCAGCCTATGGGAACCGTGGTCATTCTGCATGATTGCGCGTAGATGGTCCTCATTTGGGCACCCCGTCCACTTATGGCGACAGGACGGAGAAGATCATGGTCATCAAGAAACTCCACGACATGGGCATCCGCAGCGAACACGCCTACATGGCCGCCATCGGCAGCATCGGCCTCACGGTCGCGGCCTGGGCAGGCTCCCTCAAAATGGAACCCGGCACCGGCCTCGCCCGAGCCGACAGGTGGGGGCTGTTCATAGGCGAGTGGGCGCCCACCTTCTTCGGCCTCGGCCTCGCCCTCTCCCACTACGAGCAACACGACGGCACCCTCACCGCCAGCGTCCACGAAATCCGGGAGAGGAAGGCCGGCTGACAGCACGTCCGCCGGTTCGTGAGGGCGGGCGCCCGACCGGGACTGGACGGTCACACTTCCGCGTCCGTCTCAAAAGCCAGGGCGAAGATCTACTGCGCTTCACGCGTCTCGCCCTCCTCCTGCTCGAGGAGCGCCGCAGCGATAGCGTCCGGCTTCCCGTCAACTTGACCCGGTCCTGAAGGACCGGGTTTGGAGGTAGTGCCCGGCTGGCTGCTGGGTGGACTCCCCCGTCCAGACACTTCTTGCGTGCGATCGCAAGGCGGAGGCTCGCCCCTATACTGGCGTTTCGGGGCGAGCCCGACAAGGCTGAAGCGCGCCCCTTGTACGGCTTTGCTTCCCTACTGCTTGCCATCGTGAGGTACGCCGTATCCGCCGCGGGCTTGAGCATCTGTCGAATCCGGCGGAGCCGGGGGTGTGACATCTGTCCATAGTGCGAGGGAGGGGACCGCTCTACCTTCGGTGCACGCGAGTTTTCGCGCCGGGTGATCCCCGGCCCCTCCTCGTCGGCCGGCTCGGCCGTCTCGACGAGCAGACGAGCAGACGAGCCCTCAACTCCCGTACGCTGGCAATCTCCACGCGCCCGGCGCACCACACCAGGAGACGAGCACGCGATGTCCGGAGGCAACGAGGGCGGGCAGGGCGGCTGTACGCCTGGCGGCCGTACGCCTGCTCCATGCCTCTCGGCCGTTGTCCAGGCCACCCCTGGAGTGCGGTCCCCCGTGCCCACCAACCGCACCCCAAAACGATGGGAGTAGCCCCCATGAGCGTCGCAGGCATGCGTCCCTCGCCGTCAACTGCCGACATCCGCCGCCATCAGATCACCGACAGGGAATCCGACGATCCGAGTGATCCCACATGCCACTGCGGCCGGTTGCTCATCAGATGCGGCGGCTGCCAGACCTTCCGATGCCTCGACTGCGACCCCTACCGCTCTGATGACTGCACCTTCACTCTCTGAGAATTCCCGCGACGCCGCAGTCGGCGACGGTTTCCCGCCCGAGGAGCCCTCGCCCGGCGCGTACGACGATGCCCCGCTCCCCGGGGACGAGGCACAGCAGCGGTACTACGTCGTGATCGGCAGCGAGGCGGCGCGCAGGGTCTGCGGTTCCCTGCAGTCGGCGGGGAACGTCGTATGCCACATGACGCAACCCACGGACGAGGAACTGCGCCAGGCCCTGGACCGGGAAGTGGCAGGCGTCGCGGTTCTCTTCGACGACGATGTCGAGTCCCTGCGCTACGCGCTCGCGGTCGAGCACATCTGTCCCAGCGTCACCCTGGTGGTGACGGTCTTCGACCGGACGGTCGCCGATCAGCTCGAGCGCACGGTCCCGAACTGCCGGGTCACCTCACCGGCCGATGTCGCCGCCCCCGTCCTGCTGGCCGCCTGCCTTCAGCCCGGCCTGCTGGCACTCAACCCGACGTCCTCGGGGCACGTCGGCGCCCACTGGGAGGAGGACGCCGTACGTCTCGAAACGTACCGGCCGCCGCGCTCCCTGAGATACCGGGCCCGGCTGGGCAAGATCAGGGGACAGCTGCGACCGCACGACGGCAGTTCACGGATCATGCTGACCGGTCTTGCCGGTCTCTTCGCGGTGCTGCTGGCGGACTGGACCTGGTCCGTGACTCTCAACCACCGGCCTCCGGTGGAAGCCCTCTTCGAAGCGGCGCGGACCCTGGCAGCCGTCGGCCCCGCAACCGCACACGGCGGGTCCGCCTACCTGGTGTTCACCAGCATCGCCATGCTGATCACCATCGTGTTCACCGCCGTCTTCACCGCCGGAATGGTCGACCGCCTGCTGGCACCGCGCTCGATCGGTATGGTCGGCCCCCGGGCACTTCCCCGGTCGGGCCACGTAGTGGTCGTCGGGCTCGGACAGGTCGGGTTCCGGCTGTGCACCCGACTGCAGCGCCTCGGCCTCGGTGTGATCGGGGTGGAACGCAACCCGGCGGCCCCCAACCTCCGGCTGGCAAAGGCACTCGGGATCCCCGTCGTCATCGCCGACGCCAGAGACAAGTTCGTGCTGCGCAAGCTCGGCCTCAACACGGCGCAGGCCATGGCCGCCGTCGCCTCCGACGACCTGGACAACATCGCGGTGGCCGTGGCCGCGCGGGCCGTCGCACCCGATCTGCGGGTCGTCATCCGGGCGGGCGACCATGAGGCCATCACCGAGACCCAGTCCCTGTTCAGTATCGGCATCGTCCACGACCTCGCCAGTCTGAGTGCCGCCTACACCACCGCGAGTCTGACCGGGCTGCGGCCACGCGGAGTGCTCGCACAGGGCAGGCGGCTGCTGGTGGAGGGCGCGAACGGGACATTCACCCAGTGGCCGCACACGACCCGGTGCGATCACCATCAGGACCAGGCATCGGGAGGGGCACCAGGTCAGGCACCAGGTCAGGCAGCACGGGGGACAAGCTGATGCGGCCATCGGCGTTCGCGCGCCCCGACTCTGCTCAGGACTGGTACGGCTGCTGCTGCGGTTGCCCGTACCTCTCGCCGTAGCCGTTCGCGCCCTGCGCCTGCAGCTGCTCCGCCTGCTCCTTCATCACTTTCTGCTCCGCTCCGCAGAAGGTGCACTGCGTTATGTACGTCGTCGAGAACGGGAACAACGGCACGAAGAACAGCGTGAATTTCGTGACGCGCTTCCTGAGCGTGTGCGCGGAGGGATTGGCGCAGTGGCCACACAGCAGTGTCAGTATCGCGAGCTGGTACAGGTATCCCTTGGTGCCAAAGATGATCACGCTGGTTCCCTCCCGGGTCGGCGCCTGCCGGCACAGTGCCGACACATGGCGAGGTGCGCTGACAGACCACAGCCGTGCACGTCGGTGAGCACTGATCTCACTGGGCGACTGCGTACGGCAGTGTCGTCTGACTGAACCCGTACGGTATCGCCAACGGCGTTTGCGGGTTCAGCTGAGGGCTGCGCGCCACTCCGCACGAAGGAGCAGAGGCGCGGAGTCCGTAGCAAGACACTCGCCACCGCGACCGTCGACCGGGCTCCCGCGGCACGCCCCCCGTCGTCGTCACACAGGACGGCAGCACCGCCTCGCCGAGGCGAACACGGGAGAGAGTCGTTGACACCAGCGGAAAGACCAACTGTCCGCCAGGGGGACTCTTACTGTCCCTTGGCGGAGAAGCGCCGTATGTACCAGTTCTCGGGTGCCGGTGTCTTCAGTAAGCGCACCTGTCGTTATTTCAGGTGAAGCCCCCAGGCCAGTCATCCCGCTCGCGAAAAGATCGTCATACCCTTTTCACTGCTCGAGCAGTCCCGGAACGTTTGTGTGTCTGCTCATCTGGGCTTGGCGTCACCGTGGGGGGTTTGCTTGATCCAGGGGTGGGCCGGTCGAGGCGGTTTTCTCTGCGTTTCTCGTGTCGGCCGGGTTCGTACTGCGTCGGTGCGCAAGGTTCTGTGCGGAGGCGCTGCGCTGGCCGTCGGTGTCGGAGCAGTTGTGACGGCAGCCGTACTCGTCCCGGCGGGCGTAGGTGTGCCGGTTACCCACGGGGTAGCCGCGCTGTCCCTCATGGGACGCGCCCGGAAGGCCACGGGAAGGGTACGTCTTCGCCTCACGTTGTTAGCCGTTTCGGTCGCAACAGGCGGCCTTCACCATCTTCTGGTCAGCCAGATCGCTTCCTCTCCGGCGTCTTCCACGGGTGTCCTGCAGTGCGTGGTTCGTCCGTTGGCAGGCGCCGGGATCGCCGCATGCCTGGGGATCGGTGTCGCTGCGCTGGTAGTGGCGGCCTCGGACAACAGCACGCCCCTGGTCTGGCTACGACGGCTGCTGGACGGATGGCTGATCGCGGGCTCCCTGCTCACAGTGGGCTGGGTCCTGCTGCTGCATCGTGCCGACCCGGGCGGTGATGTATCAGCATCACTCCTCGGGCTCGCACGCGTCGTGACGGACATTCTCGTACTGGGGCTCCTTGTCGCCCTGCGCTTCTGCCTGCAGCGCGCAGAGCGTACGGCGGCCACGGTGGGCGCAGTGGCCATCCTCATCTTGTCCGCGGGCGACATGCTGCGCATCCTCTTGCCCGCACCGGGCGCCTGGTGCGGGATTCCGCTCGCGGAAGCCTGTTCGATGACCGGATTGTCCCTTATTGCTGCCTCGCCGTGGCTGAGAGGCGGCGCCAGCATCGTGGGACCCGACCAGCGGATGATGCCCGTCATCGGGGTGGTGGCAGCCTTTGTGCCCGTCACCGTCTGCGCGTTGGCGATGGCAGCCCACGCTGCCGCCGGCGGCTCCGTCGACCTCGTGATGGCGGGCTTGGCCGCCTCGGTCCTGCTCGCACTCGGCACGCGGCAAGGCGTCACCCACGCCGACCATCTGCGCATCACACAGGAGGCGGCAGCCCGTGACGCCCACTACCGCATGGTGGTCGAGGGCACGTTGGATGTGATCACTATCGTCAGCTTGGACGGGCGTGTGCTCTATGTCAGCCCGGCAGCCCATCCGATCTTCGGCTACCGGCCCGAAGAGCTGACAGGCACCCGCCTGCCGCTGTACTGCCACCCGGAGGACCGCGCGACGCTGATGCAGGCCGTCCAGACCCTTCGCCAAGAAGTGGACTCGGGCATCCGCGGCCCGGGCCACCGCGTGTCCTGCCGGGTGCGAACCGCCGACGGACGATGGAGCCACGTCGAATCGACGATCAGTCACCACCCCGAGGGAATGATCTTCATCAGTCGGGATGTGAGCGAACGCGTCGCGCAGCAGGCGCAGCTGGAGCACCTGGCCTTTCACGACGCACTGACCGGCCTCCCCAACCGTGCCCTGTTCACTGACCGGGTCGCCCACGCCCTGCGGAAGCGGAGCACAGGCACAGCCCCGCCCGTAGTGCTCTTTGTGGACCTGGACGGCTTCAAGGCCGTCAACGACTCGGCCGGGCATGCGACGGGCGATGCACTCTTGACCCACGCCGCCCGACGGCTCCAGGCATCCGTACGGGCGGCGGACACCGTCGCCCGCCTCGGCGGCGACGAGTTCGCAGCCCTCCTGGAATGGGAGGCCGGCACGAATCCCGCCGGCGCGCAGGATGTCGCCCGGAGGATCCTGGCCGCTCTGACGAAACCGTACCGGCTCGGCAGCACGGATGCGGTCGTCTCGGCCTCCATCGGGATGGCAGTGGCCGTCCCGGGAATCACACCGGAACAGCTCCTCCACCACGCCGATGTGGCCATGTACGCGGCCAAGGCAGCGGGCAAAGGACGCATCCGTATCCACCACTCGCAGTCACCGCACGTGGGAACATCCGGCATGCACTCATGACTTCTCCCTCCGGAGCCTGACCCGGGGCGCGGGGAGCATCACCGGCGTGCCCCGGCCTGAGCGGGTGTGGCTGCGCCTCGGGCCGGGAAAATCGGGAGGAGTCTTCGGATCCTGCACGCCCATGTCCGCAGGGCCTCTGGGGCCGCTCAAGGGACACCCCATGTTGCCCGCCCCCCATACAGAGGGACGAGGGCAGGTGGAACGCGAGGGGAGTCCATGCGCCCAGTCGATCGCTTCCAGGGCCGGCGCCGCCTGCTCAGGGCATCTGGCCACGCGTACGAGACAAACGCCAGACACCCGCAGAAATCTTCGCAGGAGTGTCACAAGGCATGCACACAGTCTTGCGAATGCCTGGTTAGCGTTGCTGATTGCTCGATCCCACGTGCGATCGTGACCAAGCCGCGGTCTGGCGGGCCGATGGCGCAAGCAACTCAGGAAGACCGCAGATGGACTACTGCTCCTCGTGTCATCGGCACCTCAACGGCGCACTGGTGTGCCCCGGGTGCGGCGACGTCGCTCCAAACATCGCTCCGGTCACTGCCGATGGTCGCACCGTCCCGACCCCGGTCGGCATGCCGGCGACGACGGGCGCGGCGGTGAGCGAAGCGGCGGCATGGGAGTTCACGGCCTCGAACACGTGGCACGACGGCCACCTTTATGAGGAGGCAGCGGTCGGGGCCGGCATGGACGAGGCCCCGCCGACCGGCCCGTCCGGCGGCTTCGAGGGCGCGACGCCCGCGCCGCAAGGCCGAGCGGCGAGGCGCCGCCAGATGGCCCTCTGGAAGAAGAAACAGCGCCGGGCCGTGGTCGCGACTGCCGTCGCGCTGGTCGGAGGCGGCCTGAGCGTCGCCGCGATGGACCGGCCGACCGCCGACCGAGCGCAGGCGGCCGCGGCGCCGGAGGACACGAGCATCGGCGCCGCGGAAGAACAGGCGGCTGACCACACCCGCCCGGCCGAGACACGGCCCGACGCTCACCGCTCCTTGACAACTCCTCCCCCGCGGTCGACCGCAGCCAACCCCCCGCGCCGCCAGTCCGTCGCTGTCGCGCCCCGCACCATGCCCAAGACGGAGCCGGACGCCGCCGCACCTCCTCGTTCGACGATGACGCCGACCCCGCAGCATCCGGCCGCCTCCCCGCCCTCCGATGGAGCGGCCCCCGACCGCACCCGTACGGCACCGGAGCGGAAGTCCGCGCCCACGGCCACCGACGACACGGACTCGGGAACCTCCCAGGCGAGCCCCGCGCGGACGACCACGTCGCCGCCGCAGCTCTGCCTGCT
>CBFGQM010000120.1:0-13470 GCA_965650905.1 uncultured Streptomyces sp. | reverse complement strand
CTCGTCATCATCGGCCTCTACATCCGTCTCAAGCTCGTCGAGACCCCCGCCTTCTGGCTCGTGCTGCCCGCCCTGCCCGGCGGCAGCCCGATGGACAACACCCGCCAGATGATCGAGGGACTCACTCGCATCGTGAATTCCATCCGCGACGTCGACCCCGACGGGCTGATCATGGTCTGCGCCGCCGGTCGCGCTTCCACGCATCTGGCCACCCAGGCCGCCCTGATGGGCCTGCACATCCGGGTGGGCATGGAGGACACCTACTACAAGTGGCCCCACCGCGAGGACCGGATCAACTCCAACCTTGAGGCGCTGCAGCTGGCGCAGAAGATCGCCGAGGTGACCGGCCGGGACATCGCCACCCCTCAGGAGGCGCGGGCACTGATGGGCCTGCCTCCCGTCCACGAGTTCAGCGGCGACGGCGACGCCCTCACCGCCCTCGGCTGATTCCAGACCATCTCTCCCATCTCTCCCGGGCGGTGCCGGCGGCGTACGGACGTCGCGTCGTCGGCACCGGGCAACCCCAATGGTGGAGGGACCCGACTCGTGAGTGGCCGTGTGCGAGGCAAGCGCTTCGTTTCCTGCTCTCCGACGACGCCGGCTTTATCGCACCGAGTCGCCGGCGATCGACGAGCGGCAGGCTTCCTGTCGGTACCCTCCAGGACGACCCGTAACTCGGAGGGCGTCCGCACTCCGACCGGTCGACCATGCCGCACGCGCTCAGTAACCGGTTGACGGACGCATTGGGTGTCTCGTCACAGGAGACGATCTCGCCGATTGCTCCCACGGTCCAGGCCGGAGCAGCCCTCGTCCTGCCGATGACGATGACCGCCGGGGTGCCCACGGTGCTCGGAGAGCGACTCGAGCAGATCAGACCATGCCCACTGACCCGACCGGAGTCGCCACGTGACCACCAACCGATCCTCCGTGGACGACGGCGATATCACCGAGAGCAGGGAGCGCATCCTGCGCTCGGCGCAGGTTCTCTTCGCGCAGGGCGGCTACGATGGCACAAGCCTGAGAGCCATCGCAGAGCACGTCGGTGTGTCCACGCCCGCCTTGTACTGGCACTTTAAGTCGAAGGACGAGATCTACCTCGCCGCCGTGGAGAAGATGCTGGAAGACTTCCTTGAAGCGGTGCGGGGGGCCGTGCGCTCCAGCCACCCACTGGACCGGTTCCGGGAGACGGTGGCCGCGCACATCCGGTTCCAGCTGGAACGACGGGACGAGGCGGGTCTCTACGCGCAGAGCGTCGGGTTGCGCCGGCTCGCCTCCGGTCTCCCGAAGCGGCACCGGGAGACCATCGTTGCCCTGCAGCGATCGTATGTGGACGAACTCCGGGACACCCTCCGATCGGGCCGGGACGCCGGCGCCTTCTTCTTCGCCGACGTGCGCGCGACGGTCTTCGCCGTCATGACCCTCTGTGAGTACGTGCACACCTGGTACAACCCCATGGGATCGCTCTCGGTGGAGGAAGTCGTGCGACAGTACGTCGACATGGCAACACGCATGGTGGGCGGCTGCTGCGGACACCAGGCAAACAACGCAGGCGAATGTTGATGGCTGGGCCGTCCGTCCTGGTCGCCGGAGCGGGATGCAGACCTCCGGCCTGCTGCACGGCAAGGTCCCTCTCGCAGCCGCTCAACGGGCTGGGACCGGACGGCTCCACCTACAACACGTCATCGAGACCCAGGTAAAACTTTGCGGCCGCTTTCGGAACATTTCTGGCACAGCCTCTAGTCAAGAGGTGAAGAGCTCGCTAACTTACGTTAGTAAGCAACCAGCGTTGCTAACGTACGTTAGTAAGCTATCTCGATCTTATGGCCTTGAATGGCCGAATCACCCCCGTCCCGACCGATGGCCATCAACCCTGGATGCGTCACCGGGACACCTTGGATCGCGAGGTGAAAAGAGTTGACCCCCGTCTCGACACTCGAGCGCCCGGCCCCCACCGTGGCCATCATCGGGAGCGGCCCTTCCGGCTGCTACACGGCGCAGTTTCTGCGCAAGGGTCTGCCGGGCGCGCAGATCAGTGTCTTCGAGTCGCTGCCCGTTCCGTATGGTCTGGTCCGCTACGGTGTGGCGGCCGACCACCAGGGCACCAAGTCTGTTTCACAGCAGTTCGACCGCCTCTTCGAGAGGGGGCAGGCGACCTTCGTCGGCAATGTGAGGATCGGCCGCGACGTGAGCTTCGAGGCCGTGGCTCGGGCCTTCGACGTCGTGGTCATCGCCACCGGCATGCCGCAGGACCGCCGGCTCCCCGTCCCGCAGGACGACACGGCGCGGGTCATCGGCGCCGGTCGGTTGCTGCGCGCGCTCAACGGCTTTCCGGCCGGGCTCGAGCGGCACACGACTCCGTTGGGGCGGGACGTCATCGTGGTCGGCCACGGAAACGTCGCCGTCGACACGGTGCGCCTGCTGACCAAGCGGTCGGACGAGCTCATCGGATCCGACATCGACGATCACGTTCTCTCGCTGCTGCGGCCGCGACCGCTCAGGTCTGTCCGTTTCATGGGCCGATCCTCTGTCGAGAACGCGAAATTCGATCTGGCGATGCTCCGTGAGCTGTGTCAGGTCGAGGGTGTGAGGATCCGGACCGAGGGGCTGCGCGACTCCTCGCGCGGGGCAGCGGCCGAACTGCTTCGAAGCTTTGAGCGGGAGCGCGGACCTTCCAGCGCCTCCGCGGGTGAGCCGGACCGGACGCTGGTCACCATCCAGTTCGAGGCGGCTCCCACGCGTATCCGTCACATCGACGGCATGACCAGTCTAGAGGCGATGTGCGGTCCCTCCGCCGAACCGCGTTCCTACCACGCGGACACGATCGTCACGGCAACGGGCTTCTGCCAGGACGAGGAACCGTGTCCCGGAACGCCGGACACCGCCTGGTCGGGCGGGCACGTCTACCGGGTCGGTTGGCTGGGCAGAGGTGCGCAGGGAAACATCGCCGCCAACCGGAAGCACGCTCAAGGCGTCGCCGGACAGATCGTGGACGACCTCGCCGGCGGGCGCATCGTGGCCGGGCGGGGACCGGGATTGCAGGCGATCCTGCCGCAGCTAGAGAAGACCGCGACGAGCTTCTCCGCCTGGCGTGAGATCGACCGGGTGGAGCGCGAGCGCGCGGTGGCCGGGCGCTGCCGCCGCAAGATCACCGATATGTCGGAAATGGTCGCACTCGCGCGGCAGTCCATGGTCGGCGTCTGAAAGTAAGAACTTTTCCAGGAAGAACGCGAAATTTCACAGGAAGGGAGAAAACACTCCGTGGGCACCATCAAGATCCTTTACGGCACCGAATCCGGGAACGCCGAACTGGTGGCGGACGACGTCGCCGAGACCTTCAATACGGCCGGTGTGAAAGCCGAGGTCGTCGCCATGGACAACTACGACGTGTCGGAGCTGAGCGAGGCCGACACCGTCGTCGTGATCACCTCGACGTACGGCGAGGGCGAACTGCCCGAGACCACGGCGCCTTTCCAGGAGGCACTGCTCGCGGCGCGTCCCGAGCTGTCCGGCCTCAGGTTCGCCGCGTTCGGCCTGGGCGACAGCACGTACGAGACCTACAACAACGGCATCGCGGTCATCTCCTCGGACCTGCTCGGGCTCGGCGCGCGGCAGATCGGAGATACCGGGCAGCACGACGCGGCCAGTGGGGAGTCGCTGACGGACGTCGCGGTCGCCTGGGCGGCCAAGGTCCTCGACGCCCTCTGACAGCCGCGCTCTCGCCTGTGGCGAGGAACCCACCGACAAGAAACGAGCAGGACATGCAGCAGCACACGCTCACTGCACAACCGTCGGACGAGGACGTCCTTCCCTTCGAGGACCCCGAGTTCGTTCGCGCGCCCTGGCCGTGGTTTGACCGACTGCTCCGGGAGTTTCCCCTCCTGAAGACGAGGGACGGAAGCTACATCGTCAGCAAGTACGCCGACGTGATGCGCTACGCCAGGCACCCGTCCCTGGTCGCGGCCCCACCCGAAGGGATGGGAGACAGTCCCTGGGCGGCCAATCTCAACTCGGTCCTGCTGACCGAAGGGGAGCGGCATCGGCGCATTCGCCGTACCTTCTCCGGATCGCTGACTCCAAAGATGTCGCAGATCTGGGCGGGGACCGCGGCCGAGAGTGCGCGTGCCGCGCTCGACCACATGGGTCTGGACGGCCTGATCGAGGCGCACCGGGCGCTTGGCGTCCAGCCTGCTCAGGACGCGATGGCACACGCACTCGGAATACCGCGTGAGGACGGCTTCCCCTACATCCACGCGACAAACCTCACGATGATGGCGATGGGATGGGATCCGTCGTCGGAGGAGGTGACCCGTGGTCACGAGGGCTTCGGGTACATGATGTTCCAGGCCGAGGGACTCATCGAGGCCAAGCGGCGGGAGCCGGGCGACGGCATGCTCCTCGACCAGATGATTGCCGCGGCCGACGAGGGCCGCCTCACCGAGCGTGAGCTCAAGGAGTCGATCCAGATTCTGTGGGGGTCGGCCGCTCACAACCCCGGGCACGTCATGGCGTGCACCCTGATCGACCTCGCGGACAACCCGGAGGTGTTCCAGGCCTACCAGGTGGACCCGGCCAGCCGTGAGGCGATCATCAACGAGGCCATTCGCCGGTCGCTGCCCGAGGTCGCCCTTGACCGCTTCACCACGGAGCCGATCGAGATCCGGGGGGTGGAGATCCCCGCGGACACGCGGATCCGCTTCATCCTGGGCGCCGCGCTGCGGGACCCGGATGTCTTCTCCGACCCCGACACCTTTGACTACCAGCGGCCCAAGGAAGCCAGCATGGCCCTGGCCTTCGGTGTCGGCACCCACAACTGCGCCGGCCAGGCCTTCGGACGCGCTGTCGCGCGGTCCGTCCTGGACGTGGTCGCGGAGCGCTACGAGCGGATCGAAGTCGTCGGCGATCCGGTGTGGGTGCACTCCGACCGCCACCGCAACTGCGAGGGCCTGACCATTCGCCTGTCCTGAGCCACGGGCCCGGGACGTCGCGGCCCGCCTCGCTTCACGCTAGCCAAGAACCACCAGGAGAATCCGATGGGATATCAGGTCTCCGCCGACACCGGCGGAACATTCATCGACGTGGTCATCCAGGACGCCGCGTCGCAGCAGGTGATCGGTAAGTCGCTGACCACGCACGACCGGGTTTTCCGGGGGCTGTCCAAGGCGCTGGAGGCCGCCGCGGGCGAGATCGGCCTGACCGCCCAGGAGGTGCTGGCCGAGACCGATCTCTTCATCTACGGCACCACCCGCGCGACGAACGCCATCGTGACGCGGAACGTCGCGAGGACCGCGCTGCTGACCACGGCCGGCTTCGAGGATGTCCTGGTGCTGAAGGAGGGCGGCAAGCAGGACGGGTACGACTTCTCCGTCCCGTACCCCAAGTCGTACATCCCGCGCAGGCACACGTTCGGGGTGCGGGAGCGGATCGACTCCGAGGGGGGTGTCGTCGCCGCGCTGGACGAGGCGCACCTGGCCGAGATCCTCGCGTCGGTGCGGGAGCAGGGCTTCGAGGCGATCGCCGTCTCGTTCCTGTGGTCCGTCGTCAATCCCGCGCACGAACTGCGGGTCGCCGAGCTCATCGCGGACCTGGTGCCCGGCATCCCTGTCACCGTGTCGCACCAGATCGCGCCGATCATCCGCGAGTACCGGCGTACCTCGGCGGCGGCGATCGACGCCTCCCTCAAGCCGCTGATGCAGCAGCACTTCAGACAGCTGGAGCAGGACCTGCGCGAGTTCGGCTACCAGGGCGCCATTCTGGTCTCGACCAGCATGGGCGGTGTCATGAGCATCGACGAGGTCATCGCGAGCCCGATCGAGACCGCGAAGAGCGGCCCGTCCATGGCGCCGCTGGCCGGTCTCAACTACTCCCTCGTCGAGGGCCTCGGCGGCGACATGATCGTCTGCGACACCGGGGGCACGACGTTCGACGTCGGGCTCTCGCGTGACGGTGCCGTGGTCCACTCCCGGGACACCTGGATCGGCCCCGAGTGGGAAGGCGACCTGCTCGGCATATCGTCCGTCGACATCCGCTCGATCGGCGCCGGCGGCGGGTCGATCGCCTGGGTCGACGAGGGCGGTCTACTACGCGTGGGCCCGCAGTCCGCGGGGTCCGAGCCGGGCCCGGCGTGCTACGGAAACGGCGGCACGGAGCCGACGCTGTCCGACGCGGCCTGTGTCCTCGGCTACTTCGACCCCGAGTACTTCCTCGGCGGGCGGATGAAGCTCGACGTCGCGGCCGCCGAGGCGGCGATCGGCAAGCTGGCGGCCACTATCGGTCTGTCGGTGCCGGATACGGCGTGGGGCATCCTCTCCCTGGCCAGCGAGTCGATGGTGAAGGCGGTCCACGAGATCACCATCGCCCAGGGCATGAACCCGCAGGACAGCACGCTGGTCGCCGGCGGCGGCGCGGCGGGCATCAACATCATGCAGATCGCGGGAGAGCTCGGGACCCGGCGTGTGGTCCTGCCGAAGGTGGCGTCCGCGCTGTCGGCCTCCGGCATGCACTTCGCCGACATCGTCAAGGAGGAAGCGGCGGCCTTCCTGACCTCTTCGGACGCCTTCGCTGCGGCGGCGGTCGACCAGGTCCTGGAAGGCCTGGAGGCGAAGCTCGGCGAGTTCGCCGCGCGGTTCGCCGACCACTACCCCGACCACTCCGTCGCGTTCGGCGTCGAAGCGCGCTACAAGAGCCAGATCTGGGCCATTGACGTACCGCTGCCCGTACGGCGCGTCGCCTCGGACGAGGACCGGGCCCGCCTGTTCGAGGCCTTCCACGACCTGCACGAGCGGATCCTCGCCGTGCGCGACCCCGGATCGGCCATCGAGTTCCTCAACTGGAGCGCCCGCGTCACGGTCCGGCTGCCCCGGCAGACCCACGACTACCCGGCGAGCGCCCGGCGCGTCGGTCGGCCCAGCTCCACACGCACCTGTTACTTCGGCGAGGTAGGAGCCGTCGACACGCCGGTCTACAAGCCGGCCGACCTTCTCCCCGGCACCTACGTGAACGGCCCCGCGATCGTGGAAGAGCCCACGACGACCCTGGTCGTCTTCCCGGGCATGGCCGCCGAAGTGAGTGACACCGGAAACTACCTGCTCCACATCGATGGCGAGGCATGACAATGAGCGACAAGGGATTCGACGCCGTCCGTACGGCCGTGATCGCGAACAAGGTCGACGGCATCGTCCGGGAGATGACCAACACACTGCTGCGCTCCGCGCGCTCCGCGGTCATCAACAGTGCCCGTGACTTCTCCTGCGCGATCGTCACCGCCGACGACGAACTGCTCGCCGCGGCGCAGGGTATCCCCGTGCACATCGTCGGCGCCCAGCTGCAGGCTCAGGCCATGCGTGTCGCTCACCCAGTGCTGCGTGAGGGTGATGCGTACCTCGACAACAACCCCTACATCGGCAACTCGCACGCCGCCGACCACACGATCCTGGTTCCGGTCTTCGTGGAAGGCGAGCATCTGTTCACCGCCGTGACCAAGGCCCACCAGGCGGATGTGGGCAACTCGATCCCGACGACCTACCACGCCGCGGCCAAGGACGTCTACGAAGAGGGCGCCCTGATCTTCCCCACCGTCAAGGTCCAGTCCGACTACAGGGACATCGACGACGTCATCCGGATGTGTCAGACACGTATTCGGGTCCCCTCACAGTGGTACGGAGACTACCTCGCCGAGATCGGCGCGGCGCGGATCGCGGAGCGCCGCCTGAAGGAACTCGTCGCCAAGTACGGCATCGCTGAGATCAAGCAGTTCATGCGCGACTGGCTTGACTACAGCGAGAAGATGATGAGCAGGGCCATCGAGGACCTGCCCGCGGCCACACTCCACAACACCGGCCGGCACGACGCCTTCCAGCCGTACCTGCCCGACGGGCTGGAGATCGGTGTCAAGATCCAGATCAAGCCCGAGGAGGGCCTGATCCACGTCGACCTCACCGAGAACGCACCCAACGTCGACTGCGGCCTGAACATGACCGAGGCCACCACCCGCGCCGCGGTCTTCGGCGGCATCTTCAACGCGATCCCCGCCAGGGTGCCGAAGAACTCAGGCGCGTTCCGCCGCGTGCTCATCGACATGAATGACGGCTCGGCGGTCGGCAAGCCCCGCTTCCCGCACAGCTGCTCGCTGGCGACCACCAACGTCACGGACCGGCTGATCAATTGCGTGGGGGCTGCGTGCGCGCAGCTGGGCGAGCCCTACGGGGTGGCCGAGGGAGCCGTGGGCGTGGGCGTCGGCTACGCGGTGCTGTCCGGCCAGGACCGCCGCACCGGCGAGCCGTTCGTCAACCAGCTGTGCGTGACCGCGAACGGCGGCCCCGGCAGCGCTCACGCGGACGGCTGGGTCACCTACGGCGTACCGTGCGTGAGCGGGCTGATGTACCGCGACTCGGTGGAGATCGACGAGATCAAGATGCCGATCCGCTACCAGCACCTGCGCCTGGTCACCGACACCGCCGGTGCCGGCAAGTACCGTGGCGGCCCGTCCTTCGAGCTCGCCTACACCCCCAAGGCCGACCCGATCACCGTCATCTATCCCTGCGACGGCCAGGTCAGCCCCTCCAAGGGCGTCTCCGGCGGCGGCGACGGGCGCACCGCCGAGGCGTGGCTGGAGGCGGCCGACGGAACCCGCACGCGCCTGCCCAACACCGCCACGATCGTGCTGCAGCCCGGCGAGACGATCCACGGCTTCGACGCCTCCGGCGGAGGATACGGATCGCCGCTGGAGCGTGATCCGCGCCTGGTCCTCGAGGACGTACTCGAGGGCTGGGAGAGCGCCGAACACGCCACCCTGACCTACGGGGTCGAGTTCATCACGACCGAGGACGGCCTCACCGTGGACGCGGAGGCGACCGCCAAGCGGCGCGCCTCACTGGCCACCCGCTGACGGCGGCACGTCACCGCTGCGCGAGACGCATCAGGACGTCGAAGGCTCCGCAGGACATCACTGGGCCTGCATTTAATGAGCGTTAAATCAATTTTCGAGCGAGAGAGGCAGTCATATGAGCAAGCCCACTGTGGTGGTGCTGGGCGCGGCCGGCGCGCAGTCGTCCGGACTGCTCCGCGGTCTGGGCCGGTCGGCGACCGAGCTGTGTCTGATCTGCTGCGACCGTGCTTTCCCCGATGACCTGGTCATCGACGCCGGCACGCAGGAGGTGCAGCGGGTGCGGTTCGATCTCCTGGCGGAGCCCGAGAAGCTGCAAGAGGTCCTCACCGGCGCCGACCTGGTGGTCAACTGCACGGGCCCCTACTACACCCTGGGGCCGGTGATCCTGGACGCCGCGATCGCAGCCGGTACCGACTATGTCGACATCTGCGACGACGCGGACGCCACGGAACTCCTGCTGCAGCGGGACGAGGCGGCCAAGGCGGCCGGGGTCACCGCGCTGGTCGGCATGGGATCCGCTCCAGGGACCACCAACGTCCTGGTGCGGCTGGCACTCGACTCGCTGCCGGCCGGTGACGCGAGCGCCGCGATCACATGGTGCGTCGACGCCGCCGACATGGTCGGCGCGGTGGTTCCCCACTTCGCCCATTCCTTCAGCACCGCGCTTCCCGGCGTGGACGGGGCGCCGGCCTGGGAGGACTTCGAGCCCGAGCGGGTGGCGTTCCCGGAGCCGGTGGGAGAGCAGCTCGTGGTCACCCTGAGCCACCCGGAGGTGCTCACCCTTCCCCGGTTCACGCGGGTGACGAAGGCGACGAACAAGGGCGGACTCATCCCCGAGGACTTCACACACCTCGGCTGGGTGATCTCCCGTCTCCCGGCCGGCCCGGGCCGGACGGAGGCGATGCACGCCATCTTCGAAACGGCGCGCGTCGAGCACGGCGACCATGAGCCGGTCGGCTCCGGTCTCATCGTGGACGTCCGCGTCGGCAGCGAGGGCATCGCCTTCCTCTCGGGCGGCAGGACCAGCCAGGAGGACGCGACGGGAACCCCCGCGGCGGCCGGTGCCCTGATCGCACTGCAGGACCTGGTGCCCGGACCGGGCGTGGTCTCCCCGGAGGTGCTTAACCCGGCCGACTTCTTCCGCACCCTGCGCGACGTGTCGGCCGGCGGCGGTGGAATGACCGCCTACCGGACCAAGGACGGGGAGATCGTCGAGCACGTGCGCATTCGCGACCTGCTCATGGCTCTGCCCGCAACGCACTGAGAGGTCGCCGATCGGCGGGCGGGTGCGAATGTGACGGGGGTCATCCGCACACACCTGGCCAATCCGGCATACTACGCCAAGCTGGATATGGCCCCCGCCGCCCGCGCTTTATGCCTTCCCTCGTCCCCGCGACGCCCGCTTCACCAGGTGGTCGCCCCTCGCTCCTGCAAGTCATCGCATGCGCGAAGTGCCATGGAGCGGCACGCAAGCAGGCGCGTGACCCCGCCATAAAAGGGCGGGTCACCCGCGCCATGCGCCCGCGATGCGGCGTACTGAGCGGTTCACATATTCGACTCCATTTGGTTACATGCATCGGTCTTGGCAAGGCTGATGAACGTTAGTTAAATAATGCCGCCGCGTCTCGGTGCAGCGTAGACGCACCACATGAGCAAGCGTGAGGAGCACCGTGACCAAGCAGCACACGGACACTCGTCCCCTACCCTTCGCGACCCTGCCGGCCGCACTCGCGCACTGGGCCGCCTGCACTCCGCAGGCGCCGGCGCTCACCACAGCCACCGAGGAGCTCACCTACGAGCAACTCGCTGACCAGGTGGCACGTTGCGGAAACTGGTTGGCCGAGCAGGGCGTCCAGGCCGGTGACCGAGTGGTCGTCGTCGGCCACAACACGGCGGCCTGGATCGTCCACTACCTCTCGGTGCTGTCCCTGGGAGCGGTAATCGCGTCGGCCAACAACAGGCTCAACCCCAGTCAGTTCGCCGAGCAGGTCCAACTCCTGGGTGCGGCCCTGGTGCTCGTCGACGACGCCCACGACTGGATCGCCGTCAATGTGCCGGCCGACCGCGTGCGGCGGCTGAGCGGTGAGAACCGGAGCGGACGGGAGCACGGCCGCCCGCTGCCGGAGCCGACTTCGTCGGCACTGATCAGCTTCACCTCCGGTACGACGGGCAAGCCGAAGGGCGCGGTGCTCACACAGGCGGCGCTCGCCGAGGCGTCCTGGGCCTTCGTGCGCGTGCTGGGAACGCACCAGGGCGACTCGACGCTGGTGGTCGTGCCGATGTTCCACAACACCGGGTTCGTGGACCAGTTCGGCCATATGCTGCTGCTGGGCGGCAGGACGGACCTGCTCCACAGGTTCCGTACCGCCGACGCGGTCGCCGCTCTGGCGGCGAGGCCGGTGACCTATCTCGCTGCGGTACCGAGCATCATCCGCCTGATCATGCTGGCGGACGGGGCCGACAAGGCGCTCCGCCACCTCCGCGTGCTCCTCTACGGCGGCTCACCCATGCCGGCCGCATGGATCGACGAACTTCTCGACAAGTGGCCGCAGTTGCAGCTCTTCCACGGCTACGGCATGACGGAGTACGGCTCCGCGGTCTCCTTCCTGCCGCCCGAATACGCGGCCACCCACGGCGAGTCCGTCGGCTTCGCGGTTCCCGGCACCAACATCCGCATCGTCGACAAGGACGGGTGCGACGTGGACACCGGAGGGGCCGGCGAACTGTGGGTGAAGGGCCCGACCATCATGCAGGGCTACTGGCGCCAGCCCGAGCTTACCGCCGCGAAGATCGAGGACGGCTGGCTGCGGACCGGAGATCTGGCCCGCCTGGACGACGGCTTCTACTACATCGAAGGCCGAGTGGACGACGTCATCAACCGCGGCGGAGAGAAGATCCTTCCGTCCCACGTGGAGTCCCTGCTCTCCGAACTGACCTCGGTCGGCCAAAGCTGCGTCTTCGCAGTACCCGACCCGATCCTCCAGAACCGCGTGTGGGCCGCGGTCGAGGAACGCCCCGGACACACCTTCGACGCTGCGACCGCCGAACGGCTGCTCCGCGACCGTCTCCCCGACTACGCGGTCCCCGAGCGGATCGACATCGTCAACCCGATGCCCAGGACGGCGAGCGGCAAGGTCGACCGCCGCGCTGTGGCGGCGCGCTGCAACAGCGCGACGGTCACGGAGACCTCCCCTCAGTAGCGAGTCCCGGCCGGGCATACCGGTCCGTCAGCCCCTCCCACCCCCTCAGGTATCCACTTCAGACAGGAACCGACCTTGTCCAGACTCGACGGCAAAACAGTGATCATCAGCGGCGGCGCCCGCGGCATGGGCGCCTCGCACGCCCGCCTTTTCGCCGAGCGCGGCGCCCGGGTCGTCCTGACCGACCGACTCGTCGAGGACGGAGACAGTGTCGCCAAGGAACTGGGTGATGCGGCGGTCTTCGTGGAGGCCGACGTCACCAGCGCCCAGGACTGGAGCCGGGTCGTCGAGCGCGCCGAGGCGGAGTTCGGGACGGTGGACGTGCTGGTCAACAACGCCGGCATTCTCGTGACGCACCGGCTCGAGACGGCGACCGAGGCCGACTTCCGCCGCACCCTGGAGGTCAACCAGCTCGGCGTGTTCCTCGGCATGCAGGCCGTCGTCCCGGCGATGCGCCGAGCGGGCCGCGGCTCGATCGTCAACATCGGTTCCACGGCCGCCATGGTGGGCTACCCCGACTGCTTCGCCTACGTTGCGACCAAATGGGCCATTCGCGGCATGACCAAGACCGCCGCAGCGGAGCTGGCCCCGTACGGCATCCGGGTCAACGCCGTTCACCCCGGCGACGTCGAGACACCGATGACCGCCGAGCTCCGGGACAGCGGGGAGATCACGACCGACGGTATCCCGCTCGCCCGCTTCGCCGTTCCCCGCGAGGTGTCCTTGGCCGTGCTCCACCTGGCCTCCGACGACTCCTCCTACACGACCGGCGCCGACGTGGTCGTCGACGGCGCGTACACGGCCATATGACCGACTCCACCGCACCTGCCGGATACAGCAGAGCGGTGCATTCATGGCACTGAGCAAGGAGACACCCGTGGCAGCGACCAACGAGACGACGCACATCGGCAGGGAACTGGGGGAAGTACTGGACGAGGCCGTCCGCACCGGCGCCGTACCCGGAGCAGCGGCCGCGCTCGTCACTCCGGACGGCACTATCCACACCGCCTTCGCGGGCCTCCACAGCGTGGACGGCGACACCCCGGTCAGCGCGAACACCATGTTCCGCTACGCGTCGATGACGAAGGTGCTCACCACGGTCGGGGCGCTGCAGCTGATCGAGCGCGGTCAGCTGGGGTTCGACCAGGAAGTGGCATCGATCCTGCCGGACTTCGGCCGCCTCCAGGTGCTCGAGGGCTTCGACGGCGACCGTCCGCTCCTGCGCCCACCGGCCCGTCAGGCGACCGTGCGGGAACTGCTCAACCACACGTCGGGACTCGGATACTTCTTCTACCATCCCGGCCTCAGGCGCTACTACGAGGTGACCGGCCTCCCCCTCGGCGTGGGCGCCGCGAACTCACCGGCATCGCTGACGGCACCGCTGAC
>CBFGQM010000119.1:0-13501 GCA_965650905.1 uncultured Streptomyces sp. | reverse complement strand
ATCGGCGCGGTGTAGCCGATGCGGGCCTGGGTGTCGATGACGATGCCGCCAGTGGTCGCCGCCTTCTCGCGGGCCTTGGCGCGGATCTGCGGCTGCCACCGCTTCTTGACCTCGCGCTCCAGGCGGGCGGCCAGGTCCGGGCGCGGCTTCTTGATCTGGTCCTTCACGTACCGTTCGACGGTGCGCTGGGAGATGCGCAGCATCTGGGCAACCGCCTTGGTGCCCTTGAGCTGCTTGACCAGGTAGCGCATCTGCGCGCCCGCGCTCTTGGGCGCCGGGCGGGTGAATGCCTTCTGCACCGCGGCGTCCAGGCCGTCCCCGAACAGGCTCATCGCCCTCTCCTACTCTCCGTTGTCGACGTCGGTGACGGTGCCGTCCTTGATGTACCGGGCGAGGTTGAGCTCTGGTGCCTTGAACCGCTCGCGGACCTCTTCGCCCCACAGGACGCTCTGGGTGCCCTCCCACTTCACCAGGCCCGGGTTGATGCCGAGCTTGAAGCCGCCCGGCAGCGGCTTGCCGTCCCGGTAGGGCAGGAAGTCCAGCGGGCTGTCGCCGTCGGCCGCGTACACGACGCAGTCGGAGAGGATCGCCACCGGGTACTGCCCGGTGAACGCCGCATGTTTGACGATCTTGCGGTGGAAGTTGATCCGTGTGCGGGAGATGACCGCCGCGCGGATGTCCGGCCGCCACGTCGGCCGGGACAGCGCCCGCCACGGTTCGCCCGGCCGCCAGCCCTCCCCGCGTGGGCGTTCGCGCAGCTTGCCCAGGCCGCCCTTGACCGTCGCCTTGATGGCGTCCACGACGATCGCCAGCTGCGGGTCACGCCCGCGCCAGCCGTCCATCGCCGCGAGGAAGTCGGCCGGCGCCATGTCGGCGTGCACGCCGAGGTCGGCCATCGTGGCGAGGAAGGCGTCACGCAGCCGGTTGTACCAGCCGTCCAGGTAGCGGCCGTTCTCGTAGCGCACCCACGCCTCGATCGGGCGCACCTCGTAGCCGAGCTCCACCGCGTACGCGACGGTGGGCGTGGCATACCAGGCCGGACCGTCCGGTCGCTCGCCCTTCGGCGTGAACGGGCTGGGCAACAGGTTGCCGTCCAGCTCCACCCACTCCTTGCCGACCTTCACCCGCGACAGGTCGACGTGGGACAGGTCCACCAGCCACGAGCCGGGCAGCTTCGCATCGAACACCGGCGCCTCCACACGGGTTGGCTCGCCCAGGCCCACGACCAGGCCGTTGGCTCCGGCAGCGAACGCCATGTTGACGTCCAGGCCCACCAGGTTGCGGCGCATGCATTCGGCGTCGGTGAGCGGCCGCGCCCAGTCGAAGGCCTCCTCGAACAGCTTCTCGCCCGGGCCTCGCACGTGGAAGCGCGGCAGGTCCTTGAGCAGCGGGTGTCCGTCGGGGGCCTCGCACGGCGCGCAGTCGACCGGATCCTCGCCCAGCGAGCCCGGCGTCTTGGTCTCCGACTTCCTGAAGCCGCCGGTGGCCTCGTCACGCACGGCGTGCGTCGGCGGGTGCAGCGCGGTCATCAACTCCAGGCCGGTCACGGCAGTGGAGCCGCGCGGCGTCATCACCCGGGACGCGTACACGCCCAGGACCCGGGCCAGGTCTGCCGACGCAAGCTGCCCGGCCCCGCCCCAGTGGCGGGAGTCGAGCGCGTGCCACGACGGAATGCACAGCTGCACGCAGGCCCGCTCCGAACCCTGCGCCGGGCGGTAGATCCGCGCCCACGGCCCGAACCCGCGCTTGGTCAGCTTCCATTCCGCTCGGGCCAGCTGCTTGACGACCTTGTGGCCCTCCGGGATCCGCCCGGCGAGCTTCTCCTCCTCTGTGAGGGCGACGGGAAGGCCGTAGCGCTCCAGCGCGGCCTCGCTCATGACGAGCAGCGGGTCACCGTCCTTGCCCGGGCCAGACAGCTTCGGCTGCCCGAGCCGCGCCTCCTTCAAGGTCCAGTCGACCAGGGAGGGAAGGGACTTGGCGGGCACGTCCAGGACCAGGCCGCCGACGCAGTACGCGAGGACCTGGCCGTCGTCGTCGACATCGACGACCGCGAGCGGACCGTTGGCAAAGCGCGGATCGACACCGTCGCCCGGGGAATTCGCCGGGGCGGCCTTCCGCGCGGCCGGGCGCCGCGACGTCGACGACGACCTCGCGGTGCGCGCCGGCCCCGACGCGGCAACCGGAGCAGCGGTGTTGGCGGCGGGGCGGGTCTGGGTGTTCTGTTCTGTGGCCGTGTCCGCAGCCTCGGAGGCCGGGCCTGTGGATACGGGCCGCGCTTGCGGAGCCGGGAGCGGGACGGCCGTGTCCTCAGTGGGCGCCGCGTAGTCGGAGTCTGCGGGATAGAGCTCCGCGAGCTTGTTGAGCAGGCGCGCGTACGCGTCACGTTCCGGCGGCCGCGGCTCCGTCTTGCCGGACTCCCAGCCGCTGACGGTCGCCCGCCGCACCATCAATGCCGCCGCTACTTCATCCAACGTGAAGCCGTGCGCCTGACGCAGCCGCTTGCGCTCCGCCGGCGGCGGCAGCGGAGACCGGGACGCGATCAGCGCGTCGACCCGGTCGAACAACTCGGACATGGAACACCTCCTGACTCAACCATAGTGTGAAGCGTACGTATCGCGTACCAAATCCGTACGGATAGCGCACGAATGGCGTTGATGGGGTTGCTGGGGAACGCCGGACGGCGATGGGCGACCTCTCGCAGTGAAGGTTGAGCGCGCAGTCAGAGCGTTGCGCCGAACGCTGGTGAGATCTTCCGTCAGCGTGGGCTCCAGCGCGGGGACCGGCCCCTGTCTCGGGCAAGCATCGCGTCGAGTTGTTCGATCTCCTGCCGTTCCCTCCACCACCAGTCGACATCTGTTGTCACGCGCTGGCTGCTGGGCGGCTGTGGTGGTCGCAGCCGTGTGTCTTCGGCGAAGCTCATGAGGTCTTGGTAGTCGTCCGGTTGGGCGAGCATCCGGCGGCCTTGGGTGAGTTCGAGGCGGGCCATGCAGGCGGCGGCGCGCAGGAAGACGTGGGCCCAGGCGGGGACGGGATGGGTGGCACAGTTGTCGACGGTCCGGGCGGGGTCGTGGAGGGCGAGGGTGGCGGCCTGCTCGTCGTAGTCCTCAAGGCGTGCGGTGGCGAGCTGGTGGGCGGCAGCTGCGGTGAACACCGCTGCGGCGAGTGTGGCGGCCAGGCGCGGGTGGGCGGTGCGGGTCTGGATCCTGCGGGTGATCTCCTGCAGGGTGGCCTCGGTGCGTGGTCGGGGCTTGGGCCGGTGTCTCCATTTGATCATTGGCGGGGTACAGGTGCCGATGCAGTGGCTGGAACTGTCGAGAGAGTCGAACCACTCGAGGGCCGGCAGTGTGATCCAGCGGTTCGCGGTCCGGTGGGAGGGTGCGGGCGGGGCCTCGGCGGGCGGGCCGAAGTTTGTCCGGGCGGCGTGGAGCCCGCCGGTGATGGTGTGCGGGACGCGCAGGGTCCGCTGCAGAGTGGCCGGCAGGCGGGGGCGGTGGCAGACCAGGTTCAGGTGCAGCCCGGTTGCCTCGCGCAGATCCAGGAGTCGCTCAAGGCGCTGGTGGGTGAGCAGGTGGGCGCGCAGGACAGTGAGCCGGGTGATGGGGATGGCGCAGAACCAGGCGGTCACAGCATGCCAGGAGGGATCTGTGCCGGGGGTGAACCTGCCCGGGAGTAGCGGGGGTTTGCCGAGCGCGGCCAGCAGGTCGTGGGCAAGGTAGATCTCGCCGGCGGTGCCGGGAGCGGGGTGGAGGGTGACACGGCCGACGGCCGGATCGTGCGCGGCCAGCGCGGTCCTGACGTACGCGGCGTCGTCCTCGGGGTCGAGGATGACAGTGACGGGAGGCGGCGGCGTGCGGCGCACCGGGCGGCCTTCCTTTAAAGGAACAGGACGAGGGCGACGGGTTGTTGGGCGGCGGTGCGGCGGCCCGGCCGGACGCAGGGCCATGGTGGTTACCCCAGGCGGCTGAAGACCCAGCGCAGAAGATCCCGGTCGACGCGGGTGCGGCCGGTGCGCTTCAGGCCGATACGGGCATGGGCGGTCAGTTGGGCCCAGGCCCGGAAGTTTCCGTGGGCGGCGTGGCGGTTGGCGAAGGCGATGTCGTCAGGATCGGCGTCGGCCCAGATGGGGTGGAACAACGGGATCACCTGCCGGACTTCGTCCTCGGCAAGGCGGGTGAAGTGCTGCCAGATGAAGATGCGGGAGGACAGCATGGGTTCGCGGCGCAGCACGGTGTGGCAGCCTTCGCCGCCGACGAACATGATCGCGAGCTGGGTTGAGGGTTCGTCCCACAGGTAGCGGAAGTATTCGAACGCTTCGCCGTTGAGCCATTGGGCCTCATCCACGAGGAGGGTGCGGGGGCGTTCTGCCAGGGCGTTTTTCAACAGGCGGTCGAATTCGCTGGGGTGGCGCGGCGGGTGTCCGGGCAGGTCGAGTGCGGCGAAGAGTTCGTAGCGCACCGCGCGGGCGGTGGGGCGGGCGCGGAAGGTGACGCGGCGTACGTCCTCGTGCGGTTCGAGTTCGGCCAGGCAGAAGTTGACAGCGACGGTCTTGCCGAAGCCGGCGCCGCCGTGGATACACATCATGGCGCGTGCCTCGACGGTGTCGGTGAGGTTCTCCCGAGCCCTGAGCAGGGCCTGGGTCGTGACGACCTGCGCATCCGGCAGATCCACGTACTGGTAGGCGGTGGCGGTCACGGCTTCCTCTCGTCGGAGTGGCTGGGCGGCGCGGGCGGTTCGGTTGCGGGCGCATCGCAGGATGTGGGGGCGGGCTGGGGCGCGGCCAGGGCCGGCGGGGTACGCCAGTGCGCGGGCGGCGCGGCGGGTGGGATCAGATCGGGTAGCGCCAGCTCGGAAAGGTCTCTGGCCGCGTCCCGGCTGAGTTCGTGGTCGGCCTGTGAGCTTGTGAGCGCGTCGAGTCGGCGAGCCTTCTGGGGGACGGTGGCGGGAGCGAACCGGTCGCGGCGTAGCTTCTCGGCCGCCTTGGCTTCGGCCCGCAAGCGGTGTGCCCGCCGGGAGCGGGCCTGGCGCAGCGCGGACAGCTGTTCGGGTGTGGCGGCGTCGGCCAGGTGCGCGGTGCCCAGGTGACGGCCGCTTCCGTCGCAGACCTCGATCTCATGGTCGTGGTGGGGCATGAAGCGCACGGTCACGTCGCGGCCGGCCTGTCCGGTCATCCAGTCGGCGATGTAGTCGCGGCCCTGGAAGCGCACGCCATGGCTGGTGATGGCGCGCAGGCGGCCATCGTCCTCGAGCGTGAACGACCACACGTCCTGGGCCGGGATGTCGTTGAGTGGGGTCGGGTCGGCCTGCCAGGCCTGAAGCGGGGTGGTGCCGTTCAGGGCGTCGGGGTGGTGTTCGGTGTTCCACCACGTCACCCAGGCCAGCAGTTGCTCGGTGAACGCCTCGAACGACATCGGTGGCCCGTCCGGGCGCCGGTCGGGGCGGCGGTCGGGTTTCCTGTTCTTGGGGGTGTAGCCGGGCAGGGCAGCGAAGAGCATGCGGGAGGCGTTGAGGTTGAGGTTCTCCACCGTGCCCTTCAGGTGGGGGCTGTAGGGCGGCAGGACGGTGAGGTCTGCATCCAGCGCGGTCAGCGCGGCGGACACGGTGCGCGAGAGGAAGTCCTTGCCCCTGTCGAACCGCACCTGCTCGGGCAGCCCGCCGAACGGCCCGTAGGGCTCGCAGCGCAGGACTGCGGAACGCAGAGCGGCCAGGATCGAGGCGCGGGTGGGCGGACCGGGGGTGACGGCGAGGCCGGTGATGGCCTTGGTCGCACAGTCGATGAACCACGTGACGTAGGGAGGGACGAGGTCGCCGTCCGCGTCAACGCGCAGCGGGGCCTGGACGTGATCGGCCTCCCAGACGTGGTTACGCCAGGTCCGAGGGCGTTTGGCGAATACGTCCAGGGCGCGGGCGGCGTCGGGGCCGCCTCGGTAGCCGGCCCGCTCCCCTGGTGTGGTGTCCCGGCGCAGAGCGCGCAGGAACGTCGGCAGCGACGGTACGGGGTCCAGCAGCGGCACGGATGCGGGTGGGGCGCCGCCCGGAACGGAGGCGGCGGGCCGCGAGCCGGGGGCGATGTTCGTCGAGGTGTCGGTCTCCTCGGACGGCTCGGTATCGGCGGCTGCCTGGGCTCGGGCGACAAGTTCACGGTGGACCGCGGAGGCGTTGCCGTGCCAGTACGCCAACAGCACCCGGATCTCGGCGGTGATCTCGAACCTCTCGGCACGGCGCGCTCCGGGATGCGCGGCGCTCTGCGGTGCGGCGGTCGCGTCCGCCAGCCACCGCCACACGGTGCGGTCCGAGACGTTCAGGCACTGGGCGGTGGTGTGCACGTGAGCGCGGGTGAGCCGACGCTGGGCACGCAGCGCGAGCAGACGACGTACGGCCGGGGCGCGTAGTGCGGTCAACGACGCGGCGTCCAGGACGGGTTCGGGTCGTGGTGGCTCAGGGGCGCTGTGGTCAGAGGTGGACGCGGTCACGGGAGGTCCTTCGGCCTGGGTGGGGTGTGGCTGGTCAGGGGGTGGGGCCGAGGCGGGAACAGGCACGCGACAGCAGAGCCCGGTCCACCGCGCTCTCGGGGCTACGGGCAAGGGCCGCGTACGCGTGGGAGGTGATCTTCGCCCAGGTACGGAAGTTCCCCTTCGCACACGTGGCATCAGCGTGCAGCAAGTCGGCTTCGGCCGCGGTGTCCCACAGCGGGTGGAACAGACGCAGCACGGTGGGGATTTGCTCGGTGTCCAGACGTGGCGTCTGCTGCCAGGTCAGCACCCGGGAGGCCAGCGCGGGAGCACGCGCGAGCGTCCGCTCGGCGCCCGCGCCGCACAAGACCATCGTCGTCTCGGTGGTAGGGGCGTCGATGAGCAGGCGCAGGTAGTCCAGCTCGGGCGCGGCGATGCGCTGCACGTCGTCGATGACCAGGACACCCGGCGTCTTCAAGGCATCGATCAGGGCACGGTCGGCCATGTCCGTGCGGTTCGTCAACGACGTGGCGGGCAGGCCGAACGCGGTGAGCAGCGCGGCCCGAAGCTGCGGCAGAGCCGGCTTCACCGACACCACCGCGTGGCGTACCGGGACACGGCGTGGGAGCAGGCGCAGCGCCTGGTGGACCGCGACCGTTTTGCCGTGCCCGGGATCCCCGTACACGCACAGGACACCACGGGCAGCTGTCGTGTGTGCGATCACCTCGGTCACCTCCCCTACCTGCCGCGTCGCCACGACATGCGCGCCGGGCACGTACAGACGCACGCCCTCGGCGAACGGAGACATGCTGGGCGTATCAGCACGACCGGCGCCGTCCTTCGGAACCGGGTCGGCGACCGCGGGCTGGGCCTGGCCGGACTCGTCGATGGTGCCCGGCAACGCCAGCTCGGCCAACGCCCGGTCATAGCGGTCTGGATCCATCCGGGCGTAGCCAGGACGGGGAAGGTCAAGGACACGCCCTGCACGTCGTTCCCGGGTCACCGCGTGGTGCAGCGTCGACAACGACGGCAGTCGGTCCCGGTCCAGAGCGGGAAGCACATCATCGGCGTGCTCGGCCATCCAGCGATGCAAGGCCTTCACGTTCCCGCCCAGCTCCCCCAGCCGGGCCCACAACACGTCCGTCAACGTGAACACCCCACGTCGTGCGGCAGGCTCGATCCGGCCCGTCTCCTTCGCCACAGCCAGCCAACGCCACACCGTCCGTACGTTGACCCCTGCCGTCGATGCGGCGATCCGGACATGCACCGTCTGCAGCGTCCCCACCTCATCGAGTGCGAGCAGGCGACGCACCACCACCTGCCGAGCCATCGCCCGGTCCCACGCCCGAGAAGTCGTAGCCGAGTTCTCGGCCACCACCGGCAGCGACGACGGTGAAGATGACGGATCAGCAGTCATGCCCTCCAGCACACACCCGCCGTCCTGACCGAGAACACAGGAATAGGCATCTCCATGACAGCCACAGACCCGGTGTGCTAGGCCGAACTCGCCTGCCATGACAGCGAATCAGTCACTCCACAGCAGCCGAGATCCAGCAGTTCCTACCACTGAACATGCTGGTCAGCAGACCAGCCATCACACCAGAACCCACTGCCGATCAACCCACTGCCACAGCAACGCACATTCACAGCCCCACTGCGAGCCGAGGTCGACGATCTGCTCGATCCAGGCGTCGTCCAGGGCCCGGTCGTCACCAGTGGACCAGGCGTCGATAATGGCCTCCCAGTGGCGGACGTTGAGAGTGCGGAATTCCACGACCCGCTGGTGGGAAGGACGCACGCCGGACTGATTGAGCGGATGGATCTCGACGCGGGTACCGCGGCCAGTGCGGTTGAGGCGGGCCAGAAGGTAGCGGGCGACGTTGTGACGGCGAACCGCGCGGTAGGCGGCTTCGATCCGGGCAAGGTTCTGTCTGGTGGGGTTGCGGGTGCCTTCTAGCCATGCCTTCAGGGTGCGGTCGGTGACGGTCAGGCCCCCGTCGTGGGCGGCAGCACGGGCGTGGGGGGTGCGGGTGAGGTAGTGCAGACGGGCCATAAGGCCGCGCCGGGTGGTGACGGGAGAAGCGATGAAGTCAGCGAGGGCGTCGAGCTGACGGGCGACAGCCTCGTAGCCCTTGAGGCCTTGGGCGTCGTACTTGCCGAAATCGATGGTGCGCTCGGGCACGTGAACGCCTTCCCTGTCAGTTCTCGTCGGTGTGTTAGGCGGCAGCCGGGTCGGTGGGTGCGGTGCCGACGGCGTACACGTCCTTGACCTTCACTTCGGAAACTTGGCGGCCTTCCAGGAAGACACGCCGCCAGTCGCCGACGACGTGGAGTTCGTCGGTACCCATCACACGGACGACCGCCAGGCCGGCGTCGTGCGCCTTAAAGGCTTTGGCCCAGAGGTTGGCGAAGGCCTGCGAGCGGATCAGGTGCATCCAGTCCGGACGGTACAGCTCCCGGTTGTAGTTCGACTCCCCCATCGTGGAAACGAACTTCGAGTACATCGCCTTCACGTACTCCAGCATCACCTCGTCCCCCTCGGCGATGGCCCGGTCCCGGGCATCCTTGAGGATGATGCGGAACTTCTCCAGCAGGCTCTCCGTCGCACCCGAGGTGAACGACTCGTGGATCTCGGGGGGTTCGCACAGGGCGTACTTGGGGCCGGACAGGCGCAGCAGCAGCCGGAGAGTGGGTTCGGTGACCCAGAGCGGGCCGGGTTCGTCGCGGTTGCCGATCGGGTCGGGCAGGTACGCGCCGTGCTCCCATGCGGGCGGGGTGATCAGGTGGACACCGGCGCGGCGGCGGTCGTGCACATTGCCGACCGTGTGCTCCAACTGCCCGAGCGGCAGGTGCGTCTTGAGCGCGCTCAGATAGGCGCCGTTGATGTCCAGGGCCGTCACCTCGTGTCGGCCTTCGGGCAGTTCGGGGCGGGTCCACTTGGGGCGGGCCTCCCAGATCTGGTCGGCACCGCGGGCGGAGGGCTTGCGCAGGATGTCCGGGATCCACGGGTGGGCGACGACTGCGTAGCGGCCGCCCCTGCGGCAGTCGTCCAGCAGAGCCATCGCATCCGGGATCGCCCGCTTGACCAGCGCTGCCGTCGCCGCCTCCACATCGCCCTCATAATGCGCGAGCGCCTCGGCCACGGCCCCCGCGATCGGGCCAGACGGGTCGGTGGTGGACACGGCCCGCACACTCCGGCCGGCAGGCGCGGTCTGTACGGATTCCGTCGCGCGGCCTTGCGGCCGCTGGGCGGGTGGGGGCTCTGGGGTGGCGCACTGAGCAGGATCGAGGTGCTGGGGGAAGCCGGCGACCTGGTGACGGGCGGGCTGCCCGCACAGGACACACGGCTCGGGCGCCGCCAGAGCTTCGCCGTCGCCGGTGTCGTCGCCTGCGGTCAGGCCATCGCCGGGTGCCGGGGACGTTGCGTTCTCGTCCAGTGCGGGCTGAGGCGCAGTTGCTTGGTTTGCGGGAGGTGGGGTGGGTGGTGCGAGTTTCGCGGCCAGGCTGTCCAAGAGGTAGGCGTACTTCGCCCTGAGCTCCCCGGAGGGGTCGCGGCCCCTCTCCCAGCCCGTGACCGTGGACGGGCTCACCCCGAGCGCCCGGGCCACCTGGGCCTTCGACAGGCCGGCCCGCTCGCGCAGGTCACGGCGTACCTGGGCCTCGGGAAGCGCGGGCTGGGGGGGCAGGGAGGCGAGCAGCGAGTCGATCGCGTCGAAATCGCTCATCGATCCGCCGCTCTCAGATGTAGGTGACGGGATTACGGGACAGGTGCGGGCTCGGAGTGGGACGGCCCACCCGCGCATCGCCGCGCAGCAGGTCACCCTCGAGAGCGTAGCGATCGCCGTGCTTGGAGATCCCGGTGATCCTCGCGACGGCGAGCACCATGCCGTCGGTATTGATGATCTGCACCTCGTCCTGGGACAGAGCCCGGTCGGCATTGAACTTCCAGATGCCGCGCCCTGCCAGCCAGGCCTCGTCCTCCGATATCCCCGGACGCCATCCGACCGTGGCGCGCCCCAGACCGTCGCCGGGGTCAGCGGGCCGCTCGGCACCCAGCTGGATCTGCAGCACCCCGTCCACCCTCCCGCCAGAGAACTCTTTAACTTGTTACGAAGCTACCAGCAGTCCACGTAACTTCGCAACAAGTTGAAGGGTTACCAAGGTGCCCGGCGGACAGACAAGCCCGCCGCTATGGCGTGATGGATGCCCAACTTCGCCCACGCCGGCGTCGTGACCGTCGCCGCGTATGCGATCTACGCCATGAACCAGCAGGCCGGATGGCCGTTCTGGGTGGCGGTGATCTGCGCCATCCTCATCGCCAGCACCGTCTCCGCGCTGACCGACGTTTTCGCCTACCGGTTCGTGCGCAGCCAGCCGCTTGCCGCGCCCGCCGTGGCACTCGGTCTCCGGCTCATCCTCGACAGCTCGATGCTGCAGTTGTTCGGCGAACGCAGTAAGTCGATCAGCCCGCCGTATGCGCAGTCGGTCGTGCACCTCGGTGACCGCATCACGCTCTCGGGCGTGAACCTGGCCGTCATCGTCGCGGTGCTGGTGGCGATCGCGGCCCTGAGCGTGCTGCTCGCCCGCACCTCGATCGGCCGCACGATCAGGGCCGTGTCGCAGGACCGTGAGGCGGCTGATCCTGGGCATCCCGCTGCAGCGCCAGTACACTGTGGCCTTCTTCATCTCCGGTGTACTGGCAGGAGTTGCGGCCCTGGCGTATGCGCCGACCAACGGGGTCAGCCCGTACATGGCCGACCAGGTCATCCTCAGCGCGTTCGTGTCGTGCTCGGCGGCCTCGGCCGCGTCTGGGGCGCCATCGTGGGCGGCATCGCGCTCGGCATCGTGGAGAGCATCGGCGCCACCTACATCTCCGCCAGCTACTACCAGACCGTCTTCGGCGCGCTGCTGCTCGTCCTGGTCCTGAAGCCATCCGGCCTGCTCACCACTACCGTGGGGAGGAAGGCATTACCTCGCAATCCCAGCAGACGGCCAGCCCGCCGATCGCGGCGCCGTCGCACCCCCCGAGCTCCGGCATCCTCACGCTCACACAGAACACCCGCGAGAAGATAACGGGATCGGTCCCAGCACCTGATGTCCCCTGTTCCCGGCGGATCCGGGGAGGAACGCGATCGCGTGGCCAGCCTGTTTCGAGGCCGCCAAGCGGTCTGCCCCACAGCCCGGTCAGCTGCGGCCAAGCTCGCTTGCTGCCATGGCGCCAGGCAGACCCTGCTCCTTGATACGCCGTCGGCCTCGACCACCAGCTGACGATCCCACCCTGTACGCTCACTCACCGGTAAGGTGCACTGACATCGACCGCCAGCGCGTTGGCAACAGCGTCGCCCAATGCCGGGGCCATCTTGAATCCCCGCCCGGAGAGCCCGGTCAGTAGGTGGATTCTGCCGTCGGCGGGGTGCGCGCCCGTGACGAAGGTTTTGTCGTCGGTGTAACCGTCGAAACACCACTGCCATCGCGGGGCGATGTCCTCGATGACGACGGCGGCACTGACCGTGCGATCAAACGCCGCCACCGCGTGGCGGTCAGGGGCAGCGTGCATCGCCTCGTCGGGGTCGAGGCCAGCGGTGCGGGTCGGGTGGGGGCCGCTGACACCGAGCTTCCAGGCCCCGCCGACGTCGGCGACACCCCATACTGTCTCGGAACCTCGGTAGTACACGAACGGTGGATGCTCGTTGGGCCTGCATGCTCCGTGTAGCCGGTACATACCGACTAACGACCGCACGGTCGTGACAGCGCACGGCAGCGCAAGGCCTTCACGGTGCAGGAAGTCCGTCGTCCAGGCCCCCAGCGCGACGATCACCTTGGCGGCGTGGTGAATCCCGTTGTCTGTACGGATTCCGATGGTGTGCCTGCCACGATCGATGCCCCGACAGCGGCTATGCAGAATCAGCGCCCCGCGCAGTTGCGCGAGTTCCTGCACGGCAGCCAGGGTCGCATCCGCTAGCAGGATGCCACCGCGGTTGTCGCGTACTCCCTCGCACTGGGGGTCCAGGCGCAGGTGGGGGTAGAGCTTGGTCAGGTCGCGATGCTGCAGGAATTCGGCGTCGGCGGTCGGTGAATCCGCTTGCCGGCGCACCGACGCCAGCGCCTGCGAGGGCCCGATGAAGACCGTCCCGGTGCGCAGGAACAGTGTGCGCCCCAAGGTGCGTTCCATCTCGGCGATGCGGGTCAGCGCCCGGTCGGCCAAGACAGCGGATTCGGAACCGTCGCCCAGGATCCGGAACACCCGCGCGTATCCCCGCGATGGCCGCACCAACGCTGAAGCGTCCACACACAGGGTGCGTAGGCCCAGCGAGGCCGTGTGCAGGGCGGCCATCGTCCCGGCGATGCCACCACCCAGGACCGCGACGTCGAAGGGCTGTCTCATTGCGGCGGCCGGGTAGCGGTGACCACCGTCCAGACCAGGTCCGTGTCGTCGCAATACCCGATCTTGCGTTCCCAGCGGGCCAGGATGGCGTCGTAGGCGTCCGATCCGAAGGCTGCGGTGAACTCCGACTGGCGCTCGCGCAGTCTTGCCACGCCTAAGTGCATGCTGGTCAGCAGCAGGTCGGTCCGGTCGATGACTTCCACTTCGGTATAGCCCACCGCAGCCAGCATCTCGGCATAGTAGTCGGGGGCCACCATGTGCTGCCCCCAGGACAGCATCTGTTCCAGCAGGGCCGCTCGTGCGGTGCCGGGGCCCAGGCAGTAGTCAGTGACCAGCAGTCTCCCCCCAGGAGCCAGGCAGTCGGCGGTGGCTGCCCACACCTGCTGTTTGCGATCAAACGGCAAGAACGCTCCGCAGTCGCGCGACCACACAACATCGAAGTGCTCAGGCTGCTGCAGCGGTGCGCAGGTCGCAACGTCGCTTAGCACGAATTCCACGTCGTCCTCGCCGCTGACTGCGGAGCGTTCCCGACACAAAGCGATCATGTCCGGCGACGCGTCTACACCGGTGACCCGTGCGCCGTGCCGTTGCCTCAGCCGCACCGCGTCCCCTCCTAAGGGTTGTCCCGTAAATGCTCTTCGAGCTGCCGCGGGCGTGGTTGGCCGTA
>CBFGQM010000118.1:0-13691 GCA_965650905.1 uncultured Streptomyces sp. | reverse complement strand
CTCGGGCCGCAGCACAGCTTCCCGCTGGAGCGCGTGCCGAAGTTCCTCGCGTCGGCGACCGTCGAGCAGGTCGTCCGGCAGGCGGTGCTCACCTCGCCGCTGTTCGCCGCGCGGTGGCGGTGGAACCTGAGCACGTCGCTGACCGTCCCGCGAATGCGCCGCGGCAAGAAGAACCTGGCGGCGGTGGAGGTCACCGGCGGCTGAGCACGGGCACTCGTGCATGGGTGAAGGGGGCGGCCGCTCGGCCACCCCCTTCACCCTACGGTCGGGCGTCCGGTCTACCCACGGGCCCGCTGTCTGCCGCCCCGCATCGCCGTGTACATCATGTCACCGAAGAAGACCACGACGACCGCGGCCGCGAGCTGGAGGCCGTGCCTGCCCCAGTCGATGCCCCGGGTCGCGGCGATCCCGATGCCCCGGGCGATCGCGTTGCCCACGATGGCGCCGATGATCCCGAAGATCGTGGTCAACCACAGCGGACTGTGCTGCTTGCCCGGAATGATCGCCTTGGCCAGCACGCCCAGCACGAACCCCACGATGATCGCCCACAACCAGCCCATGGCTGCCTCCTGTACGGCTCTACGTGAGCATTACGCCCAGCGTCGACCCGTCCGCCATACGGTGCCTTCCGGGCGCGGCCATACGCGATACGACGCAGTAGCTCCCCCGCGGACGGGTCGGACCCGGTCTCGTAGGCGGCGCAGCCACGGCGTAACGTGGTCACTGTGCGGACCCGGCTCCCTGTGACCGGGTGCGGACCTGGTACGGGCCGGGGAGCGTCCGATACAGGCGGGTGGTGGAACGTGATGCGGAAGCACAGCAACACCGAGGTCTTCCGGATCACCGGTGCCCGGCGGGGACTCGCTGACGACGTACGCGGCAGGCAGCGCCGCTATGTCATCTCGATGTCAGTCCGCACGGTCGCCGTGATCCTCGCGGCCACTCTGTGGAACGTCGAACGGTACGTCGCCATCGTCGCCCTCGTGCTCGGCGCCGTGCTCCCCTACATCGCCGTGGTGATCGCCAACGCGGGCCGTGAGAACGCGCCCTCGCTGCCATCGACTTTCGTCACCGCGCCGACGCGGCCGACACTCACCCCGCCCGGGGCGAGCGGCCCAGCGGGAGCCGCCCCGGACGACGCCCCGCATGCCTCCCCGGACGATGTCGCGGAACCCGTCCCGGAAGACGCCGCCGAGTCGGTCCCGGAAGACGTCGCGGCCGACTCCGCGGCAGGATTCCAACGCGGACAGCACGACCGGACCTGAGCACGGGCGATCCACGGCAGCCGGACCCAAGGACCGCACCAAGCTCAAGAAAGCTCAGATCAATCATGTGGTTCCGGTGCCGGGCACCGGGTTGCCCGTGACATACTTCATAGGCGCTCCGCATCCCCCGTCGGAGCGACGAACCGACGCCGGGCAGCTCCCCCCGTGGCTGCTCGGCGTCGCCCTTTCTCCAGGACCGTACGGGTTAGGGTCGGGGGCGTGATTCTGAATGTCCCCGGCTCCGATCCGTCCTCACCCATCTGCTCGGCCAAGGGCTGCCGGGCCGACGCGGTGTGGGTTCTCGCCTGGAACAACCCGAAGCTGCACACGCCAGAGCGGCGCAAGACGTGGCTCGCGTGCGAGGAGCATCGCGAGCACCTGTCCAAGTTCCTCGGTGTACGGGGGTTCTTGAAGGACGTGGTGCTCCTGGAGGAATGGGAACCCCAGAAACATCAGGAACCCCATGGCCCCCCGAAGTCCCCGGAGGGGCAGGAAGGCCAGGGCGTGTTCTGAGTTTCGGGCTGGATCAGAGAGTGGGGCGTGGTCGTGCGATCGCAAGGCGCCGGAAGGTCCTTGGTAGGGGTCCCCCTGGCCCTTAAGACCTTGAGGGATGGCTAGCCGCCGATCGCCGACATCGGCCGCTCCGGCTGCACGAACGACGGGTCGTCCAGGCCGGCGCCCGCTTTCTTGCCCCACATCGCCAGCTTCCATATGCGGGCGATCTCGTCGTCCGGCGCGTCCGAGCGCAGGGCGGCCCGCAGGTCGGTCTCCTCCGTGGCGAACAGGCACGTGCGGACCTGGCCGTCGGCCGTCAGCCTGGTACGGTCGCATGCCGAGCAGAACGGGCGGGTGACGGACGCGATCACGCCGACGCGATGTGGGCCGCCGTCGACGATCCAGCGCTCGGCGGGGGCCGAGCCGCGCTCTTCGGAGCCCTCGGCGGCGAGCTCGAAGCGCATACGCAGCGAGGTCAGTATGTCACCCGCGGTGACCATGCCCTCGCGCTTCCATCCGTGCTGGGCGTCGAGGGGCATCTGCTCTATGAACCGCAGTTCGTAGTCGTGCTCCACGGCCCAGGCCAGCAGGTCCGGGGCCTCATCGTCGTTCAGCCCCGGCATCAGTACGGAATTGACCTTGACCGGGTCCATGCCGGCGTCACGGGCGGCCTGGAGGCCGTCGAGGACGTCCTGGTGGCGGCCGCGGCGGGTGAGGGTCTTGAAGACGTCCGGGCGCAGGGTGTCCAGCGAGACGTTGACCCGGTCCAGACCTGCCGCCTTCAGGGCGGTCGCCGTGCGCTTGAGGCCGATGCCGTTGGTCGTCAGGGACATCTGGGGGCGCGGCTCCAGGGCGGCCACGCGCTCCACGATACCGACGAGACCGGGGCGCAGCAGTGGCTCGCCGCCCGTGAAGCGGACCTCGGTGATGCCCAGCTGTCGTACCGCTATGTCAATGAGGCGGACCATCTCCTCGTCCGTGAGCAGGTCCGGCTTGGCCAGCCATTGCAGGCCCTCCTCGGGCATGCAGTACGTGCACCTCAGATTGCAGCGGTCCGTCAGTGACACACGCAGGTCGGTGGCCACTCGGCCGTAGGTGTCGATGAGCACGGGGGCCCTCCACTCGCGCGAACAACGACTCATCAGGGTCAGCTACCAGCGAGCCTACGTGACGGGACCGACAACCACAGTGGCCGGATTCGACGAGAAGCGAGGCGGCCGCGTCGTGGACAGCTACGACGCGGCCGCCTCGGTGAGACCTCAGTGGGCTCCGGTCCCGGTGAGCGAGCGCACCTCCAGCTCGGCGTACTTGCCGGTGTCCGGCTCCTCCTTGGAGAGGAGCGTGCCGAGCCAGCCCAGCAGGAAGCCGGCCGGGATGGAGATGATGCCCGGGTTCTCCAGCGGGAACCAGTGGAAGTCGATGTCCGGGAGCATCGCGGTGGCCTTGCCGGAGACGACCGGTGAGAAGAGCACCAGGACGACTGCCGTGGTGAGGCCTCCGTAGATCGAGCACAGCGCCCCCTGGGTGGTGAACCGCTTCCAGAAGAGGCTGTAGAGGATGGTCGGCAGGTTGGCGGAGGCCGCGACCGCGAACGCGAGGGCGACCAGGCCGGCCACGTTCAGGTCGCGGGCCAGCGCGCCGAGGCCGATGGAGACGACGCCGATGCCGATGGTCGCGTAGCGGGCGGCGTTGACCTCCTCCTTCTCGGTGGCCGTGCCCTTCCTGATGACGTTCGCGTAGATGTCGTGGGCGAACGACGAGGAGGAGGCAAGGGTCAGACCCGCGACGACCGCGAGGATCGTGGCGAAGGCGACCGCGGAGATCGTGGCGAGCAGGATCGCGCCCCACGCCGAGTCGACGCCGCCGAGGTGCAGCGCGAGGAGCGGCGCGGCCGTGTTTCCCGCGGGGTTGGACGCGACGATCTCTTCCTTCGGGATGAGGGCCGCCGCGCCGAAGCCGAGCGCGATGGTCATCAGGTAGAAGCCGCCGATAATGCCGATCGCCCAGTTCACGGACTTACGGGCGGCCTTGGCGTTGGGCACCGTGTAGAAGCGGATCAGGATGTGCGGCAGGCCCGCGGTGCCGAGCACCAGCGCGATGCCCAGCGAGACGAAGTCGATGGTCGAGGTGGTCGTGAGGCCGTACTTCAGGCCGGGCTCCAGGAAGGCCGTGCCCCGGCCGCTGTTCTCGGCCGCCGAGCCGAGCAGGTCGGAGACGTTGAAGTTGAACTTGAGCAGCACCAGGAAGGTGATGAGCAGGGTGCCGCCGATGAGCAGCACGGCCTTGACCATCTGGACCCAGGTGGTGCCCTTCATGCCGCCGATGGTGACGTACACGATCATCAGGACGCCGACCAGTGCGACGATGCCGACCTTCCCGGCGTCGCTGGTGATACCGAGCAGCAGCGAGACCAGGACGCCCGCGCCCGCCATCTGAGCCAGCAGATAGAAGATCGAGACGATGATCGTGGAGGTGCCGGCCGCCGTACGGACCGGGCGCTGGCGCATGCGGTAGGCGAGGACATCGCCCATCGTGTATCGGCCGGAGTTGCGCAGCGGTTCGGCGACCAGGAGCAGCGCCACCAGCCAGGCGACGAGGAAGCCGATGGAGTAGAGGAAGCCGTCGTATCCGAAGAGGGCGATCGCGCCCGCGATGCCCAGGAAGGACGCGGCGGACATGTAGTCGCCGGAGACGGCGAGTCCGTTCTGGAAGGCGCTGAACTGACGGCCGCCCGCGTAGAAGTCGGCGGCGTCCTTGGTCTGCCGGCCGGCCCACACGGTGATGACCAGAGTGGCGATGACGAAGACCGCGAACAGGGAGATGATCAGCGACCGGTGTTCGCCGGCCTCTCCCGCCGCGAGTGGGACCTGAGTAAGCGCGGGGCTCATGCGCCGCCCTCCATCCGGGACTTGATCGCCTCAGCCTTGGGGTCGAGCTTGGCGGAGGAATGCCGCTCGTACCACCAGGCGATGAGGAACGTGGTGAGGAACTGGGCGAGGCCCAGGACGAACGCGACGTTGAAGTTGCCGAACAGCTTGGTGCCCATGAAGTCGTCCGCGTAGATCGACAGCAGGACGTACAGCAGGTACCAGCTGATGAAGCCAATGGTCAGCGGGAAGGCGAAGGAGCGGTGGGCGCGGCGCAGTTCACCGAACTCAGCGCTCTGCTGCACCTCGACGAACTCCTCGGTGGTGGGAAGTTGGGGTTGGGCTTTCGAGGGGGGCGGTGCGTCGGTAGCCACGGAGTCTCCTCGCGTTGCGGATGCGGTTGCCCTTGGGAAGCGGGCGACGGGTTGGGGGACGGGCTCGGTAGGGACATGGTTGTCTCCTGACCTCACGAAGACATGGATCACGTGGGCCGGGTCGCGATGTTAGTGCCTCGGCAGGCAACGATTGCCCGTCGAGGAGCGGCGTTTGGTGTGTGCTCCCGGCGTGCCGGCCGGAAGTCCTGGTACTGGGCGTACTCGGGCTTTCGGCTGGTGCGGCGAGAGTGCGTGGCGGGCGTGCGACGGGCGAACGCTGCTGTCGGGGGCACGGGGGCCTCCCGGGCGTGATCCGACAGGGGGCTCGATGGTGCTTCGGGCCTTTTCCGCCGGGCGCCCATCGGCCTTTGGGGCCCGGACTGTCAGTCGAGCCCCTTATCCTCAATGACCATGCTCGAAGACCGTACGACCGCAGCGTCCTCAGCCTCGTGGCCGGCCGCGTATCCGCAGGGATACGCGGTCGTCGACGTGGAGACCACCGGCCTGGCCCGCGACGACCGCATAGTGTCGGCCGCGGTCTACCGGCTGGACGCGCGCGGCGAGGTCGAGGACCACTGGTACACGACGGTGAACCCGCAGCGGGATCCGGGCCCGGTGTGGATCCACGGTCTGACGAGCGAGGTGCTCGAAGGGGCGCCTCTTTTCCAGGACATCGCCGAGGAGTTCGCGACCCGGCTCGACGGCCGCGTACTCGTCGCGCACAACGCGGTCTTCGACTGGTCGATGATCGCGCGGGAGTACGCGCGCGCGGACCGTGAGGCGCCGGTCCGTCAACGGCTGTGCACCATCGCCCTCTCCAAGGAGCTGGGCCTGCCGCTGGCCAACCACAAGCTGGAGTCGCTCGCCGCGCACTTCGGTGTCGTACAGCAGCGCGCGCACCACGCGCTGGACGACGCGCGCGTGCTCGCCGAGGCGTTCCGGCCGAGCCTGCACGCCGCCGCGCGCGACGGTGTACGGCTGCCGCTGCTGGAGTGCCGACCGCTCACGGAGTGGACGGACCGGTCCACTTGGCGGATTGGCCGGCAGGCCGACGGCGGGAGCTACGGCGGCGGTGGCTACGGCGGTGACCGGCCCGGGAGTTGGCGCCCCTCGCGCAGGCGACCCGCATGCCCTTATCCCAACCCAGGCCGGTATGAAACGGGCAACCCACTCAAGCAGGGCATGCGGGTCGCGTTCTCCGGGGACACGTCGATCGAACGGGAGCTCCTGGAGGACCGCGCCGTCGAGGCGGGCCTGCATGTCGCGACAAGCCTGTCCCGGCTCACCAGCCTCCTCGTCACGAACGCCCCGGACTCCGGTACGTCCAAGGCGGTCAAGGCCCGCCAGTTCGGGACACCGGTGGTCGACGAGGCGGCGTTCGGACAGCTGCTGCAGAATGTGGAGCCGGCCTCGGAGGCATGACGGGGCGTACGGGTGCTTGGCAGGCGACTCGCCCGGCGGCCGCTCGCCCGCGCCAACCCCTCGCATCCCTCGGGGCGGCTGTATGGGACCGGTGACATGGCCCGGTGGCGGCCCGATGGGGTACTGGAATTCCTGGGCCGCACAGACCGGCAGGTCAAGGTCCTTCGGCTACCGCATCGAACTGGACTTCGAGGCCGCCTCCCGCCTCGACCCCTACATTCTTCCTGTCACCATTCTCTGCGCACTCGGCAACTACTGCCGATCCCAATGGATGCCAGGGGTTCTGCTGGCGCCGGCGAGAATCCAGCGGATAAAGTACTGCGCGCTGCTCGCGACTGCGGGTCGGTGAGGTCGGTGGGGGGCGAGCACACCGTGATTGAACTGCGAAAACAGACAACCCGGGGCGGTTCTGCCCAAGGCCATGAACGCGCGTTCCCTTTTCCTGGTCAGCGACGCTTACAGCTCTCCCACATTATCCTCAAGCAATCATCACCATGCGGTCCACGCAACGGCAGTGGGCCTTTTTCTTTTCCATCGCGTTCGCAACCTGGCGTACGTGCCCGGGGCCATGCGGTGGGCATGCAGCGAAAAGCGGAGACTTCGTTTCCATGACAAGAGAAGTCATGACAAGAGAAGTGTGGAGTGTGATGCTGTGAACCGAGTCGGCAGAGACTCGCGCCAGTCGGCCTGCGGGCCGCTGACGCGCATGGGGTTATCTGTTCTCCTCCTGGCAGGCGGCGCCGTCGGAGCGACGGCTGGACCGGCCACCGCTTCGACCGCCGACGGCACACTGACGGTCCAGGTGCTGCGCGACTTCTTCGGCACCGGCGTGATCAACACGACGATGGACGTGCCGCAGCGGGGCATGAAGGTGGAGATCTCCGACCCCGCCGGGCACCATGTCGCCGGCGTCACGGATGCCACTGGAAGGGTCGTGGTGTCACCGTCGACGGTGCTGAGCGGCGGCCAGTACCGGGTCGACGTCAGTGTCCCGGCGCCGTACAGCGACTATCTGCAGGCGGCGCCTGCGTCGACGGCGAACAACCACTTCGACAGCTTCACGTCGTTCGTGGATGTGTCGGGCGGAAGGAACGCCTCGGTGGTGACGGGGGTGTGGGATCCGGCCGACTACGCGCTGCCTGACTCGCGGTATTTCGTGCCGGTCCACAACGGTGCCGACGGAACCGACACCCGGGCATTGGTGGCGTTCGGGACGAAAACCCGGGGCACGTGTCCTACCGACGCGTCGTGCCCGGCCACACTGGCCACGCAGGCCCAGGTGGGTACGACGTTCGGGTTGGCGTACGACAAGAACCAAAGCCGGGTGTTCCAGAGCGCGTTCGCCCGCCGGTACGCCGCCTACGGGCCGCAGGGCGCTGGCGCGATCTATACGGTGCCGGCCAACGGCTCGGGTGCGCCGCAGCTGTTCGCGCGCGTGCCGGGCGCTGGGGTGACGCCGCATGACACCGCCAACATGATGAAGGATCCCGGGTTCACCGACTCCCCGGGCAAGGAGAGCATCGGTGGCCTGGCCCTGTCGGCGGACGGCTCCACCCTGTACGCGGTGAATCTGCTGACCCGCAGCCTGGTGAGCTTCGACACGACAGGGTCCACCGCCTCGGTGCCCGAGGCGGTGGTGCGGATCCCGGACCCGGGGTGCGCGAGCTCCAACGACTGGCGGCCGTTCGGTCTTGAGGTCCACAACAACACGCTGTACGTCGGCGGCGTGTGCAACGCGGAGAGCACGCAGCAGCGCGCGGACCTGAAGGCCGTCGTCTACACCTACGACGGCGAGCGGTTCACCACGGTGCTGGACCACCCACTCACCTACAAGCGCGGCAGCGTCTTCGGTTCCGGCGACAAGGCCACCCACTGGAACCCGTGGAACACCAGCCTGGACACGTGGGACGACCGGAAGGCGGGCAACGTCTTCATCGATCCGCAGCCCGAGCTGGCCTCCCTCACCTTCGGCCGCGACGGTTCGATGATCCTTGGTTTCCGCGACCGGTTCATGGACGTGCTCAGTTGGGGAGGGCTGGACCCTCGCCCGGGCAACGACACGGTGGAAAACGGCATGTCCGGTGGTGACATCACCATGGTCTGCGCCACTCCCACCGGTGAATTCCAGTGGGAAGGCACCGGGAGCTGCCCCAACCACGCCACCCCCGCCAACAACGGCGGCCAGGACGCCGACGTCGTCGAATACTTCCCGGGCGACTCCTACGCCAACGCGCACCAGGAGACCGCGCTGGGGTCGGTGGCCTATATCCCGCAGCAGCAGTGGGTCGTCAGCACGGAGTTCGACCCGGTCGTCGATGTCGCGACCTCAGGGACCGGATACCACGACATCACGACCGGTCAGGGTCCGGGCAACGACCCGACCGCCAACGGGTTCCAGTTCGTCAGCCGGGAACAAAGCGGGTTCGGCAAGGCCGGCGGGCTCGGGGACATCGCGTTCACGGCGGCGAACGCGCCGATCCAGATCGGTAACCGCGTGTGGTTCGACGGCGACCACAACGGGCTCCAGGACGCGGCGGAAGTGCCGCTACCGGGGGCGACGATCAACCTCTTGGACGCGGACGGCAAGCAGGTCGCCACTACCAGGACCGATGCCGCCGGTGAGTACTACTTCGGTGGTGTCGGCGCCAAGTACCAGCTCACGCCGGGTGCGAAATACACGGTTCAGTTCGACGTGTGTACCGCGGACACCGGCCAGGTGCCCAGCCGTCCTGCGGCGAGCGAGCTGCGGTTCACGCTCCCGCGAGCCGGTGCCGACCGTGCGCATGACTCCCAGGTGACCCCGCCGACCACCGGGCAGCTGTGCGACGGCTCCGCCGCTGTCACGGCCCCGGACCAGCCGGGCGAGGTCGATCACACGATCGACGCCGGGGTGTACATCCCGAAGGAGACGCCGTCACCGACCCCGACACCGACGGCGACCCCGTCTCCGAGCTCGCCGCCCGCTTCTACGCCACCGTCGTCCGCGCCGCCCGCCAACCCGGCCCCGGCCGGTGGGGGCGGGTCGATGGCGAACACCGGCACCTCCGGGCTGCCGGAGATGATCGCCCTCGCCGGTCTGCTGGTGGGTGCGGGCCTGGTCGTGGCGTTCATGAGCCGGAAGCGTCGCGCTCAGAAACACTGAACCAACTGAACCAACTGAACGACTGGAGATCACGTCTCGGCCGGCCCACACTCGGGCCGGCCCTGGCGTCGTCTGTCACCGGACCGCTGTGTGTCGCCGCGACCGCACGGCGGCCGGGCAGTGGGGTGATCGAGAGGGTGAACCAGAAGAGTGACAGCGTCGAGGCGCGTGCGGAGCGTGCGAATCCAGCAAGCCCCACCGGGCCGTGCGGCTGACCGGCGCCGATGGCTGCGGCCACGCTGGGCCGCAGCCGTCATCGGCCTGGTGGCCGTTGTAGTGGTCGCGTTCCTGGTCGCCGGCCATGGCTCTGGCCTTAGCGGTCCGCGCACAGTGACTTCGGATGAGGCGAACCGGCTGGCGATCATGCGGTTCCGTAACTACGAGGCGCACGGCCGCGCGGTGACGATCACTGTGCCGGGCACCTCCGGTGGGCTGATCGTCACCGGGTCCGTCGACTACAAGGGCAAGCTCGGGTACGGCGTGGTGCACGGCACCGGGCGCGACACATCCAGCGACGGGCTGATCGAGTGGAGCGCCACCTCGGTGTTCGTCCACCCGATGGCGAACGCCCCGGCGCACGCACCCGCGTCGCCGCCCCGTTCGGGCTGGTACAGCCGCCCGCTGCAGTCGTCCGGCAGCGCGCTGGACACCACGCTGGCCATCGCGCTGAGTCTCGGCAGCGACCGGCCGGACAACGCCGAACTGCTACCGCAGAACGGCGCCGCCTGGTGGGGCCGGGACGAGGTGGACGGGCATCAGGTGGACGTCATGACCGGGCCGACCTCCCGTGACCGCCCCGGCACGGCGGGCAACGTGCGCTACTGGGTCGGCTCGGACGGCACCATGTACCGGGTCCGGGTCAGCGTGAGTTCCGAGTCGCAGCCGGTGGTCATCGATTTCGACACCCAGAAGTACGTTCCGGTCACTCCGGTACCCGGAGTGACCACGACGCGATAGCCGCTGTTCAGGACGTCCGCACTCGCGCATCCGCGGCGAGCAGGGATGCCGACGGCAGCGGGATGCGTGCCGTGTCCGGCAGGACCGGAACGGCCGGGACAGCGGTGGCGCCCGCCGTGCGGGCATGGGGGAACTGCGGCTGCGGGCCAGGCGCCGCGACCTCGGTGAACGCGATGCCACCGGGTGCCGTCGGCGTCGTCCACTGGCCGGCCGGCGAGGGCGACCTGGCCGGAAGCGGGCAGGTCGCGGTGGTCGCGAGCCGGGCGGGCACGGTGGTTCTCAGATCGTTGCCGCGTAGGCAGTTGCCGCGCCCCCGCGTGGCGGTGGGGAACATCCAGCCGACGTCGACGCCGTTGCCGGTGAACGTGTTGCCCACGATCTGGTTGCCGACCGCCGGCATGTCGGAGGTCGCGGTGATCACCAGCCCGGCGTTGCTGTTGTCGGCGATGCGGTTGCGGATGAACTGGTTGCCGCTGCCGCCGTCGATGCCGACGCCGGTGCCCCACCCTCCGTCGGCCTGCTCCGGGGTGGCCCTCTGCTGGTTGGCGGCGATCAGATTGCCCGCGATGAAGGCGCCCCGCTGCGGGACCAGCTTCTCCTGGTGGTCGGAGTTGGCGGTGAGTCCGACCCGGTTGCCCACCAGGCGGTTGCCGACCACGTACATGTCTCCGCTGGCGTTGGTGCCTTCGTAACCGACGGCGTTGAGTTCGGCGATGTTGTCCCGCACCACGATGCGGCACGGCTTGCACTGCCCGACGTAGATCCCCGAGTCGGCCCCGCCTGACGTGTACGAGTGCTCGATGACACCGTTCTGCGCGGAGAACGCGTAGATGCCGTACAGGCCGTTGCGGGTCGCGGTCACGTACGAGACCAGGAACGACTTCAGGAAGGTGACGGGCTCATCGCCGGTGTCGTAGCCGCCGCTCTGCCCCGGCAGCCCGGCGGCCGCCTTCGCCGAACCGGTGACCAGCACCCCGTTCTGCGTGTTGTTCCGCACGGTCAGGTTCTGCACGGCCACCCCGGGCGCCGTGACGACGACCCCGTTCGGCTGCCGCAACCGCCCGTCGATGACGACCTTGTCCCGGGACTCACCACGCAGAGTGACCCGAGGCGTGGAGACCTTGACCGACTCGTGGTAGACACCCGGAGCGACCAACACCAGGTCACCGGACCGAGCCAACGAGACCGCATCCGAGATCGTCGGGGCATCGCCAGGCACATGGATCGTCACATGCGCACCGCTCGGCCGCTGGCCGTTGCCCGATCCGCCATCGCCGCCGCTGCAGCCGACCACAAGTGTCAGCGTGCCCAAGACCGCCGCTAACGCGCGAAGAGCTGTTCGAGGCATGATCACAGTCTGGCATGACGCCCAATTCCCCGCCAGAAACAGGAGGTTGACCGGTACACGCGATTCGGCTGTGGCACTCTGCACACCATGCACCGAGCCGATCATCACCCGTCGCGCCGCAGGTTCCTTGATGTCACCGGCGCCATGGTGGCCGTCGGTCTGACCGCCGGGTGTACATCGGACTCCGCCCAGCCAGGCCGGCCCGCCCCTACCGCGGCGGCCACGCCCCTGCCGGTTGTGGCGGCGGGCCGGCACCAGGCAGGCATCACGCTCCCCTGGCCGGCCCAGCCCAACCTGCTCGCCGTGGTGGCCGACCTCGGTGCCGGCGTGGCCGTCGGCCCGCTACTGGCCGAACTCGGCCAGGCCATCCGCACCCTCACCACGGGGCGCGATCCGCGGCTGCTGGGCCTGCCGCCGGGCGACCTCACCATGACCGTCGGCGTGGGCCCCCGGCTGGTGCGCACGGCCGGTGCCTCGCTGCCCGGCGCGGCCGACCTCCCGCGATTCTCCCGTGAGCGGATCGCCGCACGGGCACGCGGCGGCGACCTGCTGATACAGATCTGCGCCAGCGACGCACTGCTCCTGCCGGTTGCCGCCGCCGCGCTCCTGGACCAGGCCGGCGACCGCGTCCACGAACGCTGGCGGCAGTCCGCACGCCGCGGTACGAACGTGCCCCTCGGCAACGGCCTCACCGCGCCACGCAACCCCCTCGGTTTCATCGACGGCATCGTGGGCCCGAACACCACCGCCGAACAACAACGCGATGTGTGGCTGGCCGGACCCCCCGCGGTCGCCGGCGGCACCATTGCCGTACTACGGCGCATGGAACTCGACCTGCCGCGGTTCGCCGCCCTGTCCGTAGCCGAACAGGAAGCGGTCTTCGGGCGGCGCCGGGCCAGCGGCGTCCCCCTCTCCGGCGGCACCGTCGCCTCGGGCCCGAATCTCGGCGCCAAGACACCGGACGGACGCTATCTCGTCCCCGCTGACGCCCACGTGCGCAGGGCGCACCCTGCCGTGGTCGGTGTCGGCCACATGCTCCGCCGCTCCTACGGCACCGACGAGCCCGCCCCTGGCCTGCTCTTCATCAGCTTCCAGAACGACCTGCGGACCTTTACCGCCACCCTGACCCACATGGACGCCTCCGACGCACTGCTGCAATTTGCCACCACAACCGCCAGCGCGACCTTCCTGATCCTCCCCGGCTTCGACCGAAAGCACCCGCTCGGTTCCCAGCTGTTCGGCTGATCACGAAAGGGCCGCCGCTTCGGCCTGGCCAGGCGGCTGACCGGCGGCGGCGACCAGGAGTGTGTCGCCGATCCGTCCGGCAAAGGGGTGGACAGCCACTCAACGCTACCCGGCGCGGTGGCCTTCGCCCGCGGCGGCCCAACGTCCGATCGCTGCCACCCACTTGTCGATGTACGCGGCACGGTCGCCTCGCTGAGCGCCCAGCAGGCCCTGTTCGGGATCCCGAAGCACGGGCAGAACAGCGGCAGGTCAGAGGAGTCGGCGGCTCACTCGGCGATCGCGGTGAGGGACTTCACTCCGGCCAGGACCGCGCAAGCTGCCGCAGCCAAGACGTACAGCGGCATGTCCACATAACGGGGTGAATCTCCAAGGTCGCTTACACCACGCGAATGGCACCGATCTGTGAACACTGTCGCGTCCAGATCATCGGCCAAGGCGTCGGGGCCGAGGGCCAGTGGTTCTGCGGGGCACACTGCGCCCGCGGAGGGAAAGGTGGGGATCGTCAACAAGGTCTGAGCGACCTGGGCCACCCCTGCCTGCGGGCCCTCCGGTCCGAGCCACCCCCTGACGCCGACA
>CBFGQM010000117.1:0-13791 GCA_965650905.1 uncultured Streptomyces sp. | reverse complement strand
CCTGCTCGGCGTTGAGCAGCGGGACCTTGCCGATCTGCTTGAGGTAGTCCTTGACCGGGTCGGCGGTGGCACCGGCGGCCGCGACCTGCTGCGCGGGGGCGTCGTCCTCGTCCTCGTCGGAGAGCACGAAGCCGGCGCTCTCGGCACCCTCGGGCTCCTCGGCGCCCTTGGGGGCGTCCTCGAGCACCTCGTCCTCGAGGATCTCGGCGTCGTCCTTCTTGGCGGTGGTCTTCTTGGCCGCCGTCTTCTTGGCGACGGTCTTCTTCGCGGCTGCCTTCTTGGCGGTCGTCGCCTTCTTTGCGGCGGCCTTCTTGGCGGGGGCGTCGTCCTCGACGGCGGAGTCGGCGACCGGCGCCGCAGGCGTGGCGGTGGCGGTGGCCTTCTTGGTGGTCACCGTCTTCGCCGCGACCGTCTTGGTGGCGGTGCGCTTGGCCGGACTCTTCGCTGCGACGCTCTTTCGGGTGCGCTTGGGCTCCGCGGCACTGACCATCAGCGTCACACCCTCTTCCTCGAGGATCTGGTTGAGGCTGCGCAGTACGTTCTTCCACTGAGTGGCCGGAATCTGGTCAGCTTCGAAGGCCCGACGCACGTCATCGCCGGCGATCTGCCCCTCAGCCTTTCCCCGCTCAATGAGCGCCATGACAGAGATGGACTCGGCGATCTCCGGCGGGAGCGTACGGGATGTGCTGGCCGACACGAACAACCTCTCGGAACGTTGGAAAACGGCTTCCGGCCCCGTCCAGTGTGGACCGGAGCCGACGACCGCCGACTTGGGGTGAGCCGACGGCGCGAGCGGGGCCGGGAAGATGCACAGCGCCTTGAGCGGCGTCCGTATTCCCTCCTCGGCTGTCACCTCTTAGGTCATCGCGCTGTTCCGTGGAGCGTTACGTCCAATCTGCGTGGCCCGAGTCACACCCCGTAAGCATCAAAAGCGGCCAGACACGGTCATAGGTGGTCATCCGACGGGCCCGACGTCTCATCCCGCTGCCGGACCCTGCCCGATTCCAGAGGATTTCCGGCAGAGTCCGGCCGCAGATGGTTCGCCGGTCGAGCGATGCCGCGCGAGAAGGGCACGCCTCCGAACGCGCCGCCTCGGTGTGCGGTCAGTGCTCGCGCGGCGCGGGGACCACGCGCTCCACCTCGGGGTGGACTGTGAGCAGTTGGCGCATGGCTGCCTCGGCACCTGCCCCGTCACCGGCTGCGAGGGCGTCGACGATCCGGGCGTGGTGCGTCAGGGAGGTCTCGTTCGGCCGGTCGCAGCCGGTAACCGGGCCGCCGGAGACCTGGAGCGCGGCCGACACGATCCCTGAGAGGTGCTCCAGCATCCGGTTGCCCGCGACCTGGATGAGGAGCGAGTGGAACTCCGCGTCGGCGCGCGAGAAGGTGAGCGAGTCGCCCTGTGCCATGGCATGCCCCATGATCTCGACCATATCGGCGAGCCGCTGCTGCACCTCCTCGCGTCCGTGCCCGGCAGCGAGACGGGCGGCCAGCGGCTCGATCATCCAGCGCAGCTCGCTCAGCTCCCGCCGCTGGTCGTCGCGCTGCGGCCCGAAGGCACGCCACTCGATGATGTCCGGATCGAGGAGGTTCCAGTCACTGACGGGCCGTACACGCGTGCCGACATTGGGGCGGGCGCTGACCAGGCCCTTGGCCTCAAGGACGCGGAGTGACTCACGGACGACGGTGCGGGAGACCTCGAACCGCTGGCCGATCTCTTCGGGGACGAGCGGGCGGTCGGCTCCCAGGTCTCCAGAGACGATCATCTGGCCCAATTGTTGGACGAGTTGGCCGTGCAGGCCACGGCCGCGGCTGCCCGCGGCACGCCTGCTCACGCGGCCGATCTCCGGGTCCGCACCGTCCCACACAGGAGTGCCGACGCGGTCGGCCCTGGGGGCCTCCGCATAGGGGTAGCGGTCGAGTTCGCCCGCGCCGGCGAGGCCGGAGTCTACGGAGCGGGCGGCGGTCATCATGGTGTGCGCAAGGGTACTCACGCATCCTTTGTCGGCGTCGGCTCCAACTCCCTTGAGGTCTTTGGTGAAAAGCACACGAAAGGGTGATCGCTTACCCCGTCGCAATTGACGCCTTATCGGAAAGAAATGGGCGTTCTCCGAGGAGTTGTGCGCACTATGGGAACGCATGTGCCGCAGGCTGCCTTCATCGGACCCTGCAGCGCAGGGTCGTGAGCAGATACAGGCACAGCAGGGCAGCGAGCGACAACATCAGGGCGCCGCCCACAGGTTGGACGATCATCCGCACCCCAGCGGCCAGATAGCGTGCGCCCCCGAAGGGCCACTGCACCAGCACGAGCTCACGCACCCGGGTCGAAACCCCGGCCGTGGTCCGTGCGGACGGTCCCTCCAAGACCTTCTGCACGAGGGGTACGACAACGACGGGCACGGCGAGAACCGCCGCGATTCCGGCGGTTGTCGACCGGAAGATACCCGCGGCCAACACCCCCGCCCAGGCGCAGCCCACCATGAGGCACAGCCAACTCGCACTCAGCGAAGGCCAGTCGGCGGGAACTGCGATGAGCTCCCGCCCGTAGAGGATGTAGAGCAGCTGGCCGTCCGCACCCACCGTGAGGACAGCCAGGATCAGCGCGGTGGCGGCAGCAACGAGGAGTTTGGCCACGAGCAATCCCATCCGACGGGGGACGGTGCCGCGATCAGCGGCCAGGGCCGGGTGGCGGAACTCGTCGCCGAAGGCGATGGCGCCGAGCAGCCCCGCGCCGAGCGCCGCAGGCGGCAGCGGGAATTGCTGCGGCCATGCAGCGAGCAGGCGCGGCTGCGACGTATGCCCCGCCCGTGCCAGGAGTACGGAGATGAGGGCGCAGGCGGCGAGAACGGCGGCCGCAGTGAGATAGCCGGTACCGACTCCTGCCGCCCGGCGCAGTTCATAGCGCAGCGGACGCAACGGGCCGGGCCCTTGACGAACGGCGATGGGGGGCGGGAGGGGGGACAGCCCGCGCGTGTCTGCCCCCTCGGAGGATCTCGGGGGCACCACGGCCTCCTGAGGGTCACCTGAGGACCGCTGTGCCGCTGTGGGCCCCGCATCTCCCATCCCGTCGGCGAGTTGGTGAAGGAGAATGCCGTGGTGGTACGCGGTTTCGCCGATGTCGGCACACGTGCTGCCGTACACCGAGAGCCGGTTGCCATCCTCTCGGACGACTTCGACGGAACGGCGCGCGATACGGGCCTCCTTGGTAAGGAGGGAGCCGAGCCGGGCGGCGTGCGGGCTGCGGACGGCGACGCGGGGCCGGAGCCTGGCGCGGGCAAAGTCCTCGGCGTCCTGGTCGGCGACGAGCCTGCCGTCTTCGATCGTGACGACCCGGTCGGCGGTCCGCGCGGCTTCCTTCGGGTCGTCCGTGGTGAACAGCACGGTCCCACCCTCGGCGGTGTGCGCGCGCAGAATCCCGTGCAACCAGCGGCTTTCGCGGGGTGAGAGCCCGTCGGCTGGGTCGTCGAGAACAAGCGTATGCGGGTCGGCCAACAGTGCGCAGGCCAGGCCGAGGCGACGGTCCATGCCGCGCGAGAGCGTGCCCAGGCGTTCGCCGCGCCGGCTGACGAGGCCCACCACTTCGAGAACGTCCTCGGCTCGCCGGACGGGCACACCCACGGCAGCGCACAGCATGCGGAGTTGACCGCGGACCGTGCGTGCCGGGTGGCCGGGCACCTCTCCGATGAGAACGCCCACTTCACGTGAGGGATGGGCGATGCGGTGCAGTGGTCGGCCTCTGAAGTTGGTGATTCCGCGGCCCTGTTGCAGTTCGAGCATGAGTTTCAGCGTCGTCGTCTTGCCTGCGCCCGGGGCTCCGAGGAGCGCCGTCACGCTGCCCGCAGGCGCCTCGAAGGACACGTCGTCGACGGCGGGCGCAAGATCCTTGCGCGGGTTGCTGGTCAGTCCGATGGCCTGGATCACTCGAGGCAAGATAGCGCGATATTTAGGGTTTTTCAGGCATCCTGGAGGTGCTCCAGAACCGGCTTCATGCCGGTCCGACCTGTCCTGCGTCAGACCTCGGGGCGCAACATCGGGGGGTTGAGCAGCGTGGCGCCGCCCGCGTGGAAGAGCTGGGCGGGGCGGCCGCCCTGCCGGGTGGTCGTACCGCCCGTGGGCACGAGGAAGCCCGGCGTGCCGGTCACCTTGCGGTGGAAGTTGCGGGGATCGAGGGCCACGCCCCACACCGCCTCGTACACACGACGCAGCTCACCGACGGTGAACTCGGTCGGGCAGAAGGCGGTCGCCAGCGACGAGTTCTCGATCTTGGAACGGGCACGCTCCACCCCGTCCGCAAGGATCTGCGCGTGGTCGAAGGCGAGCGGCGCCGCCTGTTCGCCGTCGCGGCCGTAGCCGCCGCGCCGGAGCAGCTCCTCAACGGGGGCCCAGCGCGCGCTGTTCGCGTCGCCGCCCGCCCTGGGCGCGGGCAGATCGGGGGCGAGCGCTAGATGGGCGACGCTGACGACCCTCATCCGCGGGTCGCGCTTGGGGTCGCCGTAGGTAGCGAGCTGCTCCAGGTGCGCGCCGTTGTCCTGAGCGGGGGCGTCCGGATCATGAGCGCACAGCCCGGTCTCCTCGGCCAGTTCCCGCGCGGCCGCCTGCGCCAGGTCCTCGTCAGGCCGTACGAACCCGCCGGGCAGCGCCCACCGCCCCTGGAACGGAGGCTCACCCCTCCGTACCGCCAGTGCGCACAGGGCATGGCGACGCACGGTCAACACGACCAGGTCAACGGTGACAGCGAAGGGTGGGAAGGCTGACGGGTCGTAGGGCATGCCGCGATCATAGTCGTCTGCCTGACGATAAACACTCCCTTCGTCGATCGTCGGGTGGCTGATCCACCGTGCTCCGGTCGGGACGTCACGGGAGGCCACCGGTCGTGGTGGTCCCTCGAATCTCCCGGGCTCACGCTCCCGGCTGCAGCCCGTCAGCCGCTTCCTCGACCATGGCGAGGCCGAACCTGCCGACATCAGGGCCCGGAGGTCCTTGAGGCTCTTACGGAGAGCGTCTGCGTCCTGGGGTGGTCGCCCACGTCCCGCGCAGGAGCGAGAGACCTCGTGGCGCAGCGTCCCGCCACTCGTATGGCGCCGTACCGGTCGGCCTCCCTCGGTTCGACGCCTCGGGTGTCGCCAGGCGACAGCTCCAGCCTCGTCCTTCGCGGTCGAAGCCCTGCAGACCCCAGCCCGTCTGCCGTTCCAGCTCCGATGAGATCGCGAGCCGGCGGAAAGGCACGTCGAGCGCCGATCTCAGCCAAGAGCGACACCCACCGGGTGCCGGTCTCGCACCGCAACGCCGTCCGTGGAGGTCGACCCGAGAGAGACAGCCGCCCCAATCCGACTGGATCCCAAAGTAGTGGCCGCCAGGGCCCGGTCCGGGGTGCGGCCGTGCCCGCCTGCGCCCGGCCGAGAACCGGACCAGCCCTTGCCCCAGCTCGGCCCATCCCAGAATCGTCATCCAGACCAGCCGGACCCACGCCCGACCTGCCGCCCACACCGCGCCGTACGGCTTCCCGACCTCATGTGTCCCTCTTTGTTCCATGACGGCCGGACCCTCGACGGGATCGAGGAGTACGGCCCTTGGGGATGGCGGCACGGCCGGGCCCCTCTGTCGCGGCGGCGCCGTCGGCGGCCGACGTCGAACGGCGAGTGCCGACCGTCTCGGAGGATCGCCGACTCGGACGGTTGCCGGCGCTCCCCGTGGACCGTGTCCTGCGTCGGCGACGGGAAGCCACCTGCGTCGACTGTGCCGGGACGTGCCCCGATGCCCGGCCGGCGCGGACAGCCGACGCCGAGGAAGCGATCGCCCCGGGCCCGGCCTCCACTCCGGTGCGCTCGGCACGCTCCTTGCGGAGGCAGCGGCGAATCGACTCCGGATCCAGTCCCTCGTTGCACGCCTGGTGCAAGAGACGGGCGAAGAGATATCCGGGGTCCGCGCCGAGCGCCATGGCAAGGGCTTCGCGGGCCTCCAACTCGTCGCCGGAAGACCAGGCGACCCATCCGGCGAGGGTGAGCGGCGCCGCGGCGTGCTCGCCGTACGGGCCGACGCAGCGGCGTGCCAGGGCCCGCCAGAGACGCAGCGCGGGTGCCGCCTCGTCGCCCTCCATCCACTCCGCCGCCCTGTCGCGCGTAGTGCGGTCCTGGAGGCCGATGATCAAGGCGGCGGCCTCGTGGTGTGCCAGTAGTTCGTCGTCCCGGAGATCCGTCGGAAGCGTGCCGGGAATGGGCGGGGCATCGGCGAACCGGTGCATGACCCGATCCGCCAGTTCGACCGTCTCGGCTGTCACGCCCGTACGGCTCTCGTCGTCAAGGATCCTGGGGACGAGGGCCGTGCTCGCGGCGTCCAGCGCGGACTCCTGCTCCAGCGCCGCCGCGCTCTCCCAGGGCGCGAGCCTCGCCCGCAGCTCCCGCAGGGTGCCCCGTACTTGGAGACCGGCATACGTCGCGGCAGCGGCCAGCACCGAAGTACCGGGCAGGCCCATCGGCGTACCGCCCGACGGACAGCATTGCTCGCTGGGGCAGCAGTACGACCAGAAGCGGCCGCCCGAGATGCACAGGGCCTCGATCACCGGGACGTCGAGAACGCCGCATGCCGTGCGCAGCAACTGCGCGAGCGGGCGCAGGCGTTCCATGACCGCTTGGCCGGACTCGCCGTCTTTCGGGTCCTGGCAGAGGAACGCGACCATGTTCTCGACCGGGGCGCCCCTGCGTTCGCTTCCCTTGATCAGCCCGTGGGCCAACTGCTCGGCCACGGCCGGCCAGTCGTCCACCTGGCCGGGAATACCGAGCCGGGCGCGCCCACCGAACCGGCCGCGTCCGTCCCGGTCGTGCAGGGCAACGAGCACGATGCTGTCCTCGGGCCGGTATCCGAGCAGGTACGGCAGGGCATCGGCCAGCTCGGCCGGAGTACGCAGTGTGACCTGGTGCTCGGTGCACGGGTCCCCGGTCACCCCCCGGCCCGCATAGATGGCACCTTCTTTTTTCTTCCCGGGGGCTTCCCCATGGCTGTCACATCCAGAACTTTCCCCGTGCCGGCCGGGTTCTGCGTCTGGCAATCCACGAGGCGGGCCGCTTTCACATCGGCCTGGCGCACCGCTTGCAAGCCCGCCAAGCACACCGTCATCGTGCCCGCCGAGCGCTCCGCCCTGGTACCCGTCAGCCACACGCCCGTCGTTCCCACCGCGCACCATCTCCTCGCCGTGTCCGCCGCATCCGCCGTGTCCGCCGTTCCGGCCGTGCACCATCTCTTCGTCCTGACCGCCCTGCCCAGCCGCTTTTTGCCGTCCGCCGTGCACAGGCTTTTGCCCGGACCCACCGTGCCGGTCCTGGCCGCCGATGTCGCCGTTGCCGGAAGTCCCGGTCGCTTCGCCGTGATTCGTCATGCCGCCACCGTCCCGCGAATTCGGAGATTCCGCTTTGCCCTGTGGATAACCGGGACCATGACCACGTCAGAAAAGTGTTCCGGCGGTCATCCTCGCAGTTGCCCGTCGGCAATCGCCGAGAACCCGATGGTGGCCGACCGGCCTCGGCGTGTTCGTTCCGCCGTGCCGCGCGTCGCCCACCGAGAGCGGCTGACGGGTAATTGTCAGTGCCCGATGTCACGCTGGGTTCACACAGGATTTACGGAAGGGAAATCACCATGATCACCACAGGTTTCGCCCCAGGTTCCCCCTGCTGGCTCGACCTCGGCGCTCCCGACGTCCGCGCCGCCGCGGCCTTCTACACCGCCGTGCTCGGCTGGGAATACCAGTCCATGGGCGAGGGGCAGGAAATGGAGGGCGGCATGTTCCGCAAGAACGGCAAGATCGTCGCCGGGCTGGGCAAGCTCACCGAGAAGGGCGCGCGCCCAGCCTGGATGATCTACTACAGCGTCACCGACGCGGACGCCACGACCCAAACCGTGCAGCGCGCGGGCGGCACGGTGCGGGTGGCGCCGATGGACCTTGACGACTGGGGCCGGATGGCCCAGTACAGCGACCCGCTGGGGGGCCAGTTCGCCGTCTGGCAGCCGGGGAAGAACAAGGGCGCCGAGCTCGTGGACCAGCCGGGCTCACTGTCCTGGACCGAGCTGTACACAAGCGACGCCGCGGCCTCGAAGGAGTTCTACGGTGCCACCTTCGGCTGGCAGTTCAATGACATGGAGCTGCCCGGCGGCGGGGGCACGTACACCCTCATCACCCCCGCCGGGCTTCCCGCGGAGCGCATGCACGGCGGTCTCATGGAACTCCCCAAGGAGCACCTCACCCTGGCGAACGGACGACCGTACTGGCACCCGGTCTTCGCCGTCCCCGACTGCGACGCCGCGGTCGCCAAGGTCACCGAGCACGGCGGCAGCGTGCAGATGGGACCCGATGACGCGGAGGGCGTCGGCCGGCTGGCCGTCTGCCTCGACCCCTCGAACGCGGACTTCGTGGTGCTCACCCCGGTCCGGAGCTGAGCTCCCGGCAGGCCGGACCAACGGGCTGTCCTCGCTACCGACCGGCCCGGTTCTGCCCGTTCCCCACCCCGCCTGGTATCACTCGGCGGCCATGTCGGCGTACCGGTTGCCCCGGGACGAGGGGGCATGCCCTGCCTGGTGCCGCACTGCTGGCCGCACCACAACGGCCGGGCGATTTTTCCGACGACCTCAACCAGAGGAAAGATCAACAGTCATGGTGCATCGATTACGTGCGCCGTGTTGCTCCTGGTCGCGAAGTCGGCAAAGGCGATGACCACGGTGAGCTCGACCATCGCCGCCGGGCCGAGCCGGTCGAGCAGACACGCCGACAGCTCGTCGGTGACGGTCGGCGGCCCGTTCGTCATGCTGCCGCCGGTCGCACTCGAGCATCCCGCTCCAGCGGCGTGAACACTCCCGGCTCCCGCCGCCAGCGCGGCACCCGGCTCGCCTTGGCCAGTCCAGGTTCTGGTTCAGCGCCTGGAAGCAGCCTATGTCGGGGCACAGCTGCAGCGCGTCGGCGTCGGCGTCAGCGGTCGCGTTCCACGCCGATGAGGACGAAGGCCATGGTGACCGGTTGGTCGCTGTGGTTGTGCCAGGCGTGGCGGGTGCCGTTCTGGATCGTGATGTCTCCTGCCGAGAGCCGGGTGCAGTGGCCGTCGTCGAGTTCGAGGGTGATGTCGCCTTGGAGCACGATGCCGTAGTCCACGGTCGGCGTGGCGTGCATGCCGTCGGGCTCGATGAGTTCGGCGATGCCGGGCGAGTCGGCGCGCTGTTCGCGGTCGAAGGCGACGGGGTCGAATGCCGGGTCGGCCATGGCGGTGTCAGGCGGGAGGGTCAGGACGATGAACCGGGTGCCGCCGGGTGCCGGGAGCAGGCTGGTGATTTTCGGTGTGGGGTCGTGTCCGGTCCGGTTAATCGGGTCGCCGAGGTCGGTGGCCCACGGCACGCGGGAGATCCAGCCCGGCAGAGTGGTGAACTTGCGGCTGCGTGGGATGGGGCCGTCGCTGACGATGACCGATTTGCCGTTCTCGTCGTGGCCGGTGACGACTCTGCGCATGTGTGTCTCCTGGGTCGGTGCGTCGGATGCCAGGCCTGCCGGACCTGCCGGCCCGCGGGTCAGTTGGGTCGGTCGGTAAAGGCGCTGCCGGGCTGGGGCGGCGTCTGGAGTGCGGTCGTCCAGGTGTCCAGGACGTCCGCGACCGTGAGGGCGGGCGTGCGGAGCAGGGCTGATGCCACGGTGCGTACGAGCAGTCGGTTCGGGTTGTCGGTGAGGTATTCCACGGGGGACTTGCCGTCCACGCGTGCGAGCAGGAGCGCGGGCAGCAGTGCTGCGGCCCGCGCCTCGAGGGCCGGCCGGGGCTCCCAGTCGATGCAGCGGTGGTATTCCTCGGTCAGCACGCGGGCGGATTGCAGGAGTTCGGCTCGGTGTCCGGCGACCACCAGGGTTTTGAGGAGCAGGTGGTTGACGCAGAAGGCGAGGTCGAAGGCCGGGTCTCCGTACCAGGCGCACTCGGCGTCCAGCAGCACGGGTCCTGACGGGCCGACGAGGATGTTCTTGGGGCTGACGTCGCCGTGTACCAGGGCCAGGTGGGTAATGGCCGTGCGGTCGGCGAGGTCGTGGAGGGTGTCGCTCAGAGTGGGGTGTGCTGCCGCGGTGGCCAGTAGGTACGGCTCGATGCGCAGGGCGTGGAAGTTGTCGTCGGTGGCGAACGTGGTGGCGAGGGCGGTCTCGCGCGCGCTCGCGGCGTGCAGGGTGCCGAGTAGCTCTCCGACAGCCGCCGCGGTCGCCACGTCCACTTCGCCGCCGAGCAGTTGTGCCTTCCACACCGGGTACTGCTCGGGGGGCAGGTAGGCCATGGCGAAGAGGCCGGCTTCGGGGTCGTGGGCGAGCAGTTCGGGTACGTTGTCGGGGCGGTGCCGGGATGCGAACCGCATCCACGCCCATTCGTAGGCGTTGCGTGACAGTGGTGCCTGCCAGTGGGCGGTGACCTTCAACTTGGCCAGGGCGCGTTTGACGCAGAGGGAGCGTGCCGGCAGGTCCACGCGCCACAGGTCGGACGAGACACCGCCGGCCAGGGGCGTCCAGTGTGCCGGCTCACCGGGTGCGGCGAGCTTGTGAGCGGCCAGAAAGTGGGTCAGCGCGGTGTCGGGCATGGGGCCCGGTTTGGTGCGCACGGTGATCGGGCTCATCGCCGGTCTCCCGGTTCGGTGGTCAGGCCGAGGGGGCTGTTGCAGGCGTGGTGCGGTGTCTGACCCGTCAGGATCCGTACGACCTCCTCGGCGGCGCGGCGGCGCAGTTCCGTGACCGAGGTGTCGGAGGAGAAGGCGGTGTGGGGGGTGAGGAGAGCGCCCGGCTGTTCCAGCAGCCCTGCCGGGACGTGCGGTTCGGTTTCCAGTACGTCGAGGGCGGCTCCGCCCAGGTGCCCGTTGTCCAGCGCCTTGACGACCGCGTCGGTGTCCACGAGGCCGCCCCGGCTGACGTTGACCAGCAGGCCGCCCGGTGGCATCAGCGCCAGCTGCTCGGCGCCGATGATGTGCTGGGTGCCGGACGTGAGCGGCACGTGGAGGATCACCGCGTCGCTGCGGCGCAGCAGTTCCTGCAGGCCCACCATCTCCACTGCGGAGGCGTCCTTCGGCGGGTACGGGTCGTGGGCGAGGATGTGGCAGCCGAACGCGCCGAGCTTGCGCGCGGTGGCGCGGCCGATCCGCCCGAGGCCGACGACGCCGCAGGTCAGAGTCGACAACCGGCGTAGCCGAGCGCCGGCGGGGTCCCAGCGACCCGCGCGGATCTCCCGGTCTGACACGGCCAGGCCCCGCGTCCAGGCCAGCACCATGGCGACGGCGTGGTCGGAGACTTCCTCGACGCAGTAGTCCGGCACATTGGTGACCCACACACCCCGCTCGGTGGCGGTGTCCACGGCGATGTTGTCGAGCCCGACCCCGAGTCTTGCCACGATCCGCAGATCCGGCGAGGTGTCGATCGCGGTGGCGGAGACGGGCGCCCAGCAGGTCAGAATCCCGGCGGGCCGGTGCTCGGCCACCAGTTCCTCGATCGCCTCGGCGCAGGCGGCATCGGCGGGGCCGGTCACCAGGGTGTGGCCCGCACCCTCGATGACCGATCGCTCGACGGAGTCGTCGGGCCAGGCATAGTCGGTGAGCAGCACGGTGCCTGGGCGGCTCGGTGGTGTCATAGCAGGTCGTCCTCGCAGAATCGTGCAGTCGCCGACCGACGGTCGGGCGTCTTGCCCTTCGCGTCCGGTCAGCAGGTTGGTTCGGGTCGGCTTCCGTCCCTCGCCGACTTGTGGTCGGTTCAAACGCCGCAGTACGCCCCCGGAACGGGTCACGAGATGCCGGGGCACGTCGAATCACTTTGTCACAGCCACTGATGCTAACGATAGCATTGACTTGCTTCGATGCGTCAAGAGCACGGGCGGACACTCGGTCCTGGACACCCCTGGCAGTGCTCGCTGAGAGCCGAGAAACCCGGTCACCCCAGGGGAATCGAAGGAACGCCGAAGAAATCCGGTGTTCGCATCTTGACGCGCCAGGAACTTCCCCTCATCGTTTCTGCCAGCGCCGACCGTGTGACCGATAAGCGTCCGCACGAGTTCCAGCTGTCGAAGACGCCATAGCCACGGACGTCCCCGACGGGCGATATACGGCTGAATTCCGCATGGGCATCCGACCGCGCGACAGCCCGTTGCCTCATTCCGGCAGTTGACGACAGTGTTGCCGTCGTCGACTCAAGTCCGTGTTCAGCTCACCGCTTCTCGTCATCGTCCGTACGGACCCGTACCGGCGAGACGTACCGGCGAGACATCCGCCGCGGCCTGCCGTGGCCCATTCCTCCTCAGGAGCCGCCATGACTCACACAGGGCAAGTCGACACCAGTGCGGTGCCCGCCGACGCAATACAGGAAAGCAACCGTGCACCCATTTCGAGGGGCATGATCGGGGTGGGCTTCCTGCTGGTGGTTCTCTCCTACATGGTCAACGCGATGGACCGCCAGGTCTTCCCTCCCCTGCTGCCGAACATCCGCGAGGAGTACGGGTTCTCCCTGGAGCAGGGCGGGCTGCTGGCGACGAACTTCACCCTCGGCATGGCCCTGGCCGGCCTGCCCGCGGGCTACCTCCTGGACCGCTTCCGCCGCAAGACCGTACTGCTGGTCAGCATCGTGATCTACTCCCTGGGCACGATGGCCACGCCGCTGGCGACCGGTTTCGCCGACATGACCCTGTACCGGGTCGTCTCGGGCTTCGGTGAGGGCATGCAGTCCGCCGCCATCTTCGCCGCGATCGGCGCCTTCTTCGCCCACCGGCGCGGCCTCGCCTTCGGCATCATCGGCGTGGGCTACTCCATCGGCGTGTTCATCGCCCCCCTCATCGGCGTCCAGCTCATGAGCATGCACGGCACCTGGCACTCGCCCTTCTACCTGTTCGGCACGGCCGGGCTGCTGATCGCCGCCGCCTCCCTCTTCCTCGTGAAAGCCGGCCTGACCGAGCACTGCGCCGAGAAGGTCGTCTCCACCAGGACCTACGAGTACATGCCGGCCTCCGCCTACAACCGCAACACCCTCGCACTGGCCGTCCACTCCGTCCTCAGCGGTATAGCGATCTACGGGTTCCTCGGTCTCTACCCGACCTACCTCATCACCTCCCTGCACTACACCGCCGGGCAGGCCGCACTGGCCATGAGCTTCCTCGGTTTCGGCGGTATGTCGGCCGTCGTCGGGGGCTGGCTCGGTGACCGCGTGAACCAGCGCAACCTGCTGATCGGGAGCATGCTGGCCGTCTCCGCCATCAGCGTGTGCATCTACGAGACACAGGCCACCGTAGGCGTGCAGTGCGTGTTCGCCTTCCTCATGGGCGCCTTCGGCCTGGGCTTCATCTACCCCAACACCAACAGCGCGATGCAGCGGTCCGTCCGCCCCGAACAGATCGGACGCGCCTCCGGCCTCTTCGTCACCAGCTACTACGGACCGGCAGCATTCTCGGGCCTGCTCTTCGCCGCCCTGGTCGACTCCTTCGGCTGGAGCCGGGCAGGGCTCCTGCAGGTCACGGCCCTGCCGCTGGCGGGCGCCCTGGCGCTGGCCTTCGTCCGCCCCTCACAGTTCAACAACGCGGCCCGCTAGAGGGCCGCCCCTGCGGACATCAGCCGCCGAGTTTCAAAACCCCCCCCCCCCCGGCTTGGGATGCGACGTCGGTGCCCACCTCCCGGCAGGCGACGATCCTGTGGATGAGCTGGTCGAAGATGACCGGCATGAACTGAATGATGCGGACAGGGTGGACGCGCAGGAGGCCTTGCGGGCCGGAGAGCAGCTCGCCGCGGTCTTCCAGGAAGACGGTGACCACGGCCGGCTGCAGGTGC
>CBFGQM010000116.1:0-13820 GCA_965650905.1 uncultured Streptomyces sp. | reverse complement strand
CGCAGGTCAGTACGCCGAAGCCGACGGGAACGCCGGTGTCCACACTGACCTGAATGAGGCCCTGGGTGACGCCCTGGCACACGTACTCGAAGTGGGGGGTGCCGCCGCGGAGGACGACACCGAGGGCGACGATCGCGTCGTAGCCGCGGCCCGCGAGGACCTTGGCGACCACCGGGAGCTCGAAGCTGCCGGGGACGCGAAGGACGGTCGGCTCGTCGATACCGAAGTCGCGCAGGGCGCGCAGGGCGCCGTCGACGAGGCCGTCCATCACCTTTTCGTGCCACTGTGCCGCGATGACCGCGACGCGCAGGTCGCCGCAGTTGCGTACGGACAGTTCAGGTGCACCCTTGCCGCTCACGTCTCTCCTAAGTGACTTGCTTACTGGTTGCCGCAGGTGGACACGGTGGCCGTGTCCAGCCAGGGCAGGTCGTGACCCATCCGGTCCCGCTTGGTGCGCAGGTAGCGGAGGTTGTGCTCGCCCACCTTCACGGGCATCGGCTCGCGGTCGGTGACCTTGAGGCCGTGGCGGACCAGCGCGTCGGTCTTGTCGGGGTTGTTCGTCATCAGGCGAACGCTCGTAATCCCGAGGTCCTCGAGGATCTGCGCGCCGGCGCCGTAGTCCCGGGCGTCGGCGGGCAGGCCCAGCTCGAGGTTGGCGTCGAGCGTGTCACGGCCGCGCTCCTGGAGCTCGTACGCGCGCAGCTTGGACATGAGCCCGATACCGCGCCCCTCGTGGCCGCGCAGGTAGACCACGACGCCGCGGCCCTCGGCGTGGATGCGCTCCAGGGAGGCCTCCAGCTGGGGGCCGCAGTCGCAGCGCAGCGAGTGGAAGACGTCGCCGGTGAGGCACTCGGAGTGAATGCGGACGAGAACGTCCTCGCCGCTGCCGATCTCGCCGTGGACGAGGGCGACGTGCTCGACTCCGTCGACGGTGGAGCGGTAGCCGTACGCCGTGGCTTCGCCGAAGGCGGTGGGGAGTTTTACCTCGGCCTCCCGGCGGACGGTGGGTTCGCCAGGGGGTACCCCCTGCTCGGGTGACGTCGTCAGCTCGAGGGAGCGGCGGTAGGCGATCAGGTCCTCGATGGAGATGATCGCCAGGCCGTGCTTGCGGGCGAACGGGATCAGCTCGGGCAGGCGCAGCATGCTGCCGTCCTCGCCGGCGATCTCGACGATCGCGCCTGCCGGACGCAGACCCGCGAGCCGGGCCAGGTCGACGGCGGCCTCGGTGTGGCCGTCGCGCACCAGGACGCCGCCGGGCCTGGCGCGCAGCGGGAAGATGTGGCCGGGGCGCACGAGGTCGCCCGCCTCGGCCTCGCCGCCGGCGAGCAGCCGGAGGGTGGTGGCGCGGTCGGCGGCGGAGATGCCGGTGGTGACGCCGTGGGCGGGGCCGGCATCGACGGAGACGGTGAAGGCCGTCCCCATCGACTCGGTGTTGTGGTCGACCATCTGCGGGAGCTGGAGGCGGTCGAGTTCGCCGCCTTCCATGGGGGCGCAGATCAGTCCGCGGCACTCGCTCATCATGAAGGCGATGATCTCGGGGGTCGCCTTCTCGGCGGCGATGACGAGGTCGCCCTCGTTCTCGCGGTCCTCGTCGTCGACGACCACAACCGGGCGGCCCGCCGCGATGTCGGTGATGGCCTGCTCGACCGGGTCGAGCGCGAAGTCCTCGATGTTGTCCGTGTGGTCGGTGTGGTCGGTGTTGAACCAGGCGGACGCCGCTGTCATGCCGGGGCTCCTTCCAGGACGGGCTGCGCGGCCCTGTGGGAACGCAGCCACCAGTCGCGCATGCCCCAGAGGACGAGTGCGCCGTAGATGATGTAGACGAAGCCGGAGAAGGCGAAGCCGTTGGCGAAGTTGAGCGGCACGCCCACCAGGTCGACGAGAAGCCAGGCGAACCAGAACTCGACCATGCCTCGCGCCTGGGCGTACATGGCGACGATCGTGCCGACGAAGATGTACGCGTCCGGCCAGGGATCCCAGGAGAGCGTCGGGTAGGCGGTGAACAGGGAGCCGACCGCGAGGGTTCCGAGCGCGGCACCGCCGACCAGGTGGGCGCGCTCGCGCCAGGTGGCGAACCGCACGGCGAGGGACCCGTGGGAGCCGTTTTCGGCCCGCTCCTTGCCGCGGTTCCACTGCCACCAGCCCCACGCGGCTACGGCCATGACGACCACCTGCTTGCCGGCGCTGCCGGAGAGGTGGGCGGTCGCGAAGGCCGTGAGCAGGATGGCGCCGGACAGGAACTGGGCGGGCCAGGTCCATGTGGAACGCCGCCAGCCGAGGGCGAGGGCGATCAGACCGATGGTGTTACCCATCGTGTCGGCCCACATGATGTGCTGCCCGAAGAGCGTGAACGCCTCGGAATTCAGCCAGTTCACCGCGCGGCCCCCCGGGTGCCGAGCAGCCGCTCGACGTACTTGGCGATGACGTCGACCTCGAGGTTGACCGGGTCGCCGGGCTGCTTGAGGCCGAGCGTGGTCAGGGCGAGCGTTGTGGGGATGAGGCTGACGGTGAAGTAGTCGGGGCCCGCGTCGACGACGGTCAGGCTGATGCCGTCGACGGTGATGGAGCCCTTCTCGACGACGTAGCGCGTGAGGTCCGCGGGGAGCGAGACCTTCACGATCTCCCAGTTGTCGGACGGCTGGCGCTCGATGATCTCGCCCGTGCCGTCCACATGGCCCTGCACGATGTGCCCGCCGAGGCGCTCGCCGAGAGCCATGGGGCGTTCGAGGTTGACGCGGGAGCCGACGGCAAGGACGCCGAGGCTCGAGCGGTTCAGGGTCTCGGCCATCACGTCCGCGGTGAACTCGTCGCCTTCGTGGTCGATGACCGTGAGACAGACGCCGTTGACGGCGATGGAGTCACCGTGCCGCGCGCCTTCGGTGACGACGGGGCCACGGAGCCGGAAGCGGGAGGCGTCGTCGAGGTTCTCGACAGCCGTGACCTCGCCCAGCTCTTCGACGATTCCGGTGAACACTCCCGGGTCCTCCTGCCTCTTCGGGCACGGACTCCGGGGCCTGTCGATGACGACAACAGGTACGGGCGACGACACCGGGTGCGACGCCGTATGAGACATGCCCCTCGGGACACTCGAAACAGACGACGGCGCGCACGAATGCCCGCCCGCCGCGCACTGCCTCCCATCCGGACTTTAACCGTCGGTCCAGGAATTTCACCTGGTCAACCGGCCGCTGGAAGCGACCGGGTCGCGGACTTTAACCGCCGGTTCGGAGTTTCACCGACCCCGGAGTGCGCTGCTTCTGGTACAGGGACAGTGTGCCACGACTGATCGATGTGCACGGGGCGAATATCTGTGGGGTGGCTCACAAGACGTCGCGATGGAGTGCAGGCCACACTTGAGGGTGGACAACTTCCGTGGAAACAAGGCATCTTGTGACGTACGGGCGTGGCAACTCATGAGGTACATGCGTGGCAACTTTTGACGTACAGGCGTGACCCCTCGCAAGGGGGCACACTTGTTGACGAACTGGTCTAGTCCTCTTAGGGTCTGCGTTCACGGCCCGCTCCAAGAGCGACCCGGCGGCGGTGACGACCGGCCCCTGCCCGCCGCCGGGTCTTGGCCCTGGTGCCGATGGGGAGGTCGGTCGGGCGGGGGTGTCCGCCGCAGGCCGGCCGCCGAGGGGAGACCGTCGGTCCCCGCGCCGGGAGGAAGCCGCTTTCACCGGTGCCGCCGGAGGCGCCCCGGCGGAGGGTGCCGTCGAGGACGACGGCGGCCGGGGCCGACCGTCTCGACAAGTCGATCATGTCCGATCAGCCGGCGGAAAGGTCGGTGTTCCGGAGTCGGCGGTTCCCGGCGCACGATGATGAACCAGTAACTCGCCGTCGGACAGGGCGCCGTTCCCGTGGCGACTGGTGTCGTCGATCGCGGCACCGAGGCCCGCGGGGCCACGAGCGTGTCAAGGTCCGCCGCAGTCGCCCTGCGGCATCGCGCAAGGCACGCGGACCGGGACGCTCCCCTTGACCGAGCCGCCCGAGGTGACGGCCCGGCCCCGCGCTCGGCCCGGCGCTGGGCAGGCACATGTGACACGTCGCGCTCCCCCTCCTCCGCCTCCTGCGCGCCGTGCGCGTTCCCTCGTTCTGGGGAAGTGCTCGGCCCGGCGGTCCTCAGGCCGGCGCAGGCCTGCGATCCTGCCCCCATGGTGCAGTTGGAACACTTCGCGACTCCGGTGGACCTGGTCGTCTCGCGTATGCGTGCGCTGAGCGCTGCCTGGCCGGAGCGGGACGGCGTCGCGGTCTTCAACCGCGTCTACCTGGCCGTCACGGAGGAGGTCGACCGGCACGTGGACGCCGGGCACTTCCCCGACCCGCACGCGGCGATCACCCTGGACGTACGGTTCGCGGAGCGCTATCTCGCGGTCGTCGACACGGTGGCGGACGAGCGGCGTCCGCCGGCCTGCTGGCGGCCGCTGTTCCAGTTCCGGCGCCATCCCGGCGTACGACCCCTGCAGTTCGCGTTCGCGGGTATCAATGCGCACATCGGGCACGATCTGGCGCTCGCGGTGGTGGACGCCTGTGGTGCGCTCGACTGTGAACCCGCCGACCTGGAGGACGAGTTCGACACCGTGGGCGACATCCTCATCACGCTGGAGGAGCGCATCCGCGAAGATCTGATGCCGGGCCCCGACATCCTCCAGATCGCCGACCCGCTCACGCATCTGCTCGGCTCGTGGAGCCTGGAGCGGGCACGGGACGGCGCGTGGTCGGCGGCCCGCGCGCTGTGGGCGCTGCGCGGACTGCCCGACCTCGCCGAGGAGTTCGCCCGCCGCCTCGACGCGGCGGTCGGTCTGGCGGGCCGGATGCTGCTCACTCCACTGCCGGACTGATCCGGCCACGCCGCCGCGCGTACCGCCGACTTCACCTCGACACGCGTTAAGTTGACAGTTGAACCTTCTGACGCGAACGACGCACAAGGAGCGTGCGCATGGCCACTCGGCTGGGTCTCAGTCTTCCTCAATGGCAGCAGTACGACATCGGCCGAGACGTGCCCGATGTGGCGCGCGCGGCCGAGCGGATCGGCTACGAGAGCTTGTGGGTGCTGGAGCGCGCCCTGTTCCCGGAGCCGGCGACCCAGGGCCTCTACGGCGTTCCGGGGCTGCCTTGGCCCGATCTGTACCGCGGGGTCGCCGACCCGCTGGTGACGCTGACGCTGGCCGCCACGGTCACCGAGCGGGCCCGGCTCGGTACGAGTGTCCTGGTCGCCCCGCTCCATGGCCCGTTCCAGCTGGCCAAGGCCCTCGGCACACTGGACGCGGCGAGCGGCGGCAGGGTCGTGGCCGGCCTGGGCACCGGTTGGTCGCTCGACGAGTACGCGGCCGCCGGGGTCGCACCGTTCGAGGAGCGCGGCCGGGTCCTGGACGAGATCATCGACGTGTGCCGAGCAGTGTGGGGCCCGGATCCGGTCGTGTACGAGGGACACCTCACCAAGATCGCGTCGGCCGTGGTCGGACCCAAACCCGCCCGGCCGATCCCGATCCTGTTGCCCGCCAACAGCAAGAAGGCGCTGACTCGCCTCGTCGACCGCGCCGACGGCTGGATGCCCATCGCCATGGGGGCCGAGCAACTCGCCACGCAGTGGCGAGAGTTGCAGGACCTCGCGGCCGAGCGCGGCCGTACGAAGCCGGCCGAGTCGGTGGTGCGGGTGAACGTGCAGTACACGGCGAAGGGTTACGCCGGGGCGGACCGTGCCCCGTTCCAGGGGAACGTCGAGCAGATCGTGGCGGACCTCAAGGCCCACGCCGAGGTCGGCCTGGACGAGTTCTTCCTCGACCTCCAGGGCACGTCGCGAGACGCCCAGGAGCTCAAGGACCTGGCCGCCGAGGTGTACACGGCGGCGCGGGCGGCCGGAATCTGACTCGTGTGCAAGGGGGACCGGCCCGGTCCTCAGAACCTGTGTCCGCTTCGTTGCAGGCGCCGTGGGGCCGGGGGATTGGCCGGGTCGGTCTCGCACCCAAGCCCCTCCGGGACCACCGCGTCAGACGGAGGAAGCCGTCGGGGTGGGCTGTCTCTCCGGTACGGACGGGTCGGCGGTGCCGCTCGCGGTACCGCTCCGAGCGGCCAGCACCTTCTCCAGTCGCCGGATGTGGTAGTACTGCACCCGCGTGGTGCGCTGCAGGGCCATGACCGCGCCGAGGAACTGGTCCATCTCGGCGGCCCGGGTGAGGATGTCGTCGGGTACGTGCTCGTTACGCAGGCAGGCCTCCGCGTCCTGGGTGAGCACGGCGTGTGCCCAGCCACGGGTGATCGGCTTGAACAGGTCCGGGTGGTTGACCACGATCCGGGCCCGGATGGCCAGGTCGTTCTCGGCGGCTTCCAAGTGCAGTCCGGTGTCCTTGTTACGTGCCCCGAACAGCGGCTCATGGATGTGGTGGGCGTCGAAGCCGTGCGCGACGCAGCCGATCCAGAAGTCCCAGTCTTCGCCCGCCCGCATGGTCTCGTCGTACCCACCTACGGTCTGCCACGCCTCACGGCGGTACAGCGAGCAGTAGAACATGATCAGTCGCTGGAGCAGCAGCTCTCTGCTGTAAGCGGGGAGGGGCATCGCCTGCGGGGGCAAATCGTCGTCGGTGAAGGTGAAGACATCGGTGGAGGCGATGGCGATGTCGGGGGCATTGTCGAGTGCCTCGACGGTCTTCTCCAGCATCGTCGGCGCGATCACGTCATCGGCGTCCAGCGGAAGGATGTAACGGCCGGCACTGGCCTCGATTCCGGTGTTGCGCGCGGCGGAAACCCCGGCATTGGCCTGGCGGAGCAGCCTGACGCACCGGTCGCGGTGGTGGTCGACCAGGTCCTGGGCCACCTCGAAGGTGTTGTCGGTGCTGCCGTCGTCGACGATGACGAGTTCCCAGGCGCGGTACGTCTGGGCGAGGACGCTGGACACTGCCTCGGGCAGATAGCGGGCGTAGTTGTGGCAGGGGATGACTACCGAGACCACAGGGTCGGATCTGTGGGGCATGCGCCGTCTTTCGCTTCGGAAGGGAACAGGAGGGAGGAGGAACCGGGATACGGTCGGCAGCATTCCGCGACATCGGGCCGCGACGCCCCCCTGGCCTGTTCGAGGACCACGTCGCGGCGGACCAGCCGGATCACGTGCTAGCGCAGTTGACGCCCATCGCCGTGGCCGTGGCCGGAGTCGTGGTAGTAGCGGCCGAGGTCGTAGTAGTCGCGGCCGTACTCCTGATGGTGTCCGTAGTCACACAGGGTGACGTTGCCCACCGGCGTGGAGCAGTACCCGTAGTCGGTGATGGTCATGTTGCCCACGGGCGTGGAGCAGTTCCCGTAGTCCGTGATGGTGACGTTTCCGACGGGTGTGCAGGGGACGCTCTTTCCGGGGGTGAGGGTGACGGCGCCGCCTATCCGCTGTCCTTGGTGCGCGTAGGGCGACGACGCTGTCAGCGTCTCCGAACCGGGGGCGGCCGCGTAGGCCGCCTCCGCGGTATGGAGCAGTCCGGCGGTTGCCAGGGCGGCAGGGAGGGTCAGGGAGGACATGACACGGGCTTTCACGGTGTGACCTTTCTCACGGGGACTGAGAGCTGCCCCTGACCGCCGGCGAAGTCCACGGCTGGGGCCAGTAGCACCATCGTAGAATTGCGTTACGCTCGGCGTCCGAATGATTACTCCGCGGGGGTAGTCGCGTGCGGCGTCGCCGGACCCGTACCCGACGGGTCAGGACGGGGACATGGCCCCGATGTCCGCCAGGTCCGCGGCGTGGTGCGGGTGCAGCACTTCGAGGTCGGGCAGTGCCCAGCAGGAAGTGCCCATGTCCCGGGCCATCGCGGCCAGACCCTCGGTCTCGATGAGGTGCTGGTACGGGAAGGAGGGGAAGATCAGGCCGTCCCGGTGGAGGTCGGCGCGTACCAGCAGTGCCGTACCGCCGACCGAGTCGACGCGGACGAGCCCTTGCCCGCGCAACTCCTGCAGGTACGTCCGACCGAACCCTCTGGGGGGCTGCAGAATGCCGTCGCGCAGCCATTGGGACCAGTTGAGCGTGCCGGACCTGGGGTGCAGGACGAAGGTGTTGAGGTCGTATGTGGGTCCACCAGCCGTCGTGGCACAGTGCGGGACGACGATGTCCTTGCGCGCCCCGAGGAGGCGCTGGATGAGGTCGGCCGGATAGCTGGTGACATCCACATCGAGCCACAGCACCCACTCCTCGTCGGCGAGGGTTCGGGAGAGCAGATGGTTGCGCACCTTGGCCAGCACCGATCGGCGCCGGCGTTGGACGCCGGGCTCCCAACGGGGGCCGGCCAACTGGAGGCCGAAGCCACGGTGTACGAGGGTGACCCGCCGGAACTCCGCCTCGAGGCCGGGCAGGACCTGCCGGAGCAGATCCGGCGTCGTGTCCTTGCTGTCGCCCTCCAACAGGCCCAGTGAGATCGCCTCACGCGGGTAGTCCAGGGCGCGAAGGTTGTCCAGATAGCCCGGCAGGATCGCCGCCGCGTCCTTGACAGGGGTGAGCACCAGTACCAGGGGCCGGTCACTGGCCGGTCCCGGGGCCGCCTCGAGGGCCGTCTGTGGTACTCGCTCGGAGGCCCGCATGGCGGGACCGGTCTCGGCGTGGACGATTTCCTCCGGCCCGATCGGCAGCCGGGTCGCCATGGCGAGCAACCGCTCGGCGTATGCCCCGGGCTGGGACCAGATCTCGGTCGCCACGTCGAAGTGCTCCGCGAAATGGGCTTCGTTGAACGTATTGCTGCCGTGACACACGTACGTGTACAGCTCGGGTGCGTCGACCGATACCACCCGGCAGGTGCGGGCCACCTCTTCCGCCACCGGGGTGTCCTCGCCGCGGCGTAGTGCCGGGTAGCGCGGAAGGCGGTCCTTGGCGCACACCATTGACCCCTCCCACAGGCGCGCGCAGGAGATCGCGAGCTTGTGACGAGCGGGCCACCACAGCCGTTCACGTGCGAGGAAGCAGGCATCGGCGTCGAGCGCGAGAATCGCCGCCATCTGCGTCTCGATCCGCTCCGGGTCGTACAGGTCGTCGTCGTCCCACTGGGACACGTAGGGTCCGGTGGCCCGGTCCACTGCCTCGTTGCGCAGTTCACCCAGCGTCTGCCGCTGCGGAGGGAGCCGGTGATGGCTGATCCTCGGGTCACCCAGCCCGCGAATGTGCTGCTCAAGGGCGTCGTCCGAGCCGTCTTCCACGACGACCAGTTCCAGATTGCGGTAGGTCTGCGTACGGAAGCAGGTGATCGCGCGGCGGGCCGTCGACGAGCGATCCCTCGTCACCATCAGGCACGACACCGTCGGGGCGGGCGCGCCCGCGGACCAGCGGCGACGTTGCGCCTCCAGGTTCAGCAGGCCGTCGGCGAGCGGTTGCAGCTCCTGGCTCGCCCAGAACGGGAACCGTCTGCCGGCCGACGTCGGACAAGTGCCCGGTACGTCGCGCACCCAACTGCCGGACCAGTGGTGCACGGCGTACGCACGCTCGTAATCGGCTTTCTGAGGGCCGAACAGCTCTTTCGCGTACGGGCTCACCTCGGGATACAGGACCTCCGGGTCGAGGATGGTGATCGAGGCGGGCTCCGGGGCGCCGTCAATCGCTCTGGTGAGGAAGAAAGGGCCTGTGACGTCCAACGCACCAGGCATCTTGTGGGCGCCGACCAACTGTCGGTGCACATGGGCCCAGAAAGGGTGGCCCGGCCGTGACGCGATGAACGCGTTGCCGACGATGCGGCTGAATCCACGCTGACGGGCCAGCAGCAGCCGTGTGTGCGCCTGGGGCTCGCAGCCGAGGACGAGTTCCTGCCCTTCGAGGATTCCGTCGACCGGGCTCAGGCACTCGAAGTCCAGATCCACGTAGAGCCCGCCGAAATGGTCGAGCAGGAAATAGCGAATCGCGTCGGCCCGCATGATCGGTTCCGGGTAGCCGTCGTAGACCGGCAGGAACCATGGATAGTGCTCCTGGAGGAATGCCCGATTGTCCGAGTCGGTCCACAAACGGTATCCCCAGCCGGGGTGATGCAGGCGCCATGAATCAGCCCATTTCTTCCAATGGGTGGGCACCTCAGCTTCTTTCCAGGTTTGGTGAATCAGGGCGGGAATATTATTCTGCATCCGCATTCATGCAGTATGCCTATCGGCTCGACCGAAAGGATTTCCGGCGGGACCCGTCGGTGGAACATTCACCCGGGCGGCCCCCGGCGTCCCGACCGGTGTACGTGGTGCTGGAGCGGCAGCGCGGTCCGTCGTCCAACGCCCGCGCGCACGTGGGCCGGGACGCGGCCGGGCCGCCGACCGTCTCGCCGCTCACGTCGCTTGGCGGCCGAGGTGATTCCGGGCCTCGTTCGCTCCAGTTCGATGTGTGTCAACATAGACGCATGTCGAACACAAAGGTGCTGCCGCTACTGGAATCCGAGGTCTCCGAGATATCCGGGGTCACGGCGCCGTGCTGCCCACCGCTGAGCGAGCGGCCGTTGACGGCCGAGGAGGCCCAGCGGACCGCCACGATGTTCAAGGCGCTCGGTGATCCGGTACGGCTGCGGCTGTTCTCCCTGGTCGCCTCGTATGAGGGCGGTGAGGCCTGCGTGTGCGACATCTCCGATGTCGGCGTCTCCCAGCCGACCGTGTCCCACCACCTGAAGCAGCTCAGGGAGGCCGGGCTGCTCGCATCCGAGCGGCGCGGCACCTGGGTGTACTACCGCGTCGAGCCGTCCGTGCTGGCGGCGATGGGGCAGCTGCTGGGCAACCGACGGGCCTGAGTCCGCCGGTCAGCGGGCGATCCGCGTGGTCCGCCACAGACGGCGGGCCCGGTGGACGTGGTCGACCAGGTGCACCTGCCCCCTACCGATTCCGGACCCGCGCCCACGCCCCGTGGCGCCGCCGTTGACGAAGGCCCCGCCCACGGGGTTCACCAGTCCGGCGTCAGCCTGCCGTCCGGGAAGGCGCCGGCGGCCCCCGCCCTCCCGGACCACGGGACAACAGAGGCCCTACGGAAGGAACCCGTGTCAGTTCCAGCTGGCGTGCAGGGGTTTGCCCTCCGCGTAACCGGCTGCGCTCTGTACACCGACCACGGCCTTCTCGGTGAACTCCTCCAGAGAGCCCGCGCCGGCGTAGGTGCAGGCGGAGCGGACGCCCGCGATGATCGAGTCGATCAGGTCCTCGACGCCCGGACGCGTCGGGTCCAGGAACATACGGGAGGTGGAGATGCCCTCCTCGAACAGGCCCTTGCGGGCACGGTCGTACGCGGACTCCTCCGACGTGCGGTTGCGCACAGCACGTGAGGACGCCATGCCGTACGACTCCTTGTAGAGGCGCCCGTCGGCGTCCTGATGCAGGTCGCCCGGCGACTCGTACGTACCGGCGAACCAGGAGCCGATCATGACGTTCGACGCGCCCGCCGCCAGCGCCATGGCGACGTCGCGCGGGTGGCGCACACCGCCGTCGGCCCACACGTGCTTGCCGTACTTCCTCGCCTCGGCGGCGCACTCCAGGACCGCCGAGAACTGCGGGCGCCCGACACCGGTCATCATGCGTGTGGTGCACATGGCGCCCGGTCCGACACCGACCTTGACGATGTCCGCCCCGGCCTCGACCAGGTCGCGTACGCCTTCGGCCGCGACGATGTTGCCGGCCACGAGCGGCACCCGCGGGTCGAGGGCGCGCACGGTTCTGATCGCGCTGATCATCGACTCCTGGTGGCCGTGCGCCGTGTCGATGACAAGCGTGTCCACGCCCGCGTCGAGCAACTGCTTGGCCTTGCCCGCCACGTCGCCGTTGACGCCGACGGCGGCTGCGATGCGCAGCCTGCCGTTCGCGTCGGTGGCCGGCGTGTAGAGCGTGGCGCGCAGGGCGCCCTTGCGGGTGAGGATGCCCGCGAGGCGACCGTCCTGGTCGACGGCGGGCGCGTAGCGGCGGTTGGCGGAGTCGAGCGTGTTGAAGGCCTCGCGTGGGTCGATGTCCGCGTCGAGCAGCAGCAGGTCCCGTGACATGACCTCGGTCAGCTGCGTGAACCGGTCGACCCCGCTCAGGTCGGCGTCGGTGACCACGCCCATGGGCTCGCCGTATTCGTCCACCACGACGCCCGCGTTGTGCGCCCGCTTGGGCAGCAGCGCCAGCGCGTCGGCGACGGTCTGGTGGGGAGCAAGCACGATCGGGGTGTCCAGTACCAGATGACGGCCCTTGACCCAGGAGACGACCTCGGTGACGACCTCGATCGGGATGTCCTGTGGAATGACGACGAGCCCGCCGCGGCGGGCCACGGTCTCGGCCATCCTGCGCCCCGCGATCGCCGTCATATTGGCGACCACCAGCGCAATCGTGGTGCCGGTTCCGTCCGGCGAGGCCAGGTCGACGTCCTGTCGCGAACCGACCGCGGAACGGCTCGGCACCATGAAGACGTCGTCGTACGTCAGGTCGTACCCGGGCTTGATGTCATGGAGGAAACGCACGTGCTGCACATCCCAGTCGATCAGAGGTGGCCCCGGACAGGTCAGCCAGGGGGAGGAGCACGTACTTCATTGTCCCATGTCGGTGGGTACGTGTTGACGACTCGGAGGGTTTGGAGGACCTGGCCTGGGAGGCTTGGTGTGGAGGACTTGGTGTGGAGGACCGAGGACCTGTAGGGATCACCGGTGTGCACAGGGGACGGGACAGGAATGGGCCGGGGCAGCGGGTCGCCGGTGCTGCCACAGCCGTCCCCGCGCGACGCGCCGACCGATCAGGGTCCGTCCGGGTCCGCCCGGTCCAGCGCCGGACGCGGCGTCGGGCCGGCCGCCATCAGAATGTCCGCGGCCGACGTGTCGGTCACCAGACTGGTGACCAGGCCGGACCGGAGCACCGCGTCGATGGCGCCCGCCTTGCGCTGTCCGCCCGCGATCGCGACGACCTCGGGAATACGCCGCAACCGGTCGGCCTCGACCGTGATGCACCGCTCCCCCAGGTCCCGGCCGATCCGGCGGCCCTCGGCGTCGAAGAGGTGCGCGGACATCTCGGCGGCGACACCGAGCGACGCGTAGTGCGCGCGCTCCTCGTCGCTGAGCATGTCGTGCACCGTCGAGATGCCGGCCTCCCATGAGCCGATGGACACACAGGCGACCGTCACCTTGTCGAAGTACTTGAAGGCGCGGGCGATCCCCGTCTGGTTGCGCAGCGCCGCCGCGGTGGCCGCGTCCGGCAGCAGCATCGGCGCGTAGATCGGGTGGGCGTCGCCACCCGAGACCTGGGCGGCCCGGCGCACGGCCTCGACCGAGCCGCGCTCGGCCGTCCCGGCGTCGTACACACCCGTCAACTGCACCACCGTACACGGCGGCAGCCTGTCGAGCTCCGCCGCCATGTGAATGGTGGACCGCCCCCAGGCGAGGCCGAGCACATCGCCCTCGGCGACCAGCTCGCCGAGCAGGTCGGCCGCCACCTCACCGAGGTTCTCCGGATCGGGCGACTCCTCGGCATCGGCCGGGGACTCGACCACGACGGCGTGCCTGAGACCGTAGCGGGCGCGCAGGGCGTCGGAGCGCTCCGCGTCCAGCTCGGCGGGCACACGGATCTCGATCCTCACCAGATCCCGTTCGAGAGCGGTCTCCAGGACCCGGGCCACCTTGAAGCGGCTGACGCCGAACTCCTCGGCGATCTGGATCTTGGACTTGCCCTCGAGGTAGAAGCGGCGGGCCATGGCCGCCGCCTGCACCAGCTCAGCGGGTCCCATCCGCATGGCTGACCGGCCCGACGACATACCCGACACGGCGATCTCCTCACTGCTGTTTCACACTCTGGACTCGCCGTTCATCCTTGCAGATCCGGCGTACTGATCAGCCCTGATGGGCGGCGTTCACATTCCTTGGCCTCGTGGTGGCTCAGTGGCCACA
>CBFGQM010000115.1:0-13886 GCA_965650905.1 uncultured Streptomyces sp. | reverse complement strand
GTTCGAGCCGACGCTCGACTACGTCGTCGTCAAGGTGCCGCGGTTCGCATTCGAGAAGTTCCCCGCCGCTGACGCGACCCTCACGACCCACATGAAGTCGGTCGGCGAGGCCATGGCCATCGGCCGCAACTTCACCGAGGCGCTGCAGAAGGCGCTGCGGTCGCTGGAGAAGAAGGGCTCGCAGTTCACGTTCGTGGGCGAGCCCGGAGACAAGAAGGTCCTCTTGGAGGAGGCCATCCGGCCGACCGACGGGCGGATCAACTCCGTCATGCGGGCCATCCGCGCGGGCGCGACCCAGGAGGAGGTCTTCGAGGCGACGAAGATCGACCCGTGGTTCGTCGACCAGCTCTTCCTCATCAAGGAGATCGCGGACGAGCTGGCGGCCGCCGACAGGCTGGACCCGCCGCTGCTGGCCGAGGCCAAGCGGCACGGCTTCTCCGACGCCCAGATCGCCGAGATCCGGGGCTTGCGTGAGGACGTCGTCCGCGAGGTCCGGCACGCACTGGGCGTGCGCCCGGTCTACAAGACGGTCGACACCTGCGCCGCCGAGTTCGCCGCCAGGACGCCGTACTTCTACTCCTCGTACGACGAGGAGAGCGAGGTCGCCTCCCGCGAGAAGCCCGCGGTGATCATCCTGGGCTCCGGGCCCAACCGCATCGGCCAGGGCATCGAGTTCGACTACTCCTGTGTCCACGCCTCCTTCGCGCTGAGCGAGGCCGGGTACGAGACCGTGATGGTCAACTGCAACCCCGAGACCGTCTCCACCGACTACGACACCTCCGACCGGCTCTACTTCGAGCCGCTCACGCTCGAGGACGTGCTGGAGATCGTCCACGCGGAGTCGCTGGCCGGTCCCGTCGCGGGTGTGGTGGTGCAGCTCGGCGGCCAGACACCGCTGGGCCTTTCGCAGGCGCTGAAGGACAACGGCGTCCCGGTGGTGGGCACCCCGCCCGAGGCGATCCACGCCGCCGAGGACCGCGGCGCCTTCGGCCGCGTGCTCGCCGAGGCAGGGCTCCCGGCCCCCAAGCACGGCACAGCGACGACCTTCGCGGGCGCCAAGGCCATCGCCGACGAGATCGGTTACCCCGTCCTCGTTCGGCCGTCGTACGTACTCGGCGGCCGCGGCATGGAGATCGTCTACGACGAGGCGCGGCTGGAGGCGTACATCGCCGAGTCGACCGAGATCTCCCCGTCGCGCCCGGTCCTCGTCGACCGCTTCCTCGACGACGCGATAGAGATCGACGTGGACGCGCTGTACGACGGCCAGGAGCTGTACCTCGGCGGCGTCATGGAGCACATCGAGGAGGCCGGCATCCACTCCGGCGACTCGGCGTGCGCGCTGCCGCCGATCACGCTGGGCGGCTTCGACATCAAGCGGCTGCGCGCCTCGACCGAGGCCATCGCGCGCGGTGTCGGGGTGCGCGGACTGATCAACATCCAGTTCGCGATGGCCGGCGACATCCTGTACGTCCTCGAGGCCAACCCGCGTGCCTCGCGCACCGTCCCCTTCACCTCGAAGGCGACCGCGGTGCCGCTCGCCAAGGCCGCGGCCCGGATCTCGCTCGGCGCGACCATCGCCGAGCTGCGCGCCGAGGGGCTGCTGCCGGCGAACGGCGACGGCGGCACGCTGCCGCTGGACGCGCCGATCTCCGTCAAGGAGGCCGTCATGCCGTGGTCGCGCTTCCGCGACATCCACGGGCGGGGCGTCGACACGATCCTCGGTCCGGAGATGCGCTCCACCGGTGAGGTCATGGGCATCGACTCGGTGTTCGGCACGGCGTACGCCAAGTCGCAGGCGGGCGCGTACGGCCCGCTGCCGACCAAGGGCCGTGCCTTCATCTCCGTCGCCAACCGCGACAAGCGCTCGATGATCTTCCCGGCGCGTGAACTGGTCGCCCACGGCTTCGAGCTGCTCGCCACGTCCGGCACGGCGGAGGTGCTCAAGCGCAACGGCATCAACGCCACCGTCGTACGCAAGCAGAGCGAGGGCGAGGGCCCGAACGGCGAGAAGACGATCGTCCAGCTCATCCATGAGGGCGAGGTCGATCTGATCGTCAACACGCCGTACGGCACCGGCGGCCGCCTCGACGGCTACGACATCCGTACGGCTGCTGTGGCGCGCTCCGTGCCGTGCCTGACGACCGTGCAGGCGCTGGCAGCCGCCGTCCAGGGCATCGACGCGCTCAACCACGGGGATGTGGGCGTTCGTTCACTCCAGGAACACGCGGATCACCTGACCGCGGCCCGCGACTGATCACGGAGGGGGACACCGGAAACGGTGTCCCCCTCCGCACAAGGCTTCACGAGGAAACTCAGACATGTACAAGCTGTTCTTCCGGTTGGTCTTCCAACGCATGGATCCGGAGCGGGCCCACCACCTCGCCTTCCGCTGGATGCGCCTCGCGGTGCGCGTTCCGGTGCTGCGGACGTTCATCGCCGCTGTGCTCGCCCCCCGCCACAAGGAGCTGCGCACCGAGGCGTTCGGGCTGCGGATGCACGGGCCGTTCGGGCTCGCGGCGGGCTTCGACAAGAACGCGGTCGCCGTCGACGGGATGTCGATGCTCGGCTTCGACCACATCGAGATCGGTACGGTCACGGGAGAGGCTCAGCCCGGGAATCCCGCCAAACGGCTGTTCCGGCTCGTCCCCGACCGGGCGCTGATCAACCGCATGGGCTTCAACAACGAGGGGTCGGCCGCGGTCGCCGCCCGCCTGGCCTGTCGTACTCCGGTGTTCAAGACCGTGGTGGGTGTGAACATCGGCAAGACCAAGGTCGTCCCGGAGGCCGAGGCCGCCGACGACTACGTGAAGTCCACCGAGCGGCTCGCCGAGCACGCCGACTACCTTGTGGTCAACGTCAGCTCCCCGAACACGCCCGGGCTGCGCAACCTCCAGGCCACCGAGTCCCTGCGCCCGCTGCTGACCGCGGTCCGCGAGGCCGCCGACCGTGCGGTCACCTCCCGGCGCGTACCGCTCCTCGTCAAGATCGCCCCCGACCTCGCGGACGAGGACATCGACGCCGTCGCCGACCTCGCCGTCGAGCTGGGTCTGGACGGCATCATCGCCACCAACACGACCATCGCGCGCGAGGGACTCGGTTTGCACTCCGAACCCTCCGTGGTGAAGGAGACCGGCGGCCTCTCCGGTGCCCCGCTGAAAGCCCGCTCCCTGGAGGTCCTGCGCCGACTCTCCGCGCGCGTGGGCGACGACATCACGCTCGTGGGCGTCGGCGGCATCGAGAACGCGGAGGACGCCTGGCAGCGGATCCTGGCCGGTGCCACCCTCGTCCAGGGCTACAGCGCCTTCATCTACGAGGGCCCCTTCTGGGGACGCGCCATCCACCAGGGGCTCGCCGCCCGCCTGCGCGCCAGCCCGTACGCCACGCTCGCCGACGCGGTCGGCGCCGACGTAAGGAAGACGGCCGTATGACTCCTCTGGAACCCTTCGGCGCCCGGCTGCTGCGCGCCATGGACGAGCGCGGCCCGCTCTGCGTCGGCATCGACCCGCACGCCTCCCTGCTCACCGACTGGGGCCTGAGCGACGACATCGCCGGCCTGGAGCGCTTCAGCCGCACCGTGGTCGAGGCGCTGGCCGGGCGGGTCGCGGTCCTGAAGCCGCAGAGCGCGTTCTTCGAGCGCTTCGGGTCGCGCGGTATCGCCGTACTGGAGAAGTCGGTCGAGGAGGCGCGGGCCGCTGGGGCGCTCGTCGTCATGGACGCCAAGCGCGGTGACATCGGCTCGACCATGGCGGCGTATGCCGAGACCTTCCTGCGCAAGGACTCACCGCTCTTCTCGGACGCGCTCACCGTCTCGCCGTATCTTGGCTACGGATCGCTGAAGCCGGCCGTCGAGCTCGCGCGTGAGAGCGGTGCCGGTCTGTTCGTGCTCGCGCTCACCTCCAACCCGGAGGGCGGCGAGGTGCAGCACGCGGTACGACCCGACGACGCGGCCGGCCGGAACGTCGGCGCGACCATGCTCGCGCACCTCGCCGAGGAGAACGCGGGGGAGGTCCCCCTGGGCTCCTTCGGGGCCGTCGTGGGCGCCACGCTGGGCGACCTGTCCTCGTACGACCTCGACATCAACGGACCGCTGCTCGCACCTGGTATCGGCGTCCAAGGGGCCACGCCCGCCGATCTTCCCGGTGTCTTCGGGGCGGCGGTGCGCCATGTGGTGCCGAACGTCAGCCGGGGTGTTCTGCGTCATGGGCCCGACCTCGTCGCCCTGCGCGAGGTGGCGGAGGGTTACGCGGAAGAGATCCGGGCCGCCGTGGCCGCCGTCTGAGTCCTCCGATGAGTGCCTCCAGGGCGCATTGGGTCTGAATACATCTGCAAATCCGGGGGAGTATGCCTGAAATGTCCGTCTTGGTGGAGGCTGACCAGGACTTTTCCGCTGTTCTCGCTGACTGCGGTGGACTTGGCCGCTAGTCTCCGACGAGAGTGAACGGGCAAGAGCGTTGCTCGTTGCTCCCCAGGTGTGGGGCGACTAGGTTCCTCACCGGTCCGTATCCGACAGTTCGACATCCGAGGTGACGTAGGCGTGGCTCTTCCGCCCCTTACCCCCGAACAGCGCGCAGCCGCGCTCGAAAAGGCCGCCGCGGCTCGCCGGGAGCGGGCCGAGGTCAAGAATCGACTCAAGCACTCCGGCGCCTCCCTTCACGAGGTCATCAAGCAGGGCCAGGAGAGCGACGTCATCGGCAAGATGAAGGTCTCCGCCCTCCTCGAGTCCCTGCCGGGCGTGGGCAAGGTCCGCGCCAAGCAGATCATGGAGCGACTCGGGATTTCCGAGAGCCGCCGCGTGCGTGGCCTCGGTTCCAACCAGATCGCGTCCCTGGAGCGCGAGTTCGGTGGCGGTGCCGCCTGACGTTCTCGGGCACTCCCGAGAACCTGGATAATCGCTGTATGGCTGCAACATCCCGGGGGACGACCCCCGTACCCCCGGATTCACGTCCGCGGCTGACCGTGCTCTCCGGACCCTCGGGGGTCGGCAAGAGCACGGTTGTCGCACATATGCGCAAGGAACACCCCCAGGTCTGGCTCTCGGTGTCGGCGACGACTCGCAAGCCGCGCCCCGGCGAGAGGCATGGCGTCCAGTACTTCTTCGTCAGCGACGAAGAGATGGACAAGCTGATCGCCAACGGCGAGCTTCTCGAGTGGGCGGAGTTCACGGGAAACCGTTATGGCACCCCGCGGGGTGCCGTGCTGGAGCGCCTGGAGGCCGGTGAGCCGGTCCTTTTGGAGATTGACCTCCAGGGCGCGCGGCTGGTCCGTGAGTCGATGCCCGAGGCCCAGCTGGTCTTCCTGGCTCCTCCGTCCTGGGAGGAGCTGGTGCGCCGACTCACCGGGCGGGGCACCGAGCCGCCCGAGGTCATCGAGCGTCGGCTGGCCGCGGCCAAGGTCGAACTCGCGGCCGAGTCGGAGTTCGATGTCACCCTGGTCAACACCTCCGTCGAGGACGTGGCGAGTGAGCTGCTAGCCTTGATGGACATAGTGTGATCGTTTTCGAAATTGTCTTCGATCTCATCCCATCTTTCGGAAGGTAGAGCGTGTCCTCTTCCATCACCGCGCCCGAGGGCATCATCAACCCGCCGATCGACGAGCTCCTCGAGGCCACCGACTCGAAGTACAGCCTTGTGATCTATGCGGCCAAGCGGGCCCGTCAGATCAACGCGTACTACTCACAGCTCGGCGAGGGGCTGCTCGAGTATGTCGGTCCTCTCGTGGACACCCATGTCCACGAGAAGCCGCTCTCGATCGCCCTGCGCGAGATCAACGCGGGTCTGCTGACCTCCGAGGCCGTCGAGGGCCCGGCGCAGTAATCACTTCATTTGGTTTGAAGGACTTTTTCACAGGCCTGGCAGCACGGCTGTCAGGCCTGTGGTCTGTGCGGGGCGGCGGTGGGAGATCCCCGGCGCGGGCGCGTCCCCCCGGCCCGGGGGATCGCCCCCCCGCATTGATGCAGCATGGAGTCGTAACAGAGCCGAGCCCTGGGAGAAACGGTGGACAAGCCGAAGGTCGTGCTGGGGGTCAGCGGTGGAATCGCCGCGTACAAGGCGTGCGAGCTGCTGCGTCGGCTGACCGAATCGGGACATGACGTGCGCGTCGTACCGACCGAGTCGGCACTCCACTTCGTCGGCGCCGCGACCTGGTCCGCGCTCTGCGGGCACCCCGTCTCGACCGAGGTCTGGTTCGATGTGCACGAGGTCCCGCACGTTCGTATCGGCCAGGAGGCCGAACTGCTGGTTGTGGCCCCCGCCACCGCGGACCTGCTGGCGAAGCTGGCTCATGGCCTGGCCGACGATCTACTGACCAACACCCTGCTCACCGCCCGCTGCCCGGTGGTCCTCGCTCCCGCCATGCACACCGAGATGTGGGAGCACCCGGCCACGCAGGAGAACGTCGCGACGCTGCGCCGCCGCGGTGCCGTCGTCATCGAACCCGCCGTCGGCCGTCTCACGGGCGTCGACACGGGCAAGGGCCGGCTGCCGGAGCCCGGCGAGATCTTCGAGGTCTGCCGCCGGGTACTGGCGCGCGGGGCCGTGGTGCCGGACCTGGCCGGCCGCCATGTCGTGGTCAGCGCCGGCGGCACGCGCGAGCCGCTCGACCCGGTCCGCTTCCTCGGCAACCGCTCATCCGGCAAGCAGGGGTACGCCCTCGCGCGCACCGCGGCGGCCCGGGGCGCCCGCGTCACGCTGGTCGCAGCGAACCCCGGGCTGCCGGATCCGGCGGGCGTGGACGTGGTGCCGGTCGGGACGGCCGTCCAGCTGCGCGAGGCGGTGCTGAAGGCCGCCGCGGACGCCGACGCGGTGGTGATGGCGGCCGCCGTCGCGGACTTCCGGCCGGCGGCGTACGCGGCCGGAAAGATCAAGAAGAAGGACGGCCAGGACCCGGAACCGATCCACCTGGTCCGTAATCCGGACATCCTCGCCGAGATCTCCGCCGAGCGTGCCCGCCCCGGCCAGGTAGTCGTCGGTTTCGCCGCCGAGACGGACGACGTCCTGGCCAACGGGCGGACGAAACTGCGGCGCAAGGGATGCGATCTCCTCGTCGTGAACGAGGTGGGGGAGCGCAAGACGTTCGGCTCAGAGGAGAACGAAGCTGTCGTGCTCGGCGCCGACGGCAGTGAGACGCCCGTCCCGTACGGGCCCAAGGAGACTCTGGCCGAGACCGTGTGGGATCTGGTGGCGCGCCGTCTCGGGTGAATGTCTCATTCGTTTCATCAGGCTCCTCAAAACCGGCTGATTCGGGCGTGTGAGCCTGGCGAAGAGCCTTCGTCGTGACGCAGAATGCCCGTGCCGCAGGTCACACCACTCCCGAGTCGCGAGACGGGTGGGCCCGTGGCCGAGCCCGACCGATAAACTGTTCTCGGACGACAGCGGGCGCAGCCCCCGACCCGTCCGCCAATGATCAGCCAGCAGCCGCTGCAACCCCAGGGAGCGTTGTGTCCCGTCGCCTGTTCACCTCGGAGTCCGTGACCGAGGGCCATCCCGACAAGATCGCTGACCAGATCAGCGACACCATTCTCGACGCGCTTCTGCGCGAGGACCCGACGTCCCGGGTCGCCGTGGAGACACTGATCACGACTGGCCTGGTGCACGTGGCCGGCGAGGTCACGACCAAGGCCTACGCGGACATCGCGACGCTGGTCCGCAGCAAGATCCTCGAGATCGGTTACGACTCCTCGAAGAAGGGCTTCGACGGCGCCTCCTGCGGCGTGTCGGTGTCGATCGGCGCGCAGTCACCCGACATCGCGCAGGGTGTCGACACGGCGTACGAGTCCCGTATCGAGGGTGCCGCCGCAGGTGGCGACGTCGACGAGTTGGACCGCCAGGGCGCGGGCGACCAAGGTCTGATGTTCGGTTACGCGACCGACGAGACGCCCGAGTTGATGCCGCTGCCGATCCACCTGGCGCACCGTCTCTCGAAGCGTCTGTCCGACACCCGCAAGAACGGGACGATCCCCTACCTGCGGCCGGACGGCAAGACCCAGGTCACCATCGAGTACGACGGCGACAAGGCCGTCCGCCTGGACACGGTCGTCGTCTCCTCGCAGCACGCGTCGGACATCGACCTGGACTCGCTACTGGCCCCCGACATCCGCGAGTTCGTGGTCGAGCCGGAGCTCAAGGCCCTCCTGGTCGACGGCATCAAGCTGGACACCGAGGGCTACCGCCTCCTCGTCAACCCCACCGGCCGCTTCGAGATCGGCGGCCCGATGGGCGATGCCGGCCTCACCGGCCGCAAGATCATCATCGACACGTACGGCGGTATGGCCCGCCACGGCGGCGGCGCCTTCTCCGGCAAGGACCCGTCCAAGGTCGACCGCAGCGCGGCGTACGCGATGCGCTGGGTCGCCAAGAACGTGGTGGCGGCCGGCCTTGCCTCCCGCTGCGAGGTCCAGGTCGCCTACGCCATCGGCAAGGCCGAGCCCGTCGGCCTCTTCGTCGAGACCTTCGGCACCGCGAAGATCGACGCCGAGAAGATCGAGACGGCCATCAGCGAGGTCTTCGACCTCCGCCCCGCCGCCATCATCCGCGATCTCGACCTGCTGCGCCCGATCTACGCCCAGACCGCGGCATACGGCCACTTCGGGCGTGCGCTGGACGACTTCACATGGGAGCGCACGGACCGGGTGGACGCGCTTCGGGCGGCTGTGGGGCTCTAGCCCTGCCAGGTCCTACAGAGATCGAGGAAGGAAGCCCGGTATCCCGAAATCGGGGATGCTGTTGGTTGATTCGGGCCCCCGTTTGACGTCGGCTCCCAAGACCCGGTGTGGGCTTGGGAGCCGACGTCGTTCTGGGAGGGTGTCGCTGTCGCTGCGGCCGGAGGGGTCGGGGGCCCTTCGGGCGGAGATGGTGCGGGTGGCCCGGGTGGTTTCCCGAAGGGGACCCTGGCGATCCGGGTGCGGGACGAAGTGGGGCCGTTGTTCAGTGACGAGCAGCTCGCGCACCACCTGCGTACCCGTCACCCCGTAGCAGGGCACCTGCTACCGGCCGGGCCGATGCCGACTGACCCAGCTCGGCCCCTCCAGGACTCGGGTAGGTACAGGCGCCGGCCGAGGAGGCATGCCCGACGGCGGAGGCGTAGGTGAGCATCACCATGACCTGGCCGTTGCACACGGTCAACACCACAGTACCGGTGGGCAACACGGACCGACTTCGTGCCCTTCTTCTGCTTCTGCGTATCGGTCGGCACCAGTGTCGCAAGGCGGGACATTTGACTCTGTACAGCCGGGTCCGGGGCTGGACAACATGGCACGGACCAAGAACAACCCCGGCAAGGAGCCTCAGTGACCACAGCGGCGCATTCTCATAAATCCCGCACGCGGCTATACCTGTTCATCGGCGTTTTGCTGTCCGTTCTGGCCACCTTTGGAATTCGCTACTACGCCGGAGCCGCACAGGTAACCGAGCGCGAACAGTTCGGCGACCTCGTGTACGAGATGTCCGACGACGACATGGTCGGCTTCACGATCAAGAGCCAGAAAATCAGGTACGAGCAACGCTGGGACGCCGGCCCACCTCCCGGCAACCCGCTCGACCGGACTTTCAGAGCGCTAAAACTCGACCGTCAAAAAAGAGACATGGAGGCTGTCGTCAAGGACACTTATGGCTGGGACGTGTCGAGCAGCGCCGACCGCAAAAGCATCCTGGACGAGGCGAACCGACTCCATCAGGTGCTGCACACCATCCCAGACAGCACCCTGAAAGAGGAAGAGTACGGGGCCTGGTCCAAACTCCGCGACATCGTCGACATGCTGACCGGAGTGTCAGAATGCCACGGGAGGTGCCTGCCGGAGCGGCCAGGCGTAGACGACGTCTTCTACAAAGTCGTTCCCCTCGTAGCAATCGGGACCGCCATCGCCGCGATCCAGGGTGAGTACGCCCATCCCTCAGTCCCGAAGGAGCAGGTCGACGCCGTGGTGGCCGCATTGGCCGTCGTCCACACCGTCGCGGCAGCCGTGGTTACTATCATGATCCGAGATCTCTTCCGGATCCAAACAAGGACACTGAAAAACGCCGTGATGGGAGCGCTGTTCGTCACACTCGCCACCCTCAGGCTGTACAAGGATGACGCCGGAGAACTGGCCAAAGCGAGGTCAAGCACTCCGAAGGACGACGCGAAGGAGGGGGCCAAGGACCTCTCCGCGCTCACCCCTGAGCCGGATGACGCCCCAAAGGACTACGACATGGTCCACGACGAACTCTGACCACAGCACGCCATGGCCCTGCTCCCGCGCCTATGGTCTGTACCCTCCGTGATCAGGCATGAAAGTGGCTCCGGGAGCGGATGTACGTACGCTCCCGGAGCCTGGCCAGTGTCCCGTCATCCGATGGGCACGGCGGACCTCGCGCGGGCGCCGGCACGGCCGCTTGGGCCTGTCCGCTGCTCTCCTCCCCGAGTGCAGCGGCCCACTGGCCCCGGCCGCCCCGCGCGGGGGACGCGGGCGACCGGGACCGTTGGCCCGTCCCGAGTCGCAGGACGACGGCGACGACGCCCAGGAGTGGCGCGTCCCGAAGGGGCGCGCCCCCGCCGCCCACAGCCGCCCACGTGGGCTCAGCGCCGTTCGTCAGGTCTCCGACCGGGTGGCCGGGCCTGTGGGCTGTGCGGGTGGGCTGGACCGGGCCGCGGCCGAGCCCGGCAGAGTTCGGGACGTCATCGGCAGGGCACCAGGGCCGGGTGGGGCCGCTCGGGCGTGGCAGGTCACTCGGGCGACGGGCGTTGTCAGTGCGGTCTGGTAGGAATTGCGCTGTGAGCAGCAAGAACGGGAAGGGCGACGGTGGGGTCGACAGGGCGCCGCCGGAGCAGCTTGCGCTCATTCGGGAGAGTGTGCGGAAGGCCAAGGAGCCGAGGGCCAGGCCGCGGACATGGCGGGGGGCCGCGTTGGCCAAGGAGCGGCCGGTGGCGCGGGTGCTCGTCGACAAGGGGGTGCTGCATCTTGACCGGTACTTCGACTACGCCGTTCCCGAGGAGCTGGACGCCGACGCCCAGCCGGGAGTGCGGGTTCGCGTGCGGTTCGGGGCCGGGCGGCATCGGGTGCGCGAGGGACGGCGTGAGGGCGGGGGGCTGATCGACGGGTTTCTGGTCCAGCGGCTTGCCCAGTCCGACTACTCCGGGCCTCTTGCCGCGCTCGCCCAGGTTGTCTCGCCCGAGCCCGTGCTGAGTGAGGAGCTGCTGGGGCTCGCGCGGGCCGTGGCCGATCGGTACGCGGGGAGTGTGGCCGATGTACTGCAACTGGCCGTGCCGTCTCGCAACGCGCGGGCGGAGGGGAAGCCGTCGCCCGCGCCGTTGCCGGTGCCCGAGGTGCCCGACGTCGGGTCTTGGGCGCGGTACGGGCGTGGGGAGGCCTTCGTACGATCGCTCACGGCGGGGGGCGCGCCGCGAGCAGTGTGGAACGCGCTGCCGGGCGCCGGTTGGGCGGAGGAGCTGGCGCGGGCCGTCGGCGCGACGCTCGCTTCGGGGCGTGGCGCGCTGGTCGTCGTACCGGACGGGCGGGCCGTCTCCCGGGTCGATACCGCGCTGACATCGCTGTTGGGGGAGGGGCGGCATGCGGTGCTGACGGCCGAGGCCGGGCCCGAAAAGCGGTATCGGCAGTGGCTTGCGGTGCGGCGGGGGTCCGTGCGAGCCGTCGTGGGGACGCGGGCCGCCATGTTCGCACCCGTACGGGATCTGGGGCTCGTCGCCATCTGGGACGACGGGGACGGCAGCCACAGTGAGCCGCACGCGCCCCAGCCGCATGCGCGGGACGTGCTGCTTCTGCGGGCCGGCCATGACAAGTGCGCCTTCCTGCTGGGAGGTTGGAGCTGCACCGTCGAGGCGGCGCAGCTCGTCGAGAGCGGCTGGGCGGATCCGCTGGTTGCCGACCGGGAGCGGGTGCGGCGGGCGGCTCCCCTCGTACGGACCGTGAGTGACGGGGATCTCGCGCGGGACGAGGCGGCCCGGGTTGCGCGGCTGCCCACGCTCGCCTGGCAGGTCGTACGGGAAGGGCTGCGGCACGGTCCTGTGCTGGTGCAGGTGCCTCGGCGTGGCTATGTACCACGGATGGCGTGTGCCCAGTGCCGGGCGCCCGCGCGGTGCCGGCATTGCGCCGGCCCCTTGGAGGGGCAGGAGGGCGGCGTTCTGCGGTGTGAATGGTGCGGGCGTGACGAGGGGGCTTGGCGCTGTCCCGAGTGCGGGGGGTTCCGGCTGCGGGCGCAGGTCGTGGGGGCGCGGCGGACCGCCGAGGAGCTGGGGCGCGCGTTTCCGGCCGTGCCCGTGCGGACGTCGGGGCGCGAGCAGGTGCTGGACACGGTGCCGGGGGCGCCCGCGCTCGTCGTCAGTACGCCGGGTGCGGAGCCCGTCGCCGAGGGCGGTTACGCGGCGGCGTTGCTGCTCGACGGCTGGGCGATGCTGGGGCGGCCCGATCTACGCGCGGGCGAGGACGCGTTGCGGCGGTGGATCGGGGCGGCGGCGCTGGTACGGGAGCAGGGGGCCGGCGGGACAGTCGTGGTCGTCGCCGAGCCGACGCTACGGCCGGTGCAGGCGCTGGTGCGCTGGGACCCCGCGGGGCATGCGGTCCGTGAGCTCGCGGAGCGGGCCGAACTGGGGTTCCCGCCCGTGTCGCGGATGGCGGCCGTGTCCGGTGCGGCGGAGGCACTCGCCGGGTTTCTGGCCGCGGTCGAACTGCCCCGCGATGCCGAGGTGTTGGGCCCGGTGCCGTTGCCCGTCACGGACGCGGGGCGGCCTCGGCGTACGGGGGCGCCGCCGGTCGGTGAGCACTGGGAGCGGGCGTTGATCCGGGTGCCGCCGGGGAGTGGGGCCGCGTTGGCCTCCGCGCTGAAGGCTGCGCAGGCGGCGCGGATGGCTCGGGGGGGGAGCGAGGTGGTATGGGTCCGGATCGATCCGCCGGACATTGGGTGACACATGGTTGCGGGCCATGGCTTCGGATGCTGGTTGCGATGGGCGTTGCGACCGTGGTCGCGGATTCCCCGGCGGAACGGTGCGGATTCTCGCAGAGGCTGATACGCGTCTGCCTCCCGACGCTCGCCGGGAGGCAGACGGATGGGGCGTCAGCCTTCATGTGCGGCCGTTGTGTGCCAGCCGTTGTGTGTCAGCCGCTGCGCGGGCCCGGAAAGGCGCTCGGCCTCGCCTCTTCACGGAGCGTGGGACTGCCGGCCTTCGGCTGTGCGGGCAACGGCATGGAGCGGGCGGCGGGGACCGTGGGGACACCGGCGTCGACCGCGACCGGGCGGGTGCTTGACGGTTCCGTGGCGCGCTCGGCCTCGGCGGCGGCCTGTGCGGCGGCGCGGCGGGCGCCGTAACGGCGGTGCACCGCCTGTTTCGTGACTCCGAGTGCGGAGCCCACCGCGTCCCACGAGAAACCCAGTGAGCGATCGAAGTCCACGGCGGCCGTGACCAGGGTCTCGACGCTGTCCCGCAACTCCTGGGCGAGGCGGACGGTCGGGGCGGGGGCGCGTCCGTAGACGACGAAGCCTGTGGACGGGCCGGAGCGGCGCGGGCGGTAGACGTTGCCCAACTGTGCGGTGAGCGTGCGCAGTGCGTCCACCTGCCGGCGGACCCGCTCGATGTCCCGCACCAGCAAGTGCAGGCTGGCCCGAGCCTGGGCGTCGTGGGTTGCGTGGTCGGCCATGAACAAGCCTCTCGAACCGGCGTTGAAAAGGATCGGGCCGCGACTGCGGCCCATGGTGGTCAATCTTTCTTGACCAACGCGTTTACGGGTGAGTGGTCACGCTTCAGGGGGCGTGGGGGCATATACGTACGCCCCCGGCGGGCGCGCGCTTGCACGGCCTTCGGCAGAGCAAGGGTCTGCGCCTCTCCCCCCGGCACCAACCCTGGGCTCGTTTGTCGGATGCGACGCCTGCCGCCCGCGGGCCGCAGCCCGCGCCCGCATC
>CBFGQM010000114.1:0-14045 GCA_965650905.1 uncultured Streptomyces sp. | reverse complement strand
GCCGGCGAGCTCGGCGCGCGCGATACGAGCCAGCTCCGCGGGGGCCGGTGTGCCCTCGGGCGGGCGCGGTGCGGGCCGGCGCGTGGGCCGCTGGGTCATCGCTCGGGGGGCGGCGGCCAGGGTTCGCGGGCCGACGAGTCGGAGCCTGGAGTCGCGCGGGATACGGGACGTCACGGGAGCAGTCTTCCGGTTGACGGTCGGAAAACCCAAACGGAATGCCACACGGGGCGATAGGGAACGCCAACGCACCGGCTCCGACGGGCGCTGGTCAGCGCGCACAGTCAGGTGGTTCGAGGTTAAACGGAAGCCATGGAGCGAGGCGGGGGGCGAGGGTCCGAGGGAGCAGTACCAGATAAGGTCGAACAGGGTGGCCGCGTCAGTGGGATGCGGTGCCTCATCCGCGGGATGCGGTGGCCGCGTCGGCACGACGTGGTGCCTACATCAGCGGGGTGAGGAAGCGGCGGAGGGCCTCTTCGTAGCCGTCCGGGTCGGCGTTCCACATGGCGCCGTGCGGGGCGTGCCGGACGGTGTGCAGGGTGACCAGGTCGGGGCGGCGGTCGGCGAGGCGACGCGAGTCCGCCCAGGGGGCGACCAGGTCGTCCGGGCCGTGCACCACGAGGACAGGCACCTTGAGCCGGTCGGGGTAGGTCGCGCCCTGGCCGCGGTCGCTGTGCAGGCCCGTACGGCCCTGGGCGGCGCGGACGGCCAGCGGCAGCAGGACGCCGGGAGTGCGGCGGGCACGGGCGAGAGCGCGCAGCGTGGTCTCCCAGCTGAGGACGGGCGAGTCCAGGACGAGCCCGGAGATCCGGTCGCGCACCGCGGAGTGCGTGGCGGCGCGCAGTGCCATGGTGGCGCCGGTGGACCAGCCGTGCAGGACGACCTGTTCGGCGCCGTAGCGCACGGCGTGGCGGATGGCCGCATCGAGGTCGCGCCACTCGGTCTCGCCGAGGTGGCCGAGGCCGTCCGGGGGCCGGGGGGCGCCCGCGTCGCCGCGGTAGGCGAGGTCGAGGACCGGAAACCGTTGGCGGTGCAGGAACTCCATGAGGTTCATGGGGTGTTCGCGCGTGGTGCCCAGGCCGTGCACGGTGATCACCCACGTCTCGCGGGCACCGGGCAGGAACCAGGCGGGCAGGGTGCCGAGTTCTCCGGGGATGTCCATGTCAGCGTGGTCGAGGCCGAGCGCGGTGCTCGGTTCGCCGATGTGTACGTTCGGGGTGAACCACACCTTGTCGCCGGGTTCCAGCGTGCCGTGGGTGACGCGTTCCAGTCGGCGTACGACCGTGTCGGCCGGGTGCGGGGCGGTGTCCAGGACCTCGCCGACGACCGCGTGGCTCCCGTTGCCGTTCAGGCCGTACACGCCCGGCCGCTGGGAGGCCAGGGTGCGGGTGAGCGTGATCCGGTCCGCGGCCGTGGCGTGCACGGTGAGCCGGGGTTCGGTAGGCAGCGGTTTACCCGGCGGCACCTTCAGGGCGGCGTCGCTGGCGAAGCGGCCTGCCGCGACAGTGGCGGCTACGGCCGCTACGGCGACGGTGACGGCCGTGGCCGTAGCTTTCAGGGTGCGCACGGGTCCAGTCTCCTGACGGAGCCCGCTGTCGGCCAGCCGGAGGGCCGGAGGAGAGCAAGGGCCTGTTCCGAGTTTCCGGCTCGGCTCGCGGGGCGTGGCACGCACGCTCGCCGCGTTGCCGAAATGCCCTCGTAGCTCCTCCTTCCAAGGTCTTGAAAACCAGGGGGATCCCCCACCGAGGACCTTCCGGCGCCTTGCGATCGCACGCACCACGCCCCGCTCCCTGATCCAGCCCGAAACGCAGAGCAGGCCCTACGGCCGGCCGTATCCCTTCATCCGCTCCCGCACCTCCTCGATCTCCTCACGGCTCAGCAACGCGGGTGTGTGACCCGGCAGCGATGAAGCCGTCAGCCACACGCGGCACATCCACTCCAACTGGGCCGTGCGGTCGTAGGCCTGGAGGAGGGTGGTGCCGTAGCTGAGGGTGCCGTGGTTCTGGAGGAGGCAGGCGGTGCGGTCCCGTAGTGCCTGGAGCATGTTCTCGGCCAACCTCTCCGTGCCATAGGCCGCGTAAGTGGCGACTCTGACGGGGCCGCCGAGGGCGGCGGCCATGTAGTGGATGAGCGGCAGCTCCCGCACCAGTGTCGAGACGGCCGTGGCGTGCACGGCGTGCGTGTGCACGACGGCGCGGGCGTCGGTGGCACGGTAGACCGCCAGATGCATGGGCAGTTCGCTGGTCGGAACGAGTGAACCGAGCACCTGTCCGCCCTCCAGACCGACCCCGCACACATCCTCGGGCCCGAGGCGGTCGTAGGGGACTCCGGTCGGCGTGACCAGGACGGTGTCCCCGACCCGGACCGACACATTGCCCGACGTGCCGACGACCAGACCGTCGGACACTGACCGGCGGGCCGTCGCCACGAGCTCGTGCCACGCCCGCTCCGTCGCGTCCCGCGCCGTCCGCGTGCCCCGCTGCTCCACATCCCGCTCGTCCCCTGTGTCCCACCGCTGTTCAGCCATGCCGCGATCCTGCCAGCCGCACCCGTCAACCAGGCGCGGGCGAGCGCACTTCAGGTGTACATACCGAAGAGCAACGGGAAGCAGCGTCCACTGGGAATCCCGGTGATCCGGGATCTGTGATGCAGGCACGTGTCAAGAACGCGCTCGTGCCTGACTGGGAAGCCCGGTTCGAAGCGCGAAGCTACGGCTTCCGTCCCGGCCGAGGACCCCGCCCCCACGTCCCCCGGACCACGGACACGATCCGTGCCGCCGGACGCGGCGAGTACGGGCCACCAGGACACCCAAACCGCTCGGGGTGTCCGCAGTGACCAGGAATGGGTCCAAGACTCACTCCTGCCTGCTCGCTGATTTAGGAACGGTTCTGGACGTTCCGGCAGTACGACAACAGCGGAGGTCTGCCGGGTGACCAGCATCTCTTCAACGGGTCCATGGGCCGGGTCAGGATGTTCGCGAAGAGCTGGCGGACCCCGACACTCCGCCTCAGTTCGACTCCCCGCCGCCTCTCCAGTACACCGGTGGGGCGGCGCGCCGCGCGCGTATCCGTCCGATACACCACACGGCCCGTCCACGTTCATCTTCCGTTCACCCAGACTGCCTACGGTTCCCGTGCCACTGACGTCCAAGAGAAGACCGGGTAAATGGAAAACTTCTCGCTGATCCTCGCGATCGTGGTGGTCACCGCCCTCGCGTTCGATTTCACGAACGGTTTCCACGACACCGCCAACGCGATGGCCACCACCATCTCGACCGGCGCGATGAAGCCCAAGGTCGCGGTGGCCATGTCCGCCGTACTCAACCTTGTCGGCGCCTTCCTCTCCGTCGAGGTCGCCAACACGATCTCCAAGGGTCTGGTCAACGAAGACGGCATACAACCCGAAGTCATATTCGCCGCCCTGGTGGGTGCCATCCTCTGGAACCTGCTGACCTGGCTCGTCGGACTCCCGTCCAGCTCCTCGCACGCCCTCATGGGCGGCCTGATCGGCGCCACCGTCGCCTCGGCGGGCCTCGGCGCGGTGCACGGCGACATCCTCGTCACCAAGGTGCTGATCCCCGCGATCGCCGCCCCGCTGGTCGCCGGCCTCGCCGCGATGCTCGCCTCCCGGCTGACGTACAAAGTCGGCAGGAACGCGAACAGCAAGGCCTCCGACAAGGGCTACCGCGCGGGTCAGATCGCCTCCGCCGGCCTCGTCTCGCTGGCCCACGGCACCAACGACGCGCAGAAGACCATGGGCATCATCACCCTCGCCCTGGTCGCCGGCGGCGTCGTGGTCCCCGACTCCGACCCGCCGACCTGGGTCATCCTCTCCGCGGGTCTCGCGATCGCGCTCGGCACGTACCTGGGCGGCTGGCGCATCATCCGCACCATGGGCAAGGGCCTCACCGACCTTCAGCCGCAGCAGGGCTTCGCCGCCCAGACCAGCGCGGCCACGGTCATCCTGGCCTCCTCGCACCTCGGCTTCTCCCTGTCCACCACCCACTCGGTCTCCGGCTCGGTGATGGGCGCGGGCCTCGGCCGCAAGGGCGGCGTGGTCCGCTGGTCCACCGCCACCCGGATGTTCATCGCCTGGGGTCTCACACTCCCGGCCGCGGCCCTGGTCGCCGCGGTCGCGGAGTACGTGACCTCCTTCGGCACCTGGGGTACCGCACTCGTCGCCGTCTTCCTGGTCGCGTCGAGCGCCGCGATCTGGGTGGTCTCCCGCCACGAGGTGGTCGACCACACCAACGTCAACGACACCGAGGAGCCCGCCGGTGTGGTGACCACGGCCATCGCCGCCGTCACCCCTCCCCCGGCCGGCACCGTTCCTTCCGAGACCAAGACCCAGACCGAGACGCAGACCAGGAGCGAGGATATCGCGGACACCATTCCGGCTCCCGCCGAGGTACAGGCGAACCCGTCGGCGCCGTCGGCAGTGGTCTGAGCCCCGAGCACGAAGGCACGAAGGAAGAAACAGCATGCACATCGACTGGGCAGCGCTCGGCTCCGTCTTCGGAGTCAGCCTCATCGTCACCGTGGCCCTCGTGGGCCTCTTCACCCTCGGCATCGTCGGCCTCTCCAAGGGGGAGTCGGCCTCCGCGCAGGGCACCTCGGCGACCCTCGCGACCACCGCCGCGTACACCTGTTTCGCGGCCTGCGCGGCGGCGGTGGCATACGGGATCCATCTGATCATGGCCTGACGGGTCCGGTGGCCCACACCACACACCGTCCCGTGGGCGGGGAAGCACGAGCCGTTCTTCCCCGGCCACGGGTTTTGTGCGCGGCACACCGGTCCTACGAAGCAACGACCCGGGAAGAAGCAACGACCGCGGACGAAGCAGCGACCCGGACGAAGCCGCGACCTGGCGGACGACGACAAGGCGTTCGTGGATCCGGCCCGGATGTCCGGGGTGCGCACACTCCTCCTCGGGACGGTCCCTGCGGCTGCGCAAAGGCGGCGGGCAACCGTCGGGTGCTTGCACCGTCCGCCCAGGCGGCGAGTCCACCACGACGATCTCCGCGGTCAACACCGTCCCGGCGGTCGTTTCCCCCGCCACCACGCCGAAGACGCTTGAAGACGCCGAAAGGGCAGGGACCCACCGACGCGCCACAGGCCGTGTGTGGGCCTCAGCACACTCTCCCTTCGCAGGTCAATAGCAAGTTGACGGGTTGTCCAACCCGTGGTGGACTGCCCAAGCCATATACGGCGGTAGGAGAGGAAGCCGGTGCGATTCCGGCGCGGTCCCGCCACTGTCACCGGGGAATAGACACCCCGGGAGCCAGGAACTCTCACCGTCGAATCTCGTCGAGCCAGGGCGCGGACACCCTGAGTGAGGACATATCGCCATGCGCGGCTGCCTGTTGCGGATCCACTCGCCGAGTTCGAGTTCGCCGAGTCCGAGGGTTCTGCCTGACGTGGCGACGGGCTGACCCGGATGCGTGCCGATCGCGTCTTCGCGTACGGCGCCGCCGCCGGCCTCCTCGGTGACCTGCTGCTCGGAGATCCTCGCCGCGGGCATCCGGTCGCCGCGTTCGGCCGTGCCGCGGGCGCCGTGGAGCGGGTTCTGTGGCGGGACCACCGGGGATGGGGCGCGCTGCACACCGCCGTGTGCGTGGGCGGTGCCGTGTCCCTCGCGGCCTTCGCCACGTCTGCCGTACGTCCGTCCCGTACCGCCTCTGTCGCGCTGACCGCCGCCGCCACCTGGGCCGTGGTCGGCGGGACCTCGCTCGGGCGCGAGGCCCGGGCCGTCGGCGCGGCGCTGGCCGCCGGGGACATCGAAGCGGCCCGGGAGAGGCTGCCGCACCTGTGCGGGCGCGACCCGCAGGCGCTGGACGCCGACGGGATCGCCCGGGCCGTCGTCGAGTCCGTCGCCGAGAACACCTCCGACGCGGTCGTGGGCGCGCTGGTGTGGGGTGCCGTCGCCGGGGTTCCGGGGCTTGTGGGCTTCCGGGCCGTCAACACCCTCGACGCCATGGTCGGGCACAAGTCGCCCGAGTACCGGCGGTACGGGTGGGCCTCCGCCCGGCTGGACGATGTCGCGGGGTGGCCGGGGGCCCGGCTCACCGCCGTGCTCGCGGCGGTCGCGGGAAGCGATCCGCGAGCGGCCGTACGCGCCTGGCGTGCGGACGCCGCGCACCACCCGAGCCCCAACGCCGGGCCTGTGGAGGCGTCGTTCGCGGGAGCCCTGGGCGTGCGGCTCGGCGGCACGCTCTCGTACGGGGGGCGTGTCGAACACCGGCCCGTACTCAATGGGGCGGGGCGGACCGTGCGCGTGCACGACGTCGAGCGGGCCGTGCGGCTGTCGCAGCGGGTGAGCCGGCTCGCGCTTGGTGTGAGTGTCGCCGGGCGGCTCCTCACGAGACAGCTCCTCACACAACAGCTGCTCAGGAGTGGGCTGCTCACGAAGGGGCGTACGTCATGAGCGGTGGGCTGCTCGTCGCCGGGACCACCTCCGACGCCGGCAAGAGTGTCGTCACCGCCGGGATCTGCCGGTGGCTGGTGCGCCACGGCGTCAAGGTCGCGCCCTTCAAGGCGCAGAACATGTCCCTCAACTCGTTCGTCACGCGCGAGGGCGCCGAGATCGGGCGGGCGCAGGCCATGCAGGCACAGGCGGCGCGCGTCGAGCCCACGGCGCTGATGAACCCCGTACTGCTGAAGCCGGGCAGCGACCGGAGCAGTCAGGTCGTGCTCATGGGCAAGCCCGTGGGCGAGATGAGCGCGCGCGGGTTCTTCGGGGAGCCCGGGGGGTCGCTTCACGGGAAAAAGCTGCACGGTGGGCGGCAAGAAGTGCTGCTGGGAACCGTGCTGGAGTGCCTGGCCGAGTTGCGGGGCACGTATGACGCGGTGATCTGTGAGGGAGCGGGCAGTCCCGCCGAGATCAATCTGCGCCGCACCGACATCGTGAACATGGGGCTCGCCAGGAACGCCCGGCTTCCCGTGCTCGTCGTCGGCGACATCGACCGCGGGGGTGTCTTCGCCTCGTTCTTCGGGACCGTCGCTCTGCTGTCGCCCGAGGACCAGGACCTGGTCGCCGGATTCCTAGTCAACAAGTTCCGCGGGGACGTGTCCCTGCTGGAGCCGGGGCTCGACATGCTCCGCGACCTCACCGGGCGGCCCTCGTACGGCGTGCTTCCCTTCCGGCACGGGCTCGGCATCGACGAGGAGGACGGGATGAGCGTGTCCCTGCGTGGGGCGGTCCGGGAATCGGAGGTCACCGCCCCCGTCGGCGAGGACGTCCTGCGGGTCGCCGTCTGCGCGATTCCCCTGATGTCCAATTTCACCGACGTGGACGCACTGGCCGCCGAGCCGGGTGTCGTCGTGCGTTTCGTGGACCGGCCCGAGGAGTTGGCGGACGCCGACCTCGTCGTGATTCCCGGCACCCGGGGGACGGTCCGTGCCCTGGAGTGGCTTCGGGAGCGCGGTCTCGCGGACGCGATCGCACGGCGGGCCGCCGAGGGCCGGCCCGTGCTCGGCATCTGCGGCGGCTTCCAGATCCTCGGCGAGCACATCGAGGACCAGGTCGAGAGCCGGCGGGGCCATGCCGACGGGCTCGGCCTGCTCCCCGTACGGGTGCGGTTCGCGCACGAGAAGACCCTCACCCGCCCGGTCGGCGAGGCGCTGGGCGAGCGCGTCGAGGGCTACGAGATCCATCACGGCGTCGCCCAGGTCTCAGGCGGGGACACGTTTATCTCTGATGACAGGGGACACAGCCTGGACGGCTGTCGGGTCGGCGCCGTCTGGGGCACGCACTGGCACGGCTCGATGGAGTCGGACGGTTTCCGGCGTGCCTTCCTGCGTGAGGTGGCGGCCGCAGCGGGCCGACGCTTCATACCGGCCGCCGACACGTCCTTCGCCGCGCTGCGCGAGCAGCAGCTGGACCGGCTCGGCGATCTGATCGAGGAACACGCGGACACGGACGCGCTGTGGCGGCTCATCGAGTCGGGCGCGCCGTCAGGACTGCCTTTCATTCCACCGGGAGCGCCCGCATGAGCACAGTGTTGTTGTTGTCGACCGCCGACACGGATCTGCTGGCGGCGCGTGCCTCCGGCGCCGCGTACCGGATCGGCAACCCTACCCGCGTCGAGGTCGCAGAGGAGTTGCCCGCGCTCGTCGAGGGCGCCGACATCGCCGTCGTACGGCTCCTGGGGGGCAGGCGTGCCTGGGAGGACGGGCTCGCCGCCCTGAAGGCCTCCGGGATTCCGACCGTCCTGCTCGGCGGTGAGACCGTCCCCGACGCGGAGTTGATGGCCGAGTCGTCGGTGCCGGCCGGTGTCGTGGCCGAGGCGCTGCGCTATCTCGTCGAGGGCGGCCCGGGCAACCTCACCGAGCTGGCCCGCTTCCTCTCCGACACCGTGCTGCTCACCGGCGAGGGCTTCGAGGAACCGCGGAAGATGGCCGAGTACGGCGTCCACGGCGAGCGTGTGTACCTCGACGGCCGTCCGACCGTCGGCGTGCTCTTCTACCGGGCCCATGAACTGGCCGGCAACACGGCCTTCGTCGACACGCTGTGCGACGCGATCGAGGCGCGGGGAGCCAACGCCCTTCCTGTGTACTGCGGTTCGCTGCGCGGCGCCGACGCGGGACTGTACGAGATCCTCGGGCGGGCCGACGCGCTGGTGGCCACCGTGCTCGCGGCGGGCGGCACGCACGCCTCACCGGCCTCGGCGGGCGGAAAGGATCCAGTGGTGCGAAGCACCTTGGTCGAGGGCGGTGGTGCTGGACGGGCGGATGAGGAGGCCTGGGACATCGGGGCGCTCGCCGAGCTCGACGTCCCCGTGCTGCAGGGACTGTGCCTCACCTCCTCGCACGCCGCGTGGCATGAGTCGGACGCCGCCCTCTCCCCCATGGACGCGGCGATGCAGGTCGCGATCCCGGAGTTCGACGGACGGCTCGTCACGGTGCCGTTCTCCTTCAAGGAGCAGGGACCCGACGACGTCCCGGTGTACGTGGCCGACCCGGAGCGGGCCGCGCGTGTCGCCGGAATCGCCGTACGGCACACGCGGTTGAAGCACAAACCGAACGAGGACAAGAAGCTCGCGCTCGTCTTCACCGCCTACCCGACCAAGCACGCGCGCGTCGGCAACGCGGTCGGACTCGACACGCCCGCATCGGCGGTACGGGTCCTCGACGCGCTCCGGGACGCCGGGTACCAGGTGTCCGGATACCCGGACAACGGCGACGAGTTGATCCACCGGCTCATCGCGGCCGGCGGTCACGACGTCGAGTGGCTGACGGAGGAACAACTGGCCGCAGCGCCCGCGCGCGTGCCGCTGGCCGACTACCGGGCGTGGTTCGACAAGCTCGACCCCGAACTGCGGGACGGAATGCTTCAGGCGTGGGGCGAGCCGCCGGGCAGCCTGTACGTCGACGGTGACGACATCGTCCTGGCTTCCCTCCGGTTCGGGAACGTCGTCGTGATGATCCAGCCGCCGCGCGGCTTCGGCGAGAACCCGATCGCGATCTACCACGACCCGGACATGCCGCCGTCGCACCACTACATGGCGGCGTACCGGTGGCTGGAGAGCAGTTTCGGCGCCGATGCCATCGTGCACATGGGCAAACACGGCACCATGGAGTGGCTGCCGGGCAAGGGGCTCGGGCTGAGCGGGGGCTGCGCGCCGGACGCGGTGCTCGGCGACCTGCCGCTGATCTACCCGTTCATCGTGAACGACCCCGGCGAGGGCACCCAGGCCAAGCGCCGCGGGCATGCCACGGTCGTCGACCACCTCGTACCGCCGATGGCGCGCGCGGACACGTATGGCGATCTCGCGAAACTCGAGCAGCTCCTCGACGAGTACGCCCTCGTCTCCGACCTGGACCCCGCGAAGGCACCGGCCGTACGCGCCCAGATCTGGACGCTCGTCAAGGCCGCCGAACTGCACCACGACCTGCATGTGGACGAGCAGCCGGACGATGGCGACTTCGACGAGTTCGTCATGCACATCGACGGCTATCTGTGCGAGATCAAGGACGTGCAGATCCGGGACGGGCTGCACATCCTGGGCGGCGGGCCGGTGGGCGAGCCGCGCGTCAATCTCGTCCTCGCGGTGCTGCGGGCCTCGCAGATCTGGGGCGGCGTCGCGAACGCGCTGCCCGGTCTGCGGGCATGCCTGGCCGAGCATTTCGGGCTCGTGGAGAAGGAGCTGCTGGCGGAACCCGGCGCTGCGGTGAAGGTGCCGGTCGAGCTGACGGAACGGGTCGAAGGGCCGTCTCGTACGGCCGCCGACGCGATCGACCTGCTGGAGCAGCTGTGCCGACGGATCGCCGAGGGCATGGAGCAGCGAGGCTGGGTGACGTCCGAGAGCACCGCTGTCGTTCGGGACGTCCTGGGCGTCGAACTGCCGGACGCCGTCGCGGTGGTGGAGTTCGCGTGCAACGAGGTCGTGCCGCGGCTCGCCCGTACGACGGACGAGATCGACCACGTCCTCAAGGCACTTGACGGCGGTTACGTCCCGGCGGGCCCGTCCGGTTCGCCGACCCGCGGGCTGGTGAACGTCCTGCCGACGGGCCGCAACTTCTACTCCGTGGACCCCAAGGCGATCCCCTCCAGGCTCAGTTGGGAGGTCGGGCAGTCGCTCGCCGACTCGCTCGTCCAGCGGTATCTCCAGGACACCGGCGAGTACCCCAGGTCCGTCGGCCTGACGGTCTGGGGTACGTCCGCCATGCGCACCCAAGGCGACGACATCGCGGAGATCCTGGCGCTGCTCGGCTGCCGTCCGGTGTGGGACGACGCGTCGCGCCGGGTCACCGGCTTCGAGGTGGTGCCACCGCAGGAGCTGGGCCGGCCGCGCATCGACGTCACGGTCCGTATCTCCGGCTTCTTCCGGGACGCGTTCCCGCACGTGGTGGGGTTGATCGACGACGCGGTGCGGGCCGTCGCCGATCTCGACGAGCCCGCCGACCAGAACTACGTCCGCGCCCACGCCGACGAGGACACCGCCGAGCACGGTGACCGGCGGCGCGCGACGGCTCGCATCTTCGGGTCCAAGCCCGGCGCGTACGGGGCCGGGCTGCTCCCGCTGATCGACGCCAGGAACTGGCGGAGCGACGCGGATCTGGCCGAGGTGTACGCGGTGTGGGGCGGCTATGCCTATGGACGCGGGCTCGACGGGCGGGCGGCACGCGGAGACATGGAGACGGCGTTCCGGCGCATCGCCGTCGCCGCCAAGAACGTCGACACGCGGGAGCACGATCTCGTGGACGCGGACGACTACTTCCAGTACCACGGCGGCATGGTGGCCATGGTGCGGCATCTGACGGGCGCCTCCCCCGAGGCGTACGTCGGTGACTCCGCCGTGCCGGACCAGGTGAAGACCCGGACCCTCGGCGAGGAGACGCACCGCGTGTTCCGCGCCCGCGTGGTCAACCCGCGCTGGATGGCGGCCATGCGGCGCCACGGCTACAAGGGCGCCTTCGAGATGGCCGCGACCGTCGACTACCTCTTCGGGTACGACGCCACGGCCGGCGTGGTCGACGACTGGATGTACGAGAGGCTGGCGGCCGAGTACGTGTTCTCACCCGAGAACCAGGACTTCATGCGGACGTCGAACCCGTGGGCGTTGAGAGGAATCACCGAACGTCTCTTGGAGGCGGCGGACCGGGGACTGTGGGCGGAGCCGGACCAGGAGACCCTAGACCGGCTCCGGGCGACCTACCTCGAACTTGAGGGAGATCTGGAGGGAGACGAGTGATCTTCCCTGGGACCCCCGTATGGGCGGGGAGCACATCATCGCGCGCTGAGCCCACGGGGTCGACCTCGGATCACCCCCGCATCGGCGGGGAGCGGGACAGCAGCCTGGCCGAAGCCACGGCTGTCGACACACGGTCTTCGCGCCAACCACTCGAAGGAGTGATCGAGGCATGAGCACGCCCTTTCCTTTCACTGCCGTTGTCGGACAGGACGATCTGCGGTTGGCGCTGCTCCTCAACGCGGTGAGCCCTGCGGTGGGTGGAGTCCTGGTCCGAGGAGAGAAGGGGACGGCGAAGAGCACCGCTGTACGCGCCCTGTCGGCGCTCATGCCGGAGGTGAACGTCGTCGCCGGGTGCCGGTTCTCGTGCGCGCCCGGCTCACCCGATCCGGGGTGTCCCGACGGGCCGCACGAGGTGGGGTCCGGCGTGTCGCGGGCGGCCCGGATGGTCGAGCTTCCGGTCGGCGCCTCCGAGGACCGCCTCGTGGGCGCCCTCGACATCGAGCGTGCGCTGGCGGAGGGCGTCAAGGCGTTCGAGCCGGGGCTGCTGGCCGACGCTCATCGCGGCATTCTCTACGTCGACGAAGTGAACCTGCTGCACGACCACTTGGTCGACCTGCTGCTCGACGCCGCCGCCATGGGGGCGTCGTACGTCGAGCGCGAGGGCGTCTCGGTGCGGCATGCCGCGCGGTTCCTGCTCGTCGGGACCATGAATCCCGAAGAGGGCGAGCTGCGGCCGCAGTTGCTCGACCGGTTCGGGCTGACGGTGGAGGTGGCTGCCTCGCGTGAGCCCGATCAGCGGGTGGAGGTCGTACGGCGGCGGCTCGCGTACGACGACGATCCGGACGGGTTCACCGCGCGCTGGTCCGACGAGGAGTCGGCGGTACGGGCCCGGATCGTGGCGGCGCGGGAGCTGCTGCCGTCCGTTCGGCTGGGCGACGGGGCGCTGCGGCAGATCGCGGCGACCTGTGCGGCGTTCGAGGTCGACGGGATGCGGGCGGACATCGTGATGGCCCGTACGGCGACCGCGCTGGCCGCCTGGGCCGGGCGGACCGAGGTGCTCGCGGAGGATGTGCGGCAGGCGGCGCTGCTCGCGCTGCCGCATCGGCGGCGGCGCAATCCCTTCGACGCGCCGGGGCTCGATGAGGACAAACTCGACGAGACACTGGAGGAGTTCGGGGGGCAGGACGACGACGATCCCGATCCCGGTCCGGACGGGCCCGGGGGTGGCGGACAGCCGCCGCAGGACAGGCCGGACGGCGGGTACGGCGAGTCGGACGGCGGGTCGGACGGCAGGTCGGACGGCGGGCCGGACAACGGCGCGTCACCCACCGGAGACGTTCCGGCGCAGGGCGGCCCCTCGGAGGACGGGCAGGCGCCGAGCCCGCCGCCCGGCGCCGGTGAGCAGTCTCCCGTACAAGCCGCGGAGCCCTTCCGTGCCAAGATGCTGAGCGTACCCGGCCTCGGCGAGGGTGCCGCCGGGCGGCGGTCGCGGGCGCGCACCGAGCACGGGCGCACGACGGGGGCGCGGCGCCCCTCGGGGACGCTCACCAAACTGCATCTGGCGGCGACCGTGCGGGCCGCGGCCCCGCATCAGCGGGTGCGTGGGCGCTCGGGTCCGGGGCTCGTCGTACGGCGCGGCGATCTGCGGCAGGCCACCCGGGAGGGGCGTGAGGGGAACCTCGTGCTGTTCGTCGTGGACGCCTCCGGATCGATGGCCGCGCGGCAGCGGATGAGTGCGGTCAAGGGGGCCGTGCTGTCGCTGCTGCTCGACGCGTATCAGCGCCGGGACAAGGTGGGGCTGGTGACCTTCCGCGGTGCCGCGGCCGAGATCGCGCTGCCTGCGACCTCGTCGGTGGACGCGGCCGCGGCGCGACTGGAGTCGCTGCCCACGGGTGGGCGGACGCCGCTGGCCGCGGGACTGCTGAAGGCCCATGAGGTGCTGCGGGTGGAGCGGTTGCGGGATCCCGCGCGGCGTTCGCTCGTCGTGGTGGTGACGGACGGGCGCGCCACTGGCGGCCCGGACCCGGTGGCGCTCGCGGGGCGGGCGGCGCGGCTGTTCGCGGCCGACGGGGTCGCGTCCGTGGTCGTCGACTGCGAGTCGGGGCCGGTGCGGCTCGGGCTCGCCCGGCAGCTCGCGGGCGAACTCGGCGGCATGGCCGTCACCTTGGACGAGTTGCGGGCGGACTCGATCGCCGGGCTCGTCCGAGATGTTCAGGGCACCGGGGACAACGGCAGGAGGGTCGCGTAATGCCGCAGGGGCAGCCGAGTGTCGTGCCGGACGATGGGCTGACCACCCGTCAGCGTCGGAATCGTCCCCTTGTCGTCGTGCACACGGGGATCGGCAAGGGCAAGTCC
>CBFGQM010000113.1:0-14061 GCA_965650905.1 uncultured Streptomyces sp. | reverse complement strand
CGTACCCCACCGGGTGAGGGCAGAGAACCCGGAGATCAGGTCGGTCACCGAGGCAAAACTGCAGGGTGACGGCGGACGTAACGAGCAGCGGGTGCGGCTCGGAGAGATGGTGGCCGCCGAGCTGAGGTCCCGCGAGACCAAGGACGCCGTCGACCTGCGGCACACCCTGGAACCGGTCGCCGACTCCGTGCGCGTGGGCCACGAGTCCACCGGATGGCCGGCCAACATGTCCTTCCTGGTGGACCGTGAGTCGGCCGAGGTGTTCCTCGCCGCCGTCGAACAGTTCCGCACCAGGCACCCACACCTCGACCTGCGCGTCAACGGGCCGCTGCCGCCCTACGGCTTCGTCGAACCCGGGCCGTCCGAGCCCGCCGAACCGACGGGGCACTGAGCACAGGGGGCTGATCCGGGAAGTGCTGCTGCCGCTCGCACCCGTGCGCGGCAGCCTCTGGGCCTTGCGCGCCCATCGCAACGAACCGGCCCGCGAGAACCACTGGTCGCGCGCGCACGTCGCCGGGTTGGAGGGCGGGCGCGCACCACACACGCAGGAGGAGGCACCATGAGCGGTCTGCGCTATGTCTACGCCGTCTGCCGCCCCTTCGGCTCCACCCTTCCCGCCCAGCTGACGGGCGTCGCGGGCGTGCCGCCCAAACCGCTGACCCACCACGGTCTGGTCGCCGTCGTCAGCGCGGTGCCGGAGGAGGAATTCGCCGAGGAGCCGCTGCGCGCCCACCTGGAAGACCCGCACTGGCTCAGCGCGACCACGCGGGCCCACAAGAGCGTGATCGACGCGCTCACCGTGGTCACCTCGCCCCTGCCGCTCCGGCTCGCCACCGTGTTCCGGGACGACAGCGGCGTACGCACGATGATGGAGGCCCAGGAGGGGAACCTCCTGCGCACGCTCGACCGGCTCGACGGGCGGGTGGAATGGGGCGTGGAGGTGTACGCGGAGTCCGCCGAGGATTCCGAAGCGGTGTCCGACGCGGTGTCCGACGCGGTGTCCTACTCGGTTCGCGCCTGGGTGCGCGCCGAGGAATTCGCCCGCCGGCTGCACGGCACCCTTGCCCGGTTCGCGGAGGACGCCCGGATCCACACGCAACAGAACGCAGCGACTTCCCGTGCTTCCGGTCGCAAGGTACTCAACGCCGCCTATCTCGTGCCGCGTTCGAGATCAGAGGAATTCGTGGAACTGGTGGACCGCGCGAAGGGTGAGAAGCGGCCGGGCCTGCGGGTGGAACTCACCGGCCCCTGGGCCGCGTACTCCTTCAGTGGGCTTTGTGCAAGCTGAAGTTGCTGGTCAAGGGCCTGGCGTGAGTGCGCTTCGGAGTGCTCGTGCTGGTCGTGGGCGGGTGACTGCGCTGATCGCGCGTCGTGCCGCTGCCCAGATGACCCTGCACGCCAAGGCTTCAGCCGGGGGAGGAGTCACGAGCGACCACTGGCTGATCGGGCAGCGGCTGCTCCGCCCAGATGACCTTGCCCGTTTCGGTGTACCGGGTACCCCAGCGTTCGGCGAACTGAGCGACCATGAACAGCCCTCGTCCGCCCTCGTCCGTGGTGGCGGCATAGCGCAGGTGCGGGGAGGTGCTGCTGGCGTCGGAGACCTCGCAGATCAGGCGGCGGTCCCGCAGTAGCCGGACCCGGATCGGGCCGGTGGCGTACCGGATGGCATTGGTGACGAGCTCGCTGAGGATCAGCTCCGTGGCGAACACCATCTCGTCCAGTCCCCACTCCGCCAGCTGCCGGGTGACCCCCTTGCGGATGCCGGCGACGGCCGACGGGTCGGACGGTACTTCCCAGACGGCGATCCGATCGGCCGGCAGCACGCGGGTGCGGGCGATCAGCAGAGCGATGTCGTCCCTCTGGTGAGCGGGAAGCAGTGCGTCGAGCACCGCCTCGCAGGCCGCCTCCAGCGCTCGGTCGGGGTGGGCCAGGGCGCTGCGCAGGAGGTCGAGCCCGACGTCGATGTCGCGGTTGCGGTCTTCGACAAGGCCGTCGGTGTACAGGACCAGCTGGCTGCCCTCGGGCATGTGCAGTTCCGCGGTCTCGAAGGGCAGGTCCCCCAGGCCCAGGGGCGGACAGGCAGGCAGGTCGGGGAAGTCCACGGTGCCGTCGGGGTGAACGAGCGCGGGCGGTAGGTGGCCGGCCCGGGCCAGGTCGCAGCGCCGGGAGATCGGGTCGTAAATCGCATACAGGCAGGTCGCCCCGGTGATCGGGACCCCGCCGCCGGTCGCCGCCTCGACCTGGTCGATGCTGCTGACCAGCGCGTCGAGGCGCCCGAGGAGTTCGTCGGGCGGAAGGTCCAGCGTGGAGAAGTTGTGGACTGCGGTGCGCAGACGGCCCATCGTGGCCGCGGCGTGCAGGCCGTGGCCCACGACATCACCCACGACCAGCGCGACGCGTGCTCCCGGCAGTGGGATGACGTCGAACCAGTCACCGCCCACCCCCGCCTGCGCGGGCAGATAGCGGTAGGCCACATCGAGGGCGTTCTGCTCGGGCAGACCGCGGGGCAGCAGACTGTGCTGCAGGGTCACGGCCATGGTGTCACTGCCGGTGATGGCGGAGATGATCTGTTCCTGGGTGGTGTACTTCATCTCGAAGAAGCCGTTGTTGCGGCCGAGGCGCAGTACCGCCACCCGGTCCGCGACCGCGCGTACCTCCTCCATGTTGTGGCTGATCAGGAGCACGCCGAGGCTCTGCTCACGCAGGCGCTCGATCAGCGCAAGGATCTGCGCGGTCTGTTCAACACCGAGAGCGGCGGTGGGCTCGTCCAGCACCAGCACCTTCGGCTTGCCCATCAGCGAGCGGGCGATCGCCACCATCTGGCGCTGGCCGCCGGAGAGCGATGCGATCGGGATGCGCACGGTGGGGATCCGTATGGCCAGGGTGTTCAGCAGCCTGTGGGCTCGTTCCTCCATCGCGGCCTCTGCGAGGATGCCGAACCTGCAGAGTTCACGGCCGAGGAAAAGGTTCTGCACGACGTCGAGGTCGTCGCAGAGCGACAGGTCCTGGTAGACGGTCGCTATGCCCAGGTTCTGGGCATCCTGCGGATCGTGGATGTCGACAGGCTGACCCTGCCACTCGATGACGCCGACATCCGCTGGGTTCACGCCGGCGATCGCCTTCACCAGAGTGGACTTGCCGGCCGCGTTGTCCCCGACCACAGCGACAACCTCACCCGCGTGGACATCGAGATGAACGTCGGTGAGTGCCTGCACCGCGCCGAACCGCTTGCAGACCCCCCGCAGTGCCAGCAAGGGAGTGGCTGCCACGGAAAACCACCTCTCTGGCGCGGCGCGTCGCCTGGTCCCGGTCACCACTGTGCCCGGTGCACTCCGTCGCTGCAGGGCGGAGCCCTCTCTGACAGTATCGGCTATGACGCCCGACAAATCGGGCGCATCCGGATGGGCTTGGGGGATGGGCGAGACGGAGGAGAGCAGGCCACGACCATCACTCGCGCCATCACGGTTGTCTGCGGGCCGTTCACCCCCGGACATCCAGCTGGGCGAGTTGACGGTTCCAGGAGGATCAGGAGGAGGCATGACCGGGTCAACGACCGACCGGACGAACACCGTCATCAGCGACGCCTCTCGCGGCCGGCGGCTGCGGCCGGTGCAGGCAGCGCAGATCCTGGTGCTCCTCGTCGTCATAGTGGCGATCTTCGGCATCGCCGAGCCCCATACCTTTCTCACGGTCTTCAACATCCGCAGCATCGTCCAGAACACCTCGATCTATGCGGTGCTCGGTGTCGGCATGACCTTCGTCATCATCACCGGCGGCATCGACCTGTCGATCGGCAGTGTGCTGGTGTTCAGCGGGGTCGTCGCCTCCAGGGTGATGGCCGCGATGGGCGGTCAGGGCTGGGGCACTGCCCTGGTGGGAGCGGTGGTCGCCTGTGCCTGCGGACTGTGCTGGGGCCTCTTCAACGGTCTCATGATCGCGAAAGCCAAGGTGCCCGCACTGGTCGTCACACTGGGCAGCCTCGGCGCGGCGCTCGGCTTGGCCCAGATCATCACCAAGGGCCTGGACCTGCGGGAGGCGCCCGAGGCATTGGTCAACGATGTCGGGTTCGGCAACGTGGTGTGGCAGGTCCCGACGCTGTCCGTGATCGCCGCAGTAGTGGTTGTCGTCGGCATCGTCGTACTCCACCGAACCCCCTTCGGCCTCTACACCTATGCCGTCGGCTCCAACGCCGAGGCCGGGCGCCGCGTCGGCCTCAAGGTCGACCTGCACCTGATCAAGGTCTACGCGCTGGCCGGCTTTCTCGCCGGGCTCGCCGGAATCCTGAACCTGGCCTTCTTTCAGTCGACCACGATCAGCGGCCAGTCCAACACGCCGCTCAATGTGATCGCCGGCGTCGCGATCGGCGGCACCAGCCTCTTCGGCGGCGTGGGGTCCGTCTTCGGGACCGTTGTCGGGCTCTTCATCCCGAGCGTTCTGCAGAACGGCTTCGTCCAGACCAACCTCCAGCCGTTCTGGCAGCAGGTCGTCGTCGGTGCGGTGCTCATCGCCGTGGTCTACCTCGATCAAACGCGTCGCACTGCGGCACAGCGTGGGAAGTCCCCGCGATTTCTGTTCCTTTCCCGGTCCAGGAGCGGTTCCAGAAAGGACGCACACGATGAACCGTAAGATCGTGGTCAGCGCCGCGGTGTCCGTACTCGCCCTCTCGCTGATGGCGTCGTGCAGCTCCGGCACCTCCTCCACCGCCGGCGGTTCCGGTGGCAAGACGTACAAGATCGCCTTCGTGGAGGGGGTCACGGGAAACCCGTTCTACATCACGATGCAGTGCGGTGTGCAGGCCGCAGCCAAGGCCGAAGGGGCCACCGTCACGACCCAGGGGCCCCAGAAGTTCGACCCGGCCCTACAGACACCGATCCTGGAGTCGGTCGTCGCATCGAAGCCGGACGCGATCCTGATCGCCCCGACCGACGTCTCCTCGATGCAGCGGCCGATCGCGCGGGCCGCGGAGCAGGGCATCAAGGTCGTTCTGGTGGACACCACGCTCAACGACCCCTCGGTGGCGGTGTCGGCGATCTCGTCGGACAACTACGGCGGCGGCAAAGCGGCTTTCGAGTCCATCAAAAAGCTTGCACCCGAAGGCGGCGAGGTCCTGGGCGTCGGTAACCAGCCGGGCATCAGCACCACCGACGCCCGCGACAAGGGCTTCGCCGACGCGGCGAAGGCGGATCCCTCCTTCACCTACCTTGGCGTCCAGTACCCTCAGAACGACCCGGCCAGGGCCGCGTCCATCGTCAGCGCGGCCCTGCAGAAGAACCCCGGCATTGTGGGGATCTTCGCCTCGAACCGGGTCGCCGCCGAGGGAACCGCCACCGGCGTCCGGCAGGCCGGCATGCAGAACAAGGTGAAGATCACCGGATTCGATGCAGGTCCCAACCAGGTCAAGGCGCTCGAGGAAGGCACCGTGCAGGCGCTGATCGCCCAGCAGCCGGCCAGGATCGGAACCGACGGGGTCGAGCAGGCGATCAAGGCGATCAAGGGCGAAGCGACGACCGCGTCCATCAGGACCGGCTTCACGATCATCACCCAGTCCAACCTGAACTCCGCCGCGGGCCGGGCAGCGGTCTACAAGACCAGCTGCTGACCAGCTGCTGATCCGCCGTCTCCTCCAGCACCGCAACTCGCGGCGGATCGTGGCGCCGAGCGTCAGTTTGCCCAGATCTTCGGCCGCCACAGCAGCCGATACGTTGGATACGCCGGGGGCGGCGTTCACCGGCGCACCGCTGGCGCGGGCGAAGCTCACGCTGCCGGGCTGGGGCACCACGCCGGATGCCGGCCGCGATCCTCAGGGGTGCCCGCCTCCTTGTTGGCTACGAGGACCAGGCCCTGCCCGGCCGCAAGCGCGGGCGCGTCCACGCGCGGGCGGCCTCCCGGTGACGGACGCTGGTCGCGGGCCGGCACGAGGCCGCGTACGGCGACGGCGGCGCCCACGCCCAGTGCCGCGCCGGCGAGGACGTCGAGGGGGAAGTGGACGCCCGTGTAGACCCGGGAGACGACGACCGCGGCGGCGACCGGGGCGACCGCCGCGCCCAGAGGCCGGGACTCCAGTGCGACGCCCGTCGCGAAGGCCGCCGCCGACGCCGAGTGCCCCGACGGGAACGAGGTGGTGATCGGCTGGCGCCGCAACTGACGGATCTGCGGCACCGAGTCGAGCAGCGGGCGCGGGCGGCGCACCGAGCGCTTGCCGAGGGTATTGATGGTCGCCGAGGCCAGGGCGAGCGAGGCGGCACCCCGGGCCGCGGCGCGCCGGGCCTTCGGCGAGCGAGTCGCCGCGAGGGCCGTCGCCGTGGCGAACCACAGCACCCCGTGATTGGCGCTGCGGCTCAGCCGCGGCAGGAAGGGGTCCGCGCCCGGCCAGTGCCGGGCCGCGACGGTGTCGAAGAGGCGGCAGTCCACGGCCAGCAGCCGGTCGCGCAGGGCATGGGCGGGCTCGGGGACGGTGAGGTCTACATCTGCGGTCATGTGACTTCGGGTACCCCGGCGGGACCGCACATCGCGCACAAGCGGTTGCCGCCCGCCTCGACTCACCTGGACAAGGCGCGCCCCTGGGCATCTGGAGGCGGCGCACCTCGAGTAGCACCTCCCCGACGGGAGGGACTAGGACCAGCGCAGCAGCGCTCCCAGGCCGCCCACCGGGGCGTCCTCGGGCCCGGCGGCCGTCACCGAAAGGGCGGGTGCGCCCGTCGCCACCACGGACCGCAGCAGCGCGTCGTCCGCCCGCGCCGACCAGGGCCGGGCCTCGCCCAGCGGCTTCGTCTCCGTGCGCCGGACGGCCAGCTGGTCGGAGTCCTCGCCGACCCACACCTCGCGGCGGGTGTCGGGCCCGTCCGGGCGGATCAGCAGCTCGTCGATCCGGTGCTCCCGGGCCGCCTCGATCAGCGCGGGTACGCCCTCGACGGCGCCGACGTTTCCGTCCGTGTCCGGTGCCCGGGCCGCCTTGAACCGCTCCAGTTCCTCGGCCGCCCTGCGGTGCACGTGCTCCGCGCGGGCCCGTTCCACCTCCTCGTCCAGCAGTCGGCTGCCGGTCCCGGCCCGGGTCTCCACCGTGCGGTCGTGCAGCCGCTGCGGCAGCCGTTCGTGCACGGCTCGGCGCTCGCGGTCGTCGCCGACGAGGATCAGCAGGTCCGCCCGGGTCTCGTCCTGGCAGACGGTGAGCGCGTCGGCGATCTCGGCGGCGTTGTGCTCCCAGGTGTTCTCCACCCTGAGCTGGAAGTGCCGCTCCGACCAGTCGATCGTGCTCGTGCGGTGCACGGGCCACTGCTGCCCGGCGACCGAGCCCGCATCCCGGGTGCCCAGCGCTCCGCGCAGCTCGAAGGCCGCGCCCCGGCGGTCGATGTAGGCCACCACGCACACCGGGTCCTCACCGGCCAGGTCGAGGAGCGGCGCGGTGTGCGGGAGCGCCGACCAGTGGGGGGACATGGTGCCCGGTGGGGACGCGGCAAGGTGAGGGTCGAGGACGACCTCGCCGCCGGTCGCGAACACGGCCCGGCCGTGCGGTTCGGCGGAGTGCCCCAGCTCCTCCAGCGTGGCGCGTACGGCACGGCAAGTCGCCTCGTCCGCGCCCTGCTCGGCGAGCCGGTCGGCCGCCGCCCGTGCCACCAGTGACCGCTCGTGGGGGGTGACCTCCGTGTGCCGGGAGGTGTCGACGTACACCGAGGCCCAGGGCCCCGGATGTTCGTACAGTGGATGGAGAAAGGCGAGATCCATGGCTCCCTCCCGGATGCCGCTCGGGATACTGCTTGCGCCGGGCGGGTACCCGGACCGCATCGAAGGAACCGACGATCGGGGTGCCACCATGACCGGAGTCGACCCGGGCCTCCTGGACGACCAGCAGCTGATGAAGGAGCTGGAGACGATCCACCGCACGCGCCACGACACGTTGCTGCACGGCTCGAACGACGCGCTGCGCACCCACAACGTACGGATGGCGCAGCTGGAGGGTGAGTACTTGCGCCGACACCCACGCCGACCGGTGGCCCTCGGCAGGACCCGCACGGGCGCACGCGAGCGACAGGCGCACTGCGGGACATGACGGCTTGGCCGCCCGGCGGATTCAGACGGCCGGTCCAAGGCCACGTGGCGGGCGGCGCTCGGCGCACTTCGTTCGGCGCGACTCCGCCGGTCTTGCGCGACTCTGCCGTCTTGGACGCCTCCGGTGTCAGTGCCGCCGCTTTGAGAACTCGGTCACGAACGCGTCGCAGAACGCCTTGAGGTCGGCCGGTTTGCGGCTGGTGATGAGCGTCGCCGGCGCGGCTTCACAGACGTGGACCTGCTCGTCGACCCAGGTGCCGCCCGCATTGCGGATGTCCGTGCGCAGACTCGGCCACGAGGTGAGGGTGCGGCCACGGACCACGTCCGCCTCGACGAGCGTCCACGGGGCATGGCAGATCGCGGCGACCGGCCTACCCCGCTCGAAGAACTCACGTACGAACGACAGGGCCTTCTCGTCCATGCGCAGCGCGTCCGGGTTGGCCACGCCGCCCGGGAGCACCAGGCCGGCGAAGGAGTCCACCGACGCGTCGCCCACAACCTGCTGTACCGGGAACGTGTCGGCCTTGTCGAGATGGTTGTACGCCTGGATCCGACCGGGTTTCGTCGACAGCAGGAGAGGTTCGGCCCCCGAGTCGTGCACCGCCGACCAGGAGTCGGTGAGTTCGATCTGCTCGACGCCGACCGGCGCCATCAGAAACGCGATGTGCCGCATGGTCTCCTCACGTCCTTTCCCGCTCGGGCAGTCCCTGTCGTGCCGGTGCCCTTCCTGGGCGTTCACGCGTTCGCGCGGTACCCCCAAGAGGGCGGGCTATGCCTCCGCCGGAGGTTCTTCCGGCGGTTCTTCGGGTGCTGCGCTCCTGGTGGTCGCGTCGCGTACGAGTGCTTGAGCCAGTTCCCGGGCGGTGGAGTAACGCGCCTTCCTCGGCAGCCGCTCCAGCGGTTCCACCAGCCCGTCGGGTGCGTGCCGACTCCGTAGCAGGCCGCTCAGTTCGCGGGGACCCGCAGGGAAGGCGGTACGGCCCAGGTGCCGCGCCAGTTCCAGACGAAGGGCCGCCACGGATCCCGGGGCGCCGCCCGGCGTGACCGGCCCGCCCGCGACCAGCGGGTCGTCGTCGGCGGTCGGCTCCGGATCGTGCCACTCCTCCGTCCTGGTCGGGTGGCCCGACCGGAGAAGACCCTGCAGTTCATGCTTCATCTCCTCGTCCTTGTGGACGCTGAGCCGGTCACTGCCTCGCTGCATGACTCCCTCCAGACATCGGGGGTGGATCCTCGTGTACCCGCGCCCCGGACATCGACACGGAGGGTTTGTCCGGCCGAGACCTGGAGACCCGGTCTCCGGCCCTCTTCACGTTTCCCTGGGGAAGGACGGGACCATGGCGGTATTCGCTGTGATGATGCCGGTCCTGATGCTCGGTGTCGTCGTGGCACTCGGCCGCTACGAGGAGTGGCTCCTCCCACCGGCGCATCAGCCCGACGAGACCTAAACGGCGGAGCTCAGCAACTGATCGGACCACATCCTGACGGACCGTATCCGGACGGAGCGGGCCCCGGCGCCGGGATGCGCCGGGGCCCGCTCGTGCAGCCGTACGCCAGTCGCCGCCGTAGACCAGCGGCCGGCAGCCGTACATCATCAGCGGCCGCCGGCCGTTGGTTGCCGCCGGACGTCAGCCACGGTCGAAGGTCAGTCACCGTCCCACGTCCGTCAGGGTCCTGCGTCAGTCGCGGTCGTGCCCCGGGAGGAACTCCTGGATCTTGGCCTTGAAGCCATGTCGGACCATGGACGTACGGTCGAAGTCGCCCTTCAGGACGGAGGCGGCGGTGGCCTCCATCTGCTTCCAGGTGGCGTGCGGCGGGATGGGCGGGACGGCCGGATCGGTCAGGAACTCGATCACCGCGGGCCCCTCGGCCTCCAGGCCCGCGCGCCAGCCCGCCTCGACGTCCCCCGGCTTCTCCACGCGGACGCCGGTCAGCCCGAGGGAGCGGGCGAAGGCGGCGTACGGCACGTCCGGGATCTCCTGCGAGGGCAGGAAGGAAGGGGCGCCCTCCATGGCACGCATCTCCCAGGTCACCTGGTTGAGGTCATGGTTGTTCCAGACGCCCACGACGAGCCGGGGGTCCTCCCACCGGTGGTAGTACTTGGCCGCGGTGATCAGCTCCGCGAGCCCGTTCATCTGCATCGCCCCGTCCCCGACGAGCGCGATCGCGGGCCGGTTCGGGTGCGCGAACTTCGCGCCGATCGCGTACGGCACCCCGCATCCCATCGTGGCCAGGGTCCCCGACAGCGAGGAGCGCATCCCGGCCCGGTGCGTCAGATGGCGCGCGTACCAGTTCGCCGGCGAACCCGAGTCGGAGGTGATGATCACGTTGTCCGGCAGCAGCGGGTCGAGCACCCGCGCCACGTACTCCGGATTGATCGGATCGGCCGAAAGCTCGGCCCGGCGCTCCATCACCCCGCGCCAGCGCGCCACGTTCGCGCACACCGTGTCGTACCACTCATGCCCGCGGGCCGTGCCCAGCAGCGGGATCAGCCGCTCCAGTGTCGCCTGCGCGTCTCCGACGAGATTCACCTCGTACGGATAACGCATCCCGACCATGTGCGGATCGACGTCGATCTGCACGGCCCGCGCCCGCCCGAACTCCGGCAGGAACTGCGTATACGGGAAGGACGAGCCGATGGTCAGCAGCGTGTCGCAGTCGCGCATCAGCTCGTACGAGGGCCGGGTGCCGAGCAGGCCGATCGCTCCCGTGACGTAGGGGAGTTCGTCGCTCAGGGCGTCCTTGCCGAGCAGCGCCTTGGCGACGCCCGCGCCGAGCAGCTCGGCGACCTGCTGCACCTCGGCCTGTGCCCCGGCCGCGCCCTGGCCGATCAGAATCGCCACTCTGTCACCGGAGTTGAGGACCTCGGCCGCCCGCTCCAGTGACTCCTGCGACGGAATCGCGGTCCACGCGCTGCGGTCCAGGCTGGAGGGGACCATCTTGAACTCGTGGGTGGGGGCGGAGTAGTCCAGGTCCTGGACGTCGCCGGGGATGATCACGGCGGTGGGGGCACGGCGCGCGTACGCGGTGCGGATCGCCCGGTCCAGGACGTTCGGCAGCTGCTCGGGCACCGTCACCGTCTCCACGAAGTCGGAGGCGACGTCCTTGAACAGCGTGTGCAGATCTACCTCCTGCTGGTACGAGCCGCCCATCGCGCTGCGGTGCGTCTGGCCGACGATCGCGAGCACCGGCACATGGTCGAGCTTGGCGTCGTACAGCCCGTTGAGCAGGTGGATCGCGCCGGGCCCGGAGGTCGCCGCGCACACCCCGATCCGGCCCGAGAACTTCGCAAGGCCGACCGCCTCGAACGCGGACATCTCCTCGTGGCGCGACTGGACGAACCGGGGACGGTCCTTGGCCCGGCCCCATGCTGCCAGCAGACCATTGATGCCATCGCCTGGATAGCCGAATACATGTTCTACATTCCATTCGCGCAGGCGCTGCAGGACATGGTCGGCGACTGTGGTGCTCATGCGGGACCTCCCGGGTGATGGCCGTACCGCCCGAGTCACCCGCTCCGGTCCGGAGAAAACCTGCGGTGTTCGCCGCCCCGGCGGCAAGGGCAGGCGCGGGTCAGTGCTTCGGACCTGAGGCACGTCCGTTGGGAGCGGTGAGACCCCGCCACGGTGTGCCGTCCCGTTGGGCTGTCACCCGCTCGGGCGTCCGAGTGGCACGAATGGTGTCCGGCCGCGCGCGCCCAGGCGGTGTGCGGGCTCTGATGGGCTGCGGGGCACGACCGTCGTGCCCCTCCTCCGCTGCCTCAAGGGCACGGGAGGCCCCCAGCGTCGGCCGAAGGAGCCCAGCACATGCGCCGTACCGTCCGCGCCCTGTCCACCACCACCGCCGTCGCCAGCACGGCCCTCGCCACCATCGTTCTGGGCGGCGCCGTCTCGGCCGCCTCCGAGGGTCCGGCTGAGGGGCCGCCCGGGGGGCCGGCCGCGGAAGCGCCCGCGGAGGCCGACCCGTACACCGCGGCCCCCGGCGACACCGCCGTCGAACCGGACGTCGAGAGCGGTGGGTCCGACGCCTTTGGGCAGGCTTACGAGGGCGGCGTGCCCGATGCCTCCGGTGGGGTCTTTCAGGGTGGCGGGTCCGACGCCTGGGGCGGGACCCTTGACGGAGGTATGCCAGACCAGGGTGGCGTGCCTGACGCAGAGGGTGGCGTGCCGGATGCTTCCGGCGGGACTTGGGAGGGCGGCGTGCCAGACCGGGCTGAAGAGGGGTCCGATGAGGGTGCCGTGCCCGATTCCACTGGCGGGGCTTTTGAGGGTGGCGTGCCGGATGTCTCTCAGGGGACTCCAGAGGGTGGCGTGCCGCATGCGAGCGGTGGGACCTCGGGGTGGGGCGGCGACGGCAGCTGTTCGACGACACCCGGCGGCCAGGAGGAGCAGCGGGCCGCGTCGTGCGAGCCGTCCCGTGACAGCTCCAGCGAGCCGGCGCTCGATCACGGTGTGCAGGCGGGCGAGGGCGACGGGTTGACCGATTCTCCGGCCGCCCTCGCCGCCGGCGGCCTGCTCGCCGCGGGCGCGCTCGGCACAGCCGTCCAACGGGTGCGCCGCAGGGAGCGGGACTCGTGCTGGCACCGCTGAATTGGCGGCGCTGGACGGTGGGTACTCAGAGCCCAGGGGCTCAACCGGAACCGTAGGCCCGGCGAACCTCCGGACCACGGACTACGGACCACGGCTCACTGCGCGGAGGCGGACATGCGGCGGACGGATCCTCAAGGGCACGGTCCTGTCCGTTACGGCCCACCGCTTCCCGGCCACGGACTCCCCGTGCTGCCAGGCCTCGTCGCGGCCGCGTGCGGCGCGCACACCGAACCGACCGGCGGCGGGCCCCGGCTCCTGGAGGCGGCCCATGCCTACTGGGACCGGCGCGGGCTGCCCACCGGCCCCGGCCGGACGGCCGCGGCCCCCGGCGCCCCGGCCCTGCTCCTCGCGCTGACCGCCGCGATCGGCGGCGACGTTCTCGTACCGCGCCCGTGCGCCACCTGGTGGGCGCCCACGGCACGCCTGCTCGGCACGTCCGTGTTCCATGTGGGGACGCCCGCCGAGTGCGGTGGCATCCCCGATCCGTACGCCCTCCTGGAGACCGTGCGCCGGGTGCGCGCCGAGGGCGGCGACCCAAGGCTGCTCGTGCTCTCCGTCGCCGACGACCCCACCGCCACCGTGGCCCCGCCCGAACTGGTTCACGAGGCCGTGGAGGCCGCCACGGACGAGGGGCTGCACCTGGTCAGCGACGAGACCTGGCGCGACACCCTGCACCGGCCGCACGACACGGTCCTGCTGAGCCCCGCCGAGATGCTCCCCGACCGGGTCACCGTGATCTCCGACCTGGCCGGTCCCTTCCTGCCGCCCGGCTGGCCCGCCGCGGTCGCCCGCTTCCCCGACACCGAGCTCGGCACCCGGCTGCGCGACCGCGTCCTCGACGTCCTTACCGCGCTCGGCGCCCGCATCGCCACGCCGGTCGCCGAGGCCGCCGCGTACGCGCTCGAGGAGCCCGACGAGATCACCGTGCGGCTCACCGAGGCCGTACGGCTGCACGCGCGTGTGGCCGCCGCCGCACACCATGCCCTGGTGGCCGCGGGCGGCCTCGCCCGGCCCCCGCAGGCGGGCCGTCATGTGTACGCGGACCTTGCCCCGCTGCGGTCCGCGCTCAGCGAGTACGGCGTCGGCGACGCGCAGGAACTCGAGGACTTCCTCACCGCCCGCCTCGGCATGCCCGCGCCCGGCGGCCACCGCTTCGGCGACGACCTCGGCGCCCTGCGCGTACGCCTGGCCACCGGCCCGCTGCTCGGCACCACCGATCAGGAACGAACGGAGTCCCTCTCTGCACCAGAACCCCTGGAATTGCCGCATGTGGAACGCGCGTTGTCCCTGCTGGGATCGGTCCTCGACGATCTCCGCGACGACGCTCGGCGACGGGAGTCCCCTCGATGACGCAGCAGCCCGAGTCGACCACGACCACCACCACGTCCACGTCCGCCTCCACTACGTCCACGTCCGCCTCCACTACGTC
>CBFGQM010000112.1:0-14062 GCA_965650905.1 uncultured Streptomyces sp. | reverse complement strand
GAAGCCGAAGCCGGTGGTGGTCGACGAGGTGCAGCCGGAAGCGGTTGCAGCCGCACCGGCAGAACCGAAGCCGGAGCCCGCCCTCGCCGCAGCGTCCTCGGAGCCCGAGCCCGCCACAGAGGTGACCTCGGAGCCCGAGCCCCTGGCCGCGGCCGCAACCCCCGAACCGGAGCCCGAACCCGTAGCCACAGCCCCAAGCCCGGAACCGGAGCCCGTGGCCGCCGCCAAGGTGACTCCCGAGCCCGAGCCCGTCGTCGCCGCCGCCGAGGTGACTGCAAACCCCCAGCCCGAGCCGAGGACCGAGGCCGAGCCCACCCCCCTCGCCGCACAGACGGCCGAGTCGGCAGCCGCCGACGGCGATCAGACCCCAGAGGGGCCACCCGCGGTCGACGACGAGAGCCGCGCGGGTGGTGCAGCTGCTCCCGATGGGAACAACAACCCGGCCGAAGGCGTAGCCGAGGCAAAGGCCAAGGGCAAGGTGAAAACCGCGCCCGCACCCGCGCCCGCCACCCCCCTCGCCCGAGTGAAGTCTCGTGCCCCTGGCCTGGTCGCCGCCTACGGCGCTGCCGGCGACGCCCTCAAGAAGCACAACCTCACCGGCACCCGCGCCAAGGTCTACCTCGTCCTCGACCGATCCGCCTCGATGCGCCCGTACTACAAGGACGGCTCCGCCCAGGCCATCGGCGAGCAGACCCTCGCCCTCGCCGCCCACCTGGACCCCGAGGCCACGGTCCACGTCGTCTTCTTCTCCACGGAACTGGACGGCACCGGCGAGCTCACCCTCGCCCACCACGAGAACAAGATCGACGAGCTCCACGCTAGCCTCGGCCGCATGGGCCGTACGAGCTACCACGCAGCCGTCCAGGAACTGATCATCCACCATGAGAAGCGCGTGATGTCCGAGGGCGGCACTCCGGCCCCCGCCCTCGTGATCTTCCAGACGGACGGTGCCCCGGACGCCAAGACGCCCGCCACCCAGTCCCTCACGGACGCGGCGAAGAACCACCCCGCCGTCTTCTTCTCCTTCGTCGCGTTCGGCGAGCACGGCAACAAGGCCTTCGACTACCTCCGCAGGCTGAAGACCGAGAACACGGCCTTCTTCCACGCGGGCCCGACCCCGCGCGAGCTGACGGACGCGGAGGTCTACGAGGGCGTACTGGCGTCCTGGCGCCCGTAGGTTCCCGCAACCCGCACCACACACCCCGGGCCGCCCGCAGCTACACGTAAAACGGGGAGCGGGCGGCCCGTACCAGTCGGCTACGATTTCTAGGTTCGTAGACGGTCGAAGCATCATCGAGGAACCGTCACTCCGCGTAGCGACTTGGGAGCAGCCCGCGATGGCTCGACACCTCATCACCAGCGCCCTTCCGTACATCAACGGGATCAAGCACCTGGGCAACATGGTGGGGTCCATGCTCCCGGCGGACGTGTACTCCCGGTACCTCCGCCAGCGCGGCCACGACGTCCTCTACATCTGCGCGACGGACGAGCACGGCACGCCCGCCGAGCTGGCGGCCAAGGAGCAGGGCCTGCCGGTCGACGAGTTCTGCGCCCAGGCGCACGGCGCGCAGAAGGCGGTGTACGACGGCTTCGAGCTCGCCTTCGACTACTTCGGCCGCAGCTCGTCCCCGCAGAACCGCGAGATCACGCAGGAGATCGCCCGCGAGCTCAAGACGAACGGGTTCATCGAGGAGCGGGCCATCCGCCAGGTGTACTCGAACGCCGACGGCCGCTTCCTGCCGGACCGCTACATCATCGGCACATGTCCGCACTGCGGCTACGACAAAGCCCGCGGCGACCAGTGCGAGAACTGCACCCGCGTACTGGACCCGACCGACCTCATCGAACCGCGCTCCGCGATCAGCGGCAGCGGCGACCTGGAGATCCGCGAGACCAAGCACCTCTTCCTCCTCCAGTCGGCACTCGCCGGCGAGGTCGAGTCGTGGGTCGACGAGCGCGCCGACAACTGGCCGGTCCTGGCCTCCTCCATCGCCCGCAAGTGGCTCACGGAGGGCCTGCACGACCGAGCGATCACCCGTGACCTGGACTGGGGCGTGCCGGTCCCGGCCGACACCTGGCCGGACCTGGCCGCCGAGGGCAAGGTCTTCTACGTCTGGTTCGACGCACCGATCGAGTACATCGGCTCGACGAAGGAGTGGGCGGACCAGGACCCGGAGAACCGTGACTGGCGCTCGTGGTGGTGGGAGTCCGACGCGGACGTCCACTACACGCAGTTCATGGGCAAGGACAACGTCCCCTTCCACAGCGTGATGTTCCCGGCGACCCTGCTGGGCACCCGGGCGCCATGGAAGAAGGTCGACGTCATCAAGGCCTTCAACTGGCTCAACTACTACGGCGGCAAGTTCTCCACGTCCCAGAAGCGCGGTGTCTTCACGCACGACGCGCTGGAGATCCTGCCCGCCGACTACTGGCGCTACTTCATGATGGCCAACGCCCCCGAGTCGGACGACGCGTCCTTCACATGGGAGCACTTCACGGCCACGGTGAACAAGGATCTCGCCGACACCCTCGGCAACTTCGTCAACCGAGTCCTCTCCTTCTCCCGCAAGCGCTTCGGCGACGACGTCCCGGCGGGCGGCGAGCCCGGCGATGCAGAGGCCAAGCTGGGCGCGGAGATCACGCGCCTGCTCGCGGTGTACGAGGAGCAGATGGAGGCCATCCAGTTCCGCAAGGCGGCGGCTGCGCTGCGCGCGCTCTGGTCGGCCGGCAACTCGTACCTTGAGGAGAAGGCCCCCTGGCTGGAGATCAAGACCAATCCGGAGGGCGCGGCGCTGACCCTCCGCACGGCGATGAACCTCATCCACCTCTACTCGGTGGTGTCCGAGCCCTTCATCCCCGCGTCGTCGGCCGCGATGCGCTCGGCGTTCGCGCTGACGGACGACACGGCGGCCTGGGTCAGCGCGGACGAGGCCCGCGCCCTGTCCTCCGTCCCGGCCGGCACGCCCTTCACCGTCCCCCCGGTCCTCTTCGCCAAGATCACGGACGAGGACCTGGAGACGTATAAGGAGCGCTTCGGCGGCGAGTCCGAGTAACCCGCGGGGGCATCCATGAGTGGGGCCCGGCGGCGTCGTACGACGTCACCGGGCCCACCCGTAACCGGCTTGCGGGGTCAGCTCCCCGACGCGTACGTCACGAAGTCCGCCCACACGTCCGGCGTCCGCGCAAGCTGGGGGCCTGCGATGTTCTTGGAGTCGCGCAGGTCTACCGCGACGGGAGTGGTGGCGATCTCGACGCAGGAGTCACCTTCGCTGCTGCTGCTGTAGCTGCTCTTGAACCACGCCAGGTCGGGGGCGTCCTTGGCAGAGGCGTTGCGGATCATGTCTCCCCCAGGAGTTGCTCGATGAAGGCGGTCGACTCACGTGGCGTGAGGGCCTGAGCCCGGATGATCGCAGTTCCAGGACGGGACGCCGGACGGAGCTGCCTGGGTTCAGTCACCGGTCGGCCGCCCGCCCCCAACACCTCGTCCGCCCTGTCCAGATAGTCGGGCGAGGAATCCGCTTCCCGCCCTCGATCTTGTAGACCATGTCCTCGCCGTACCCCACCGCCGTCCCGAACTCGGCGGCCCGCATCCCCACCGCCTCCCGCCGCAGCCTCAGCTGCCGCCCGACGGTGGCGACGACCGCCACGCCCCAGTCGTCGTCCGGGTCGACCTCCCACCCCGGCTCGTCAGCCTCGCTCTTGAGCCGCCGTACCTCGCCGTCCACCGACATGCCGCACCCCTCCGTCGTACCTCTGTGCCGCAACGCCCGTACCCGTCAGGCCCGTTCCGACAGCCCGGACAACACGTGGCACGAAGCAGCCGTCCGTGCGACGGCGGCCAGGCTGTGAGCCGCGCCTCTCACAGCTCCCCGGTGTTCGAGAGGGCTTCGATAGCATGGAATGACAGCCGGTCCGGACCCGGTGGGACCGCGCGACGGAAAGTACCTGATGCCTGCTCTCTCGCTCATCAAGGCCCACGGGTCGCGGAACGACATCTTTGTCGTGGACGGCACGCCCCACGATCACTTCGCCGCGGCTGACGAGCTCACCCGTGCCGTCCGCCTGCTGTGCGACCGTCGGCGGGGGCTGGGCGGCGACGGAGTGTACTTCGTGGCCGACCACGGCGACGGCGGCGCGCGGGCCTGGTTCTTCAACCCGGACGGGTCCCAGGCCCTGCTGTGCGGCAACGGCATGCGGTGCGCCGGTCGCGTGCTGCTGGACCGGCATCAGGCGGAGTCTGTGGTCGTGCAGCAGGGGCCGTATTCCTTCACCGTCCGCGACCAGGGCCGCACGCCGCACGGGGTGCGGCAGGTTTCCGTGGAACTGCCCGCGGTCGACTTCGCACCGGCGCAGCCCGTCGTCGCCGAGGCCGGTGCGCACGGCGAGTACGTGGACCGGCTGCTTCCCGCGTTCCACGCGTCGCGCCATGTGACGGCGGTCGCGGTGCCGAACTCGCACCTGATCACCTTGATCGACGCCTACGACGAGGCGGAGCTGGTCGAGACCGGCCGCCGGGTGGCCGCCTCGCCGGAGGTGTTCCCGATCGGAGCCAACCTGTCCTTCGTGCTGCCGCTCGCGGAGGACGAGGTGTTCGTCCACACCTACGAGCGGGGAGCGGGGCTGACCCCGTCGTGCGGGTCGGGCGTCGCGGCCTCTCGCGCGGTGCTGTCCCGCCTCGGGCTGGTCGAGCCGGAGCGACCGGTGACCGTGCGCAACCCCGGTGGCATCGCCAGGAGCCTGCTCCAGCCCGCCGGCGACCTGTGGCAGCCCCTCCTGGAGGGCAACGCCACCATCGTGTACGAGGCCGAGCTGGACCCCGCCGTACTGCTCGGGGACGGGCCGGTGGGCTTCGCCGGTGAGACGCATATGGCGGAAATCAGCGCGTTCGCGGAGCTCAGCCGGGAAAACATGAAGGTGTTGCATGAAGCAGGGATCAAGCCGACCGAGATCTGACCGTGCCGTTCCGTCCGCCCAGCGCCTGTGCGCCAGGCCACGGCACCGCTGTTCGGGCGGCCACTGAACCGGTTCGGCGCGAGCGGGGAGGGGCGGGGATTGGGAGGGCTGTCGACCGGTCTGGCGGTCATCGGGGCGGGGATCGCGCTGCGACAGGTGGACCGATGGTGGTTCAGTCCCGGTCGTGGGCGTCCTGGGCCTTGTGGACACTCGGGCGGGTGACCACCCCGTGCAGAATCGCGCCCTCCTCGCGGGCCGCCCGTTCACCGCGGAGGGTCGCCCGCGTACTGGGCGTACTCGGGCGACCCCCGGCAACGCAGCGAGGCGCCGTGTCAGACGCGCGGCGCAGGCAGGACACTCCAGACAGGTCTGAGCTGGCTCCGCAGCCACCTTCACGCAGCCACGCTCACGTACCAAGAAGAGCGCACTGAGAAGAGCGCTCTGAGAAGAACTACTTCGGCTGCGGCTTCCGTACCGAGATGTTCAGCTCGCGCAGCCGGGCCTCCTCCAGCTCGGTCGGGGCGCCCATCATCAGGTCCTGGGCGTTGCCGTTGAGCGGGAAGGCGATGGTCTCGCGGATGTTGGGCTCGTCGGCCAGCAGCATCACGATGCGGTCGACCCCCGGCGCGATGCCGCCGTGCGGCGGGGCGCCGAAACGGAACGCGCGGAGCATGCCCGCGAACTCGCGCTCGACCGTCTCCTCCTCATAGCCCGCGATACCGAAGGCCTTCAGCATGATGTCGGGCTCGTGGTTCCGGATGGCGCCGGAGGACAGCTCGACGCCGTTGCAGACGATGTCGTACTGCCAGGCCAGGATGTCCAGCGGGTCCTGGGTCTCCAGGGCCTCCATGCCGCCCTGCGGCATGGAGAAGGGGTTGTGCGAGAAGTCGATCTTTCCCGTCTCCTCATCCTTCTCGAACATCGGGAAGTCGACGATCCAGCAGAAGCGGAACACGCCCTCCTCGAAGTGACCGGCCCGCTTCGCGGCCTCCACCCGGACCGCGCCCATGACCTTCGAGACCTCGTCGAACTCGCCCGCGCCGAAGAACACCGCGTGACCGGCGGAGAGCGAAAGCCTCTTCGTCAGCTCCGCGACGTTCTCCTCCGTCAGGAACTTCGCGATCGGGCCCGTCAGTGAACCGTCCTCGACCACCCGCACCCATGCCAGGCCCTTCGCGCCCTGCGAGACGGCGAAGTCGCCGAGCTGGTCGAAGAACTTCCGGGGCTGCGACGACACGTCCGGCACCGGAAGCGCCCGTACGTGCTTGCCCGCGAAGGCCTTGAACTCCGAATCCTCGAAGATGTCGGTGATGTCGACGAGCTCCAGCTGGGCCCGCAGGTCCGGCTTGTCGGAGCCGTACTTCAGCATCGCCTCGCGGAACGGGACGCGCGGGAACGGGGACGTCACGTGTCGGCCGTTGCCGAACTCCTCGAAAAGCTCGGTCATAAGCTGCTCGACGGGCCGGAAGACGTCCTCCTGCTCTACGAAGCTCATCTCCACGTCGAGCTGGTAGAACTCGCCCGGCGAACGGTCCGCGCGCGCGTCCTCGTCGCGGAAGCACGGCGCGATCTGGAAGTAGCGGTCGAAGCCGGAGATCATCAGCAGCTGCTTGAACTGCTGCGGCGCCTGAGGCAGGGCGTAGAACTTGCCCGGATGCAGGCGGGACGGGACCACGAAGTCGCGGGCGCCCTCGGGGGACGTCGCGGTGAGGATCGGCGTCGCCAGCTCGTTGAAGCCCAGCGTCGTCATCTTGTGACGGATGGCCGAGATCACCGCCGTACGCAGCATGATGTTGCGGTGCATGCGCTCGCGGCGCAGGTCCAGGAAGCGGTACTCCAGGCGCCGCTCCTCGTTCACACCGTCCTCGCTGTTGATCGTGAAGGGCAGCGGAGCGGCCGCGCCTAGCAGCTCGACCTCGCTCACCTCTACCTCGATCTCGCCGGTCGGCAGCTCGGGGTTGATGTTCTCGGCGCCGCGCGAGACGACCTTGCCGTCGACTCGGACCGTCGACTCCTTGGAGACCTTGTCCAGAGCCTCGTACGCGACCGTGCCGGGACGGGCGACGAGCTGCGTGATGCCGTAGTGGTCGCGCAGATCGATGAAGAGGATGCCGCCCAGGTCTCGGCGATTGTGCAGCCAGCCGCTCAGCCGGACGTCACTGCCGACGTCAGAGGCGCGGAGCTCGCCGCAGGTGTGGGACCTGTACCGATGCATCGTCGTTCATCCAGTCTTCGCGGATCGGGGTCTGTTTCACGTGAAACTCTTCCAAGCGTACCGGCCTCACCAAGATCGCTGTTCGCAACAGTTCCGCGATCACCACCCCGGTCGATCCCGGGTCGATTGCCGATCGATCTTCCGAGCGATCCCGCATCGATCCCTGATCGTTCCGCAATCGTCGCAGGCCCGTAACGCCCTCCCTTCTCGGTGGCACCCGCGGTTCGCCATTCCATAAAGTGGCCCAATGCGCACCGAAGATCCCCTTCCCTCAGTGGGGGACGTCCTGGCCGCTCTCGCGACCGGCATGTGGCATTTCGACGACGCCGCCGGGAAGGTCATCCTCGATGCCGAGGCCGCCCGGTTGCTCGGGCTGCCCGCGGAGCCGGCGAGCCTGACGAAGGCGGGCGCACGCTCCCGTTTTCATCCCGTCGACTGGAACGAGATCGCCGGGACCGTCCAGCTCGCCGTCGCCGAGGGCACCCTCGCCGAGGCCCGGTTACGCGTCATGGACGATCAGGGGCGGGTGATCCGTACCGTACGCAGCCGCTCCAAGCCCACGGTCGACCCGCGCACCACGTCGTTCGAGCTGGTCGGCACCCTTCAGGAGGTCACAGAGCCGCCGCCGGGCACCGCAGCGAGCACACCTGTCACGGGCGACTGGCGCCGCTCGCGCGAGGCGTTCCTGCTGGACGCGGGGCGCGCGCTGGCCGAGGCGCAATCCACGGAGGAGGTGCTGCGGGTCGCGGCCGGCCTGTCGATGCCCGGTTTCTCGCCGGACGGCCTGGCCGTCTTCTGCGCGCAGGGCGACCGGCTGACGCTGATCGGCCGGCACGGGCACCAGCCCGGCGACGACCAACCGTTCTCCGCGATGTCCCTGGAGACGGACTATCCGGCCGCGGAGGTCGTACGCACCGGCCGCGCCGTCTATCTCTCCTCGCCGAATGACTACCGGGGCCGCTATCCCGCCTCCTGGCGGCTGGCCCAGGGCATGGGCCGGCGCTCCTGGGCGTTCCTGCCGCTCATCGCCGCGGGACGCACCATGGGCGCGTGGATGGCGGCCTTCACCTACCCCGTCACCTTCACGCCCGACGAGCGCTCCGTCCTCACTACGGTGGCGCGCATGCTGGCGCAGGCCCTCTCGCGCGCAGTGGTCGCCGAGTCCGAGCGGGAACTGACCGATGGCCTGCAGCGCTCGATGCTGCCCACGCTCGGACCACAGATTCCCGGCATGAGCGTGGCCGCGCGCTATGTGCCCACGGGCGGCGGCCTCCAGGTCGGCGGCGACTGGTACGACATCATCCCGCTCCCGGGTGGCAGGTTCGCCCTCGTCATCGGCGACGTCCAGGGCCATGACGTACGCGCCGCCGGTCTCATGGGCCAGCTGCGGATAGCCCTGCGAGCGTACGCGTCCGAAGGGCACCGCCCGGACGCCGTACTGTCGCGTGCGTCCCGGTTCCTGTACGGGATCACGTACGACGAGGAGGTCACCGACCTGCGCTTCGCGACCTGCCTGTACCTGGAGGTCGACCCCGCGACCGGCGTCCTTGACATCGCCCGCGCCGGGCATCCCGACCCGGCTGTCCGCATGGCCGACGGGACGGTGTTGACCCGGCCGACCGCGGGCGGGCCGCCGCTGGGCATCGAGCCGGACGCCGACTATCCGACGACGCGGCTCGCCCTGGAGCGCGGCGAGACCATGCTGATCTGCACGGACGGGCTCATCGAGACCGGCGGGCACGACCTCGACACCGGGTGGCGCCGGATTTGCAAGACCCTGGAGAACCACGAAGGCGACATGGAGGCGCTCGCCGACGCACTGGTCCAGGCCGTGCACGGGCCCTCCTCCCATCACATGACCGGGCCGCTGGTGGACCGCCGCGAGGACGACATCGCGTTGCTGCTGCTGTGCCGGCAGGGCGAGGGCTGCGGCTGCGGCGACACCGTGACGACAGCGCCGTCCGTACGACGCACCATGCTGACCGTCGCACAGGCCGAGCCCGAACGGGTCGCGGGCGCCCGTCAGCAGCTGCGCGAACTGCTGCACGACTGGACCTCCGAGGACCAGGTCGACTCGGCGGTGCTCCTGGTGTCGGAGGTGATCACGAACGTCCTCGTGCACACCGACGCCGACGCTCTGCTCGTCGCCGAACTGATAGGCACGGCGAGTTCCCGTCGGATACGGGTCGAGGTCACCGACGGCAGCGACGACTTCCCCCACAAGCGGCATCCGGGCGAACTGGCCTCCTCAGGGCGGGGGTTGGTGCTCATGGAACTGCTTGCGGACGCTTGGGGGGTGGATCCGCGGGGCGACGGGAAGAGCATCTGGTTCGAGCTTCATGAGCGCCAGGGCTTGGGTGGCTCGGGCGGCTCAGGGGGTTCGGAGGAGTCAGGGGGTTCGGAGGACTCGGGCGGCTCGGGGGACTCGGGGGACTTCGTCGCGGATGGTGATTCCGTGGCGGTCGGCCCATCGGGCGAGAGGTAGCGATCCCTGAGCTCCGCCACCACCCCGAACGCCGCCGCCGTCAGCGGCACGGCCAGCAGCATCCCGAGGACTCCGGCCACCGAGGCGCCGGCGGTGATCGTCAGCATCACGACCGCCGGATGCATCCGGACCATACGGCTCTGGATCATCGGCTGCAGCACATGCCCTTCCAGGACCTGCACGGCCAGCACGACCCCCAGTGCCCACAGTGCGATCACGAACCCGCGGTCGGCGAGGGCCACCAGGATCGCCACCGCGCCGGAGAGAAAAGCCCCCAGGTAGGGGATGTACGCCCCGACGAACACGAGCGCGCCGAGCCCGACCGCCCCCGGGACGCCCAGGATCAGCAGCCCCACGGTGATGCAGATCGCGTCGATGAGCGCGATGAACGTCGTCCCCCGCATGAAGCCCTCGACGGCCTGGTACGCGCGCCCCGCCATCGCCTCGATCCTGTCGGCCGAGTGCCGGGGCGTCAGCCCGCGCATCGCCCCGGTCACCCGGTGGGAGTCCCTCAGGAAGAAGAAGACGAGCAGCAACGCGAGGACTGCCATGGCAATCGCCTCGCCGACGACACTGATCCCGCTGATCACGCCGGAGGCCGCCGTACCGCCGAACTTGCTCAGCAACTCCTTGGCGTTGGACGCCAGATCGTCGAGCGAGGTGCCGGCCGCCCCGAAGTACTCGGCCAGCGATTCGGCGGCCCGCCTGAGGGAGGAGATGATCTCGTCGCCCGAGTCGATCAGGGCAGCCACCACGATGTACGTGGCCCCGCCGACGACGGCGACGACCGCGGTGCATGTCAGCGCAGCCGCGACCGACCGGTTGACCTTCGCCTTCACCAGCCGCCGGTACAGCGGCCCCAGCAACGCCGTCCCCAGCAGCGCGAGCAGCACCGGCACCACCGCCGTCCTGAACTCCGCGCACAGCCGGATGCCTACCACCACCACCCCGGTGACCAGCAGCAGAACGACACACCAGGCGGCCAGCCGGCGAACGGGTTCGGGAAGGAGTCGGGCGGCTTCGGGAAGCAGGGGCTGCACCCCTTCACCTGACCACGCGTCAGACGAAGCGGCGCTCCAGGGAGGGCCGAAAGACGGAAATTCCGCAAGGGCCGTACCGAAGAACGGGCGGACAACAGAAGAGCACAACAGCGAGGCCGCCGTGCGCACAGGTGCGGGACGATGGGCCATGGCCGCCACCACCGAGCGCGACAGCCCCTGAGCAGCAGGCGGGACCCGCCCCGTCCGCTTGCGCCGGACGGGGCTTTCCCGTACTCCCCCAGGAGGGCTTACAGCCCGCCGTCCGACATACCGTGCACAGCCGGCACCGTCCCCAGCCGTCCCTTCTGGAAGTCGTCGAACGCCTGCTGAAGCTCCTCGCGGGTGTTCATCACGAACGGCCCGTAGTGCGCCATCGGTTCTCGGATCGGCCTACCCCCCAGGAGGACCACCTCCAGGTCCGGGGTGTTGGAGTCCTGCTGCTCGTCCGCGCGGACGGTCAGCGAGGAGCCCGTACCGAAGACGGCGGTCTGCCCGGTGTGGACGGGTCGATGCTCCCCACCGACGCTGCCGCGCCCGGCGAGGACATACGCCAGCCCATTGAAGTCCTCGCGCCACGGCAGGGTGATCTCGGCACCGGGCGCGACGGTCGCGTGGATCATGGTGATCGGCGTGTGCGTGATGCCGGGGCCCTGGTGGCCGTCCAGTTCACCGGCGATGACGCGCACGAGCGCGCCGCCATCCGGCGTGGTGAGAAGTTGCACCTGGCCGCCGCGGATGTCCTGGTAGCGCGGAGCCATCATCTTGTCCTTGGCCGGCAGGTTCACCCACAGCTGGAGCCCGTGGAAGAGACCGCCCGACACGACCAGCGATTCCGGCGGGGCCTCGATGTGCAGGAGGCCCGAGCCGGCGGTCATCCACTGGGTGTCGCCGTTGGTGATGGTGCCGCCACCGCCGTTGGAGTCCTGGTGGTCGAAGATCCCGTCGATGATGTACGTCACGGTCTCGAAGCCGCGGTGCGGGTGCCACGGGGTCCCTTTGGGCTCCCCAGGCTGGTACTCGACCTCGCCCATCTGATCCATCATGATGAACGGATCCAGGTGGCGGTAGTTGATCCCCGCGAACGCCCGACGGACGGGAAAACCCTCGCCCTCGAAGCCGCTCGGCGCGGTGGTCACGGCGAGCACGGGACGCACCACGGCCTCGGTCCGCGCCACCACACGGGGCAGGGTGAGCGGGTTCTCAACGGTCACTGCAGGCATGTCGGTACCTCCTTGTACTCCCAGTTTAGTTGATTGTTGAACTGTGCTACCCGGAACAGAGAACGCCCGGAGGGTATTCCCTCCGGGCGTCGCTCGGCGTCAAAGCGCGTCAGCCGTACATCCGGCGCATCGCGAAGTCGACCATCTGCTCGACCGCCTTCGCGTCGAAGACCATGCGGTGCTCGCCCTCCATGTCGAGGACGAATCCGTAGCCGGTGGGAAGCAGGTCGATCACCTCGGCGCCGTTGATCACGAAGTACTTCGACTCCTTGCCGGCGTACCTGCGCAACTCCTTCAGGGACGTGAACATCGGGATCACGGGCTGCTGGGTGTTGTGCAGCGCGAGGAAGCCGGGGTTGTCGCCGCGCGGACAGTACACCTTGGACGTGGCGAAGACCTGCTGGAAGTCCTCGGCGGAGATCGATGCCGTCGTGAACGCGCGCACCGCGTCCGCGAGCGAGGGCGGTGACGGCTCGGGGTACAGCGGGCCCTGCTGGCGGTACCCGCCGGGCGGCTGCTGCGGCGGCGGCTGAGGCTGCGCGTACTGCTGCTGCCCTGGCCCTGCGGTCTGGTCGTAGCCGTACATGGGGGCAAGAGTACCGGGGTGTCACCGGCGGTTCGGCGGTCTCGTACATGCGCCTTCGGCGGTTGGGCCGCGTCTCGACCGGGGTGGGGTTGGCGGGTGGGCCGGGGCCGGACGCCTCCGGCGGTTGGCCGCCTCCCCTCGGGCCGGTGGGTGGGTCTGGGCCGTGCGCCGGTACGTCCGCCCGTCGCCGCGGGGGCGTACGGCCGGTGGCTGGTGCGAGGTGAACGTTGCCTGGGCGGAGCCGTAAGCGACGGTTGCCCCCCATTTTGGGGGAAGGAGAAACCCGATGTGGATGTGGACCGAGCCCGCGGCGGAAGGCGGCCGTCGGGGTCGAATGTTGACCCTGCTCACACTTGGTCCGCTAGGGGTTGATTCTTATTACCGACGGGTAGCATCATTACCTACTTGTTGGTACGTGAACTAGGTGCGAGGAATGACCCCCTCCCCGATCCCTAACGGAGCCGTCGCCATGGGGCACTACAAGTCGAATCTCCGCGACATCGAGTTCAACCTCTTCGAGGTGCTCGGGCGCGACAAGCTGTACGGCACCGGCCCGTTCGCGGAGATGGACATCGAGACCGCCAAGAGCATCCTCCAAGAGCTGACCCGCCTCTCTGAGAACGAGCTGGCGGAGTCCTTCGCGGACGCCGACCGCAACCCGCCGGTCTTCGACCCCAAGACCGGCACCGCACCCGTCCCGGACAGCTTCAAGAAGAGCTACCAGGCCTTCATGGAGTCCGAATACTGGCGGCTCGGACTGCCCGAGGAGATCGGCGGCACAACCGCCCCGCCGTCCCTGATCTGGTCGTACGCGGAGCTGATCCTGGGCGCGAACCCCGCGATCTGGATGTACTCCTCCGGCCCGGCGTTCGCCCGCATCCTCTTCGAGGAGGGCAACGAGGTCCAGAAGAAGATCGCCCAGACTGCCGTGGCCAAGACCTGGGGTTCGACCATGGTGCTCACCGAGCCCGACGCGGGGTCGGACGTGGGCGCCGGCCGCACCAAGGCCGTTCAGCAGGATGACGGCTCCTGGCACATCGAGGGCGTCAAGCGCTTCATCACATCCGGTGAGCACGACATGGAGGAGAACATCCTCCACTACGTGCTGGCCCGCCCCGAGGGCCACGGCCCCGGCACCAAGGGACTCTCCCTCTTCCTCGTACCGAAGTACCTCTTCGACTTCGAGACCGGCGAGCTGGGCGAGCGCAACGGCGTGTACGCCACAAACGTCGAGCACAAGATGGGCCTCAAGGCCTCCAACACGTGCGAGATGACGTTCGGCGACCGCCACCCCGCCAAGGGCTGGCTGATCGGCGACAAGCACGACGGCATCCGCCAGATGTTCCGCATCATCGAGTCCGCGCGGATGATGGTCGGTACGAAGGCGATCTCGACCCTGTCGACCGGTTATCTCAACGCCCTTGAGTACGCCAAGGAGCGCGTCCAGGGTACGGACCTCGCGAACTTCATGGACAAGACCGCCCCCAAGGTCACCATCACGCACCATCCGGACGTGCGCCGCTCGCTGATGACGCAGAAGGCGTACGCGGAGGGCATGCGCGC
>CBFGQM010000111.1:0-14190 GCA_965650905.1 uncultured Streptomyces sp. | reverse complement strand
GTCATCCTGCCACTCGCCAACTCCACTTGTTCACGCACCCCCAGCAGCCCGAAACCGTGGCGGGTCGGTTCCGGCTCTGCGGTGCGTGCGCCCGGTAGTCGGCCACGCCGGAGGTGGCCTTGAAGAACACCCGGGCTCCGCCCGCACGCGTCCATGGCCGAGGAGTACGAGGCCGGCAGCTCACCTCCCCAGAGTGCCGATCAGTCCGCCGACGTAGTACTTCTGCGGCAGCGGACGGAGATCAGGCAGGAGACGGGACCGCCGCGTCGGTCCTGGTGTCGAAACGCTCCGGCACGGTGTGCCGCTGTCCGTCCGGGCCGGGGCAGGCAGACGAGGGTTCGGTTCACCGTTGTGAGAGCGTCTTCAGCATTCCGCGTTCGCCATTGCGTTCCTGCTCGGCTCCCGAGACCATTCCCGCTTCAACCAAACACGCTAGCCTCATAACTCACATGGAGCGAACGGGGGTTGGGCATGGTGGGGAGAGCGCGCGGGGGGCTGCCGAAGTGCACGGGGGGGCATCCCGAAGGACCGGAAAGCCCCGCGGGCATCGATATCCAGAATCAACTCGAAGGTCTCATCCAGGAATTCCGCACGAGCGACCCGCCCATGCCCGTGTTCGTGCTGCACGCCCAGGACACCGGCGACAACGACAAGGTCGCGGACCTGGTCCGGCAGCTGTACGACGGGCAGGAGGCGCACGGTACGCGCTGCGCCCTGGTCCCGGATCCGCAGGACGGCCGGTCGGACACCCAGGACGACCCGACGGAGGTGCGTCGGGGCGCCGCTCTGGTGCGAGCACTGAGCGATTCGCGGAAATGGGGTGGCGCCCACGCGGTCTACCGGCGGTACGCGTTCCCCCGGCTGCGGCTTGTGCACGCCATCGAGGACGCCGTCGGCGGACTGGGCGACGCCTGGCCGGCCGCCGGCTCCAGCAGCCGGGGACCGCGTCAGGATCTGCTGGACAGGCTGGCCGAACAGCGCTGGCGGCCGCAGCGCACGTCCCGCTGGCACTGGGGGCTTCCCCTGTTCGACATGGCACATGTCCTCCCGGCGAGTCTGGTGACCGGGCTCGCCGCGCTCCTCGCGCGCAGCACGTGGTATCTGGCGGTGGCGTCCGGTGTCGGCTTCCTGCTCCTGCTGACGATCCTCAACTACGTCCTGCCGGGGCGGGCGCCGATCTTCCTGTGGCTGCGCCGGGAGAGCCGCTGGTTCATGACCACGACCTTCCTCAGAACCGCTGATGTCGGCAGGGAGGACCCGACCGAGGTTTCGCCGCTGCGCCCGGTCCGCTCCTGGAAGGCGATCGCGGCCCGCGCGTACGACGTGGCCGAGGCGCTCAAGGTGGGCGGCGACTTCCCTCTCCAGCTGTGCGTGCTGGCCCTGCGCGAGGACCTGCGGGACAACCACCGCCGCTGGAGCTGGGACCTGCGCGGTTTCAAGCGACCACGTCCGCCCATGCTGTTCCTGCCCCGCGCCAACGCGGACAACGGCGGCATAGAACTGATCCGGGCCATCAGCGACGTACGCAGCCGCCGCAGCGAACTCGACCCCCTCCTGGTGGTCGCCTCGGTGGGCGAGGCGGACATACCGCGGCTGGACCGCAGCGTGGACCAGGCCCCGCACACCGCCGAACCGCCCTCCCAGCCGAGGTTCCAGGACCGGCTGCCCAACTGGTACCGGGAATGGGCGAGGAACCTGCGCGCCGAGCAGTCCCCCAGCCACCAGCGGGCCGTCCTGCCCTGGGTGATGAAGATCCCCGTACCGCACGACCAGTTGGATCCCGTCACCAACGCGGACCACGTCAGGGCGTCCGCCCGCCCGACGCCGGCCCGCCTGGTGTGGGCGCTGCACACACTGGCCCTGGTGATCGCCCTACTGGCCGGCGGCATCGCCATGCGGGCCGCCGCGCTGCACGACCGGTACTGCTCGGCGTCGCTGCTGACCGCGAACCGGGACACCGAGCGCATGCCGGCGCCGGGCGGCGGAACCGAGTGCATAGGCATCGCCACAGGCGACGTGCGGTTCGCGGACTGGCTTCCGGCCACCGCATCGGACGGCGGCGACGCCCAGACGCCGCTCGGTGCCGACGCAGCCTCCTGGAGCGTGGCCGACCTGGAACAGCGCATCGCCGACGAGAACCGGGACGTCCTCGACAGGCACCCCGACAACCACGTCACCCTCGTCTACGCCGGCCCACTCAGCGCGGACCCCGAGGGCGGCTCTTCACCTGTGAAGGGCATCGAGGAGCTTGCGGGCGTGTACCTGGCGCAGGCCGTCATCAACGACACCTTCCCGGTGAAGCTGCGCGTGGCGGTCGCCAACGGCGGCGTGGACCTGAACCACCAGGCCGACATGGCCCGCACCATCGCGGCCTACGCCGCCCAGGACCCGACCGTGATCGGCGTCGTCGGTACGGGGCGCGACCTGAAGTCGAGCGGGAGAACCACGCGGATCCTCATGGAGGCCGGGCTGCCCATTGTCTCCGGCACCAACTCCGCCACCTACCTGCCCCGCCAGTACGCCAACTGGTTCAGCCTGGCCGCCCCGGACAAATGGCAGAGCGAGCAGCTCGGTCTGATCGCCGGGCAGTTGCGTACCCGGGACGGGAGGCAGTACGCCCTGGTCCTGGCCCGCAACACGGCCAAGACCGACGATCGGTACACCGACGAACAGGCCCGCTACGGACAGCGGATGCTCGACCATCAGGGCTTCACCCCGCTGCCACAGCGCCGGTACGCACTGCGCGGCGGCAAGCCCGAACTCCGCCTGCACACCGACGCGATCTGCCACGGGAAGAACGTTCCGTCCGTGATCTACTTCGCCGGCCGGGTCGAAGACGTCGACCCTTTTATGGCTCAGCTCGGCACCACACCGGGCTGCGCGGGCAAGCACATCGCCGTCCTCACCGGCGACGACCTCTCCAAGGCCACCTTCGCCCGCGGCAAGGACGCGGTCGCGCCCAAGGTGACGCTCTATCACGCGGGCCTCGCCGAACTGGAGGAAGCGGCCTCCAGGACCACCTTCTACGAGGACGCCGCGAAGTACCTGCCGGGCCTCGGCTCCCAGGACCTTCGGTACGACACCCCGGCCCTGGCCGGCGGCCAGTCCGCCCTCGCCCACGACGCGGCCCGCGCCCTGTACTGGGCGGCCACCCGCGACGGCGCCGCCCAAAGCCGCGCTGCCACCTGGGTCAACCTCAGAACCGTCAAGCTCGAAGGCATGGCCACCGGCACCATCGACTTCACCCACACACCGCTGTACGGCGACCGCAGCGGACACGGCATCGTCTTGAAGGAGGTACGCCGCGCCGAAGACGGCACGACCACGTCACGCGTGGTCTGCGGCCGCACCGCGGGCGACGCGAAGCCGCTCACGGAAGAGGAGTGCGCCATCGCGCCACCGCCCGCATGACGAAGTGACGTTGGTCCTGATCGAGGTGTGAGCGAGCCCATGCGTCAGACATGACGGCATGGGCTGCCGTCAGACATGACGATCGCCGGACCGAGATGTTCGCCCGCGACACGCGCCCACACCGACCAGACGCGCGGCACGGCTGTCTCCAGGGCGCCGAGGGACCCACAGCGCTCACCCACCGGCTCGGGCACTGAGCGGACGAAGGCCGGTGACCGGTCACCGCACGGGCTCGGGCAGGGAGCGGCCAGAAACCGGTTGGCGGCCTGGCCCGCAGTCGGCCACATTCACTCATCGCGGCGATCGGTGCCGAGCAGGCGGACGACGCCACGTCGCCCCGTCTCCCCCGTCGCCCCCGGCGCCCTGCTGTCGCCGCTCCGGTGTCGCCGCCGTGGGCTCTTGGGCTGGAGTACTCTCGGCGTTCATGTCGCACACTGATGACCTGCTCGTGGACATCGCCGAGAAGGTTGAGTCGGAGCAAAGCAGTCAGATGTCCCTCACCGTGGTGGTCCCCGGAGCCGTCATCACCGGACGGCTGGCCCCCGAGACCATGTGGAAGCAACGTGTGGCGGAGGTTCTGCGGGACTCCGAGCAACTGGGCCTCTTCGCCGCCGTGTTCTCCCCCTCCGGCGACACCGGCAAGCCTCCGCGGCGCGAAGCCCGGCCCACGCACCTGCACTTCCACGTCGCCCGCATCCTTCAGGGCAGCTTCGGCATCCCCGACACCGGCGGCATGTACCGCGTCGCCCTGGCGGACATCAGCGCCTGGACCGTCGGGGACATCAGCTACTCGGACCGCTGACTCCCAAGCGTCGACGGCCATCCCCGACCGGGCCGGCCCCCGCCCGAGAACCGGGCCCGGCCGCCCTCGGCACCTGGTCGCCGACGGACCGTACGAACGCGCGCACTTCGCCCGCCGGCCGGCGGGCATGACCCGCCGCCACGGCGAAAGCCGCGTCACGTACATCGGTCGGCACCGTGCCCGGACCCGATCCCGGCAGCGGCCGATGAGGTTCAGCGTGCGGCCGTGCCGACCGTGCCGGGCCGGTACACAGCGAGCGCCCAGATCACGAAAAGGTCGATCGCGATCATGACCACCGACCAGACCGGGGCGTACGGCAGGAAAAGGAACTGGGCGACCAGGCTGAGCGAGGCGAAGAGGATGCCGACGTACCGCGCCCAGGAAGCGCCCCTGAGTACGCCCGCTCCGGTGAGCGCGACGCAGACGCCGATGACCAGGTGGATCCAGCCCCACCCGGTGAGGTCGATCCGGTAGGCGTAGTCGCCGACACCGGCGTACCAGTCGTCCTCGGCGATCGCGGCTATGCCCTGGAGCACGGCCATGACGCCGTTGCAGAGCATCAGGACGCCCGCGAAGACGACGCCGCCCGTCATCCAGCCGGTGGACGTGGCGGGCTGGGTCCGGGGCTGCTGCATTGCCTTGGCCATGGGGTTCTCCCGTTCCTCGTCCCGTGCGTAGTCCGTGCTCGGGGTTTCGAGCGTCGGCCCCGTCCCCGCGCGTCGCCATCCGGGTGCGGCCGTTCGGGTGAGCGGTTTGGGCGAACCGTTCGGCCGAGCGGTCCGGGTGAGCCGTCCGGCCGAGCGCCGCCCGGGGCATCCGGTCCGGCGTGCGCGCGCAGCACAGCGGCCCTTCACTAAAGACAGGCAAACGAGGGGCGACCTGTGGAGGACGACGCGGCGACGGGGCCAACGGCCCGGCCGGACGACGGCCATGGCCCCCGTCAACCATGGCGAGCCGCGCGGACGTGGCTGATCCAGACCGGTCTCGCCGCGGCCCTGGTCGTCGGGTACTTCCTGCTCCCGCTCGACCTGCTGGGACCACACCGCCCCGTCCTGAGCTGGACGCTGTTCGCCGTCGCGCTGAGCCTTGTGGCCCTCCTGCTCCTCCGGCAGATCCGGGACGTCCTCATGAACCGCCCGAGCGCCCGCCCGGGCCTGGTCATCCCGCTTCTGATGTGCCTGTCCGTTCTCGTCTTCTCAGCCGCCTACTACGCCCTCGCCAAGCAACCCGGCGAGTTCATGGGCCTCACCACACGGATGGACGCCCTGTACTTCACCACGACCACGCTCGCCACCGTCGGCTACGGAGACGTCACCCCGCGGGGACAGGCGGCACGGGTGATTACCGTCCTGCAGATCCTCTACACCTTCGTCTTCCTCACCGCCGCCGCCACCGCCCTGACCCGCCATGTACGCAATCTGATGGTCCGCCGACCGGAAAGGCCCTTCCGCGACCGGCAGGGTGACGAGTGACCTGCGGACGACACCGTCGAGGAGCGGCTGCCGAGGCCCCACGGGGGGTTCCTCAATGTCCCGGTGCTACGTGGATCCGCAGGTTCCCGATCCGGTGGGGCACCCACGTCCGGGCGTACGCGGGTGGTTGTCCGCCGAGTGGGGTGAGGACGGCGACCGGGAGCCGTCGGGCGGTGCGTTCGATGGCCGCCGGGGTGGTGCTGGCGTTGTTGCCGCCGGTGTTTCCCGAGGAGCACCCGGTGTAGAAGGCGATCGGGATGGACTCGTGCCCCGTCAGCAGGCAGGGCGGCCGTACGCCGAGCCGGTGCAGTTCGCCCGCCGTGCGGGACCAGTCGCGGCGGTTGGTGGTGGTGCGGTCCACGACGTGCTCCAGTACCACGTACTGCACCGCGAGATGCCCGGCGAGAGCGAGCGCGACCAGTGGCACGACCACGTTCCGCCGTACCCGGTTCGGGGTGGTGACCAGGTGGATGAGCGCGTCGGCCACGGGGATCGCCAGCAGCGCGTAGGAGGGCTGCAGGAAGCGCGGTGCGGCGTATCCGATCAGGAACAGATAGGGGAAGCCGGCTGTCGCGGCGCAGGCCAGGGGCAGCAGCGTGCGGCTCGTCCGTCGGGCGCGGACGGCGACGGCCAGTCCGAGGGCGGCGACCAAAGGGAGAACGAACCACCAGAGCGTCACCACCACGGGCGGCATCGGGCCGTCGCACGGACGGCACAGGGTGTTCCCGCCGAGGCCGCGCATCTGGTCGTCGACGGCGAAGTTCCATCCCAGTCCGTCCTGGATCCAGGAGGCCCGGGCCAGCCGCTCTCCGAGGCCGCCGTAGCTGACGTACGCCTCGACGATCCACTCGACCGCCCCGGCCATCAGCCCCATGACAAGTGCCGCCAGCAGCCGCCCGCGCCCCCGGCGGCGGACACACACCAGCAGAGCCAGCAGCGGCGCAGTGACGTAGACGGCGTCCATGGGCCGCATCCAGGCGATCAGCGCCGCGCTTACGCCCACACCCCACAGCGCCGCCCGGTCGACACGGTCCGCGCGGGCGTGCAGGAAGTAACCGACGCATGCCAGACCGCCGATCGCGACCCAGTAATTGGGCATGGCCTGCGGGCCGTAGAACAGGTTCACCCACAGCGTCGCGAACAGCGCGCCCGCCAGGCCCAGCACCCGGATCGGGAACAACCCCCGCCAGGCACGCAGCGCCAGGAACAGTCCGAGGCCGGACAGCAGCGCCAGGTAGACCCGCAGCAACTCCGTGGAGGACGACCACGAGGTGATGGGCGCGACCAGCAGGGTGACCCCGCGGGCGCGCGGTGCACTGAAGTACGCCGCCGGGGCGTGGGAGCTGACCTGGCTGACGTACACCGTCTCGTCCCAGCCGAGGCCCATATCCGGGCGTACGAGGACCAGTTGAGCCAGCGTGAAGGCGCCCGCCCCGAGTGCCAGCCAGCCCTGGCCGCCGCTGGTACTCCGGGACCTGCCGACCGACGATGACAGGGCACCGCGGCGCTCTGCACCGACGAGCGGGATGTTCAAGGTCTTGGGCATCATCCACCCTTCGCCCTACAGGCAGTAGGGGCCTTTCGCCCTACGCCCTGCGAGGCGAAGACGATATTCGGAAAACAGGGCCCAAATTAGCGCATATCGCCAAGGATGCGGCGCAACGTGGCGGAGGGGTGAGCCGGACATCTGTCCGGCTCAGTTGGCCCGGGCGAGCCCTGAGGTCTGCTCACTGGTAGCTGGTCGCCTGCCTGTTGCTCAGCCGGTCAGTTGCTCAGCCGATGATCGCGGGGCGGCCCGAACAGGGCCGCCCCGTACGCCTAACGCGCGGTGTCAGCCGGTCACCTCTATCTCCCCGTTGGCCTCCGCGGGTACGGCCGGCTTGCCCGCGCGACCCGCGGTGATGCCCTTCAGCAGCTCGACGATGTCGACCCCGGTGGTGGAGCTGAGGAGTTCGACGCCCTGCGCGACGTTGTCCGCGACGGTACGCGACAGCTGGCTCGCGCCGTCCGTCGAGATCACCGTCATCTTGTCGACCGCGCTGAGCGGCTCGGACGCCTTGGCGACGACCTGTGGCAGCACCTCGACGAGCATCTGGAGCACGGCCGCGTCCCCGTACTGGGCGAACGCGTCCGCCTTCCTCCGCATGGCCTCCGCCTCGGCGGCACCCTTCGCGCCGATCGCGACGGCCTCCGCCTCACCCTCGATACGGACCGCGTCGGCGAGCGCGGCACGGTGTGCCTTCTCCCCCTCACCGGTCAGCCGGGACCGCTGGGCTTCCGCCTCGGCCTGCTTGACCAGCGCGATACGGCGTGCCTCGGCCTCCTGTTCGGCCTGGTAGCGGGCGGCGTCGGCGGGCTTGCGGACCTTGGTGTCCAGTTCGCGGTCGGTCAGTGCGGCCTGCCGTTCGGCGACCTTCTCCTGCTCGGTCAGGACCTCCTGGTTCCGCGCCGCCTGGGCCAGCGGGCCGGCGGCGGCGGCACGCGCCGCGGCCTCGTCGGTCTCCGCCTTGATCTCGGCCTGCTTGAGGGCGAAGGTCCGCTGGGCGATCGCGATCTCCTCCTCCGCCTTCAGCCGTGCCTGCTCGGCGGCCCGCCGGGCCACCGCCTCCGCGATGTCGGCCTCCTGCTTGGCCCGCGCGGCCTCCGGACGGCCCAGGTCCTCCAGGTAGGAGCCCTCGGTAGTGATGTCCTGGATCTGGAAGGCGTCGAGGACGAGACCCTGTCCGGACAGACTCGCCTCGGCCTCCTCCGCCACCTGCCCGGCGAACGCGGCCCGGTCCCGGATGATGTCCTCCACCGACATCCGGCCCACGATGGAACGCAGCGCGCCGGAGAGCACCTCCTGGGTGAAGCCGACGATCCCGCCCTGCTGCATCAGGAACCGCTGCGCGGCGGCGCGGATGGAGTCCTCGGTACCGCCCACCTTGACGATGGCCACACCCTCCAGGTTCGCCTTCACCCCGCGCAGCGTGACCGCTCCGCGCACGGCGACGGGGATGTGCCGCGAGGACAGGTCGAGGGTGAACTTCTGCTGCACGAACGGCACGACGAACACGCCGCCGCCGACCACGACCTTCTGCCCGCTGTTGTCGGTGAAGACCCGACCGGTCGACGGGTCGGTGGCCTGCTTGCCGCGCCGCCCGGTGACGATGAAGGCCTCGCTCGGGCCGGCCACCTTGTAGCGGGTGACGACGACGAGCGCGAGCACCACGAGGAGTACGACGACTCCCACGGCGGCGATGACGACTGGACTCATGAGGACTTCCCTTTTGCCGTCCCAGCGGACGGCAGTTCGATAGGACCGGCACGCGGATGACGGACCGGCAGGCGGATGACGGACAGGTGCTGATGCCCAGTCATACGCGTCATGGGTGCGCATGCGCAGGGCAGATCGGTACGAGTGATGTACGGCGGTTCGGCCGCAGGTCAGCGCTCGACCGGGCGGACCGCCACCGATGTCGGCGACAGCGTTTCCTCGACCCAGATCTCGGCGCCCCGCGCCACCGGAACGGCGCTCTTGGCCGCGTACTTCACCGGCTGGCCCGAAATCGCGGCCTGGGCCTGGCAGAAGGGGAACGCGACCCCGAGCCCGTGACGCCGGAAACCCGGACCGCCTTGGCCCGCCTTGGCCCGCCTGGGTCCGTCTTGGTCCCACTGGGTCCGTCTGGGTCCGTCTCGGTCCCTCTCGGTCCCTCTCGGTCCCTCTCGGTCCCTCTCGGTCCCTCTCGGTCCCTCTGGGTCCCTCTGGGTCCCTCTGGGTCCGTCTCGGTCCGGGAAGACGCGTCAGGAGGCACGGGACGATGTCGGCGCCGCCCCCACCACCGCCACCACCGCGCCCCGGTCGAGGCGCCGGTAAAGCCACTCCGCGTCGGTGCGGCGCAAGCCGATCCAGCCCGTCGTGCTGTCGTAGTTGCCGGGCGCCTTCTCGTCCAGGGTGAAGGCGACGATGTAGTTCGTACGGTTCTGGGGGGTGCGCAACTGGATCACCCACGGCGTCTTCACCCCGTACTGCCCGGAGCCGGCCGAATCGGCGGACAGCACCCGCACCTTGTACTTGGCGGTGACCGTCATACGGCCCGTCGGGGTGGGCGCCTTGGCCGTGCCCGAGGAGATGGGCAGGATTCGGCCCGCCACGGTCAGTTCGCGCCGGGAGAGGTTGACCGTGGCGGTCGCGCGCCCGATACGGTCGGGCAGCGGCTGGGGGGCCGCGTACGCCACGGCGGGCGGAGTGGAGCGGCCGGCCTTCCCACCGGTGACGGCCGTGGTCAGCACCAGGGACATGGTGGCCACGGCACCGGCGCCGACCGCCGCCAGCCAGACGTGCCGGCGCCGCCGACGGCGTACGGCGCGGTGGCGGATCTCAGCGCCGGGTACGGGGAGGGGGATCTCGTGGACCCGGGCCGACTCATGGAGCCCGACGGCCAGTCGGAAGCGGTCGGATCCGGCTTCGGAACAGCCTGAACCGCCCGGCTCGGCGCCCTCGCGGGGTGTGGGCTCATCGGACACAGTCCTCCTCCCTCTCACCCAGTTCGTCGGCCTCGCTCAGCCACCGCGCCAGCGCCGCCCGGCCACGGGACAGCCGGGCCTTGACCGTGCCCACGGGCGCACCGGTTTCGGAGGCTACCTGTTCGACACTCAAGTCGCACAGATGGTGCAGAACGACAGCCGTGCGCTGTGTCTCGGGCAGCGTCCGCAGCGCCTCGACGAGCGTGGTGCGCTCCGGGCCGGGACCGGGCGTGTGCCCCTGCGGGGGACTGCGGCGCACCAACTCCAGCCAGCGCCGCGCCCGTCGCCAGCGGCTCACCGCGAGCCGCAGCGCCACGGTGCGGATCCACGCCTCCGGAGCCCCGTCGGCCAGGAAGTCCCGCCGCCGGTCCCAGGCGCGTACGAACGCCTCCTGGACGACGTCCTGCGCCTCGCCGTGGTCCCCGGTGAACGCGTAGAGCTGCCCGGTGAGCCGGGGGAACGCGGCGGCGTAGAACGCGTCGAACTCTTCCTCGGTCATGCCCCCCGCCGAAGTCTGCGGAAGTCCGGCAGTACCCGGCACCTCCGCCGTGCGTACAAGTCCTGCACGTCACGTACATCGAAGCACAACACTGTGGGACACCCTTGAGCACGGGGTGCGGAGACATCGAGAGGCAGACGGTCGGCGGGGTAGCGAACAGGTGGTGATCGACGGCGCTTGAGTGTGTTCCGGTATGCGATGCGTGAGTGAGCCCCCAAGCGGTGGCAGGGGTCGTGTCCCGCGATGTGGTGTAGCAGCGATCACGACGAAGATGCAGGTCACGTGCCCAGTCGGCCTGCACGACACCGCTGCTGACCTCAGCCCACCTGCTGCGTTGACGTTGCCCGGAGTCGTGCCAACCGCCGGTGGACGTCCTGAAGCGCGCCCTCGCGGCGGCCCGGCACCAAACGGCGCAACTCGGCCAGGGCCGAGCCCAGTTCGCGGGCCACACCCACGTCACCGATGCGGCCCCACTGGTGGTGGGCCCGGTCGGCGGCCGCCTCGACGGCGGGGGCATCGGGGGCCTGGCCCGCGCCGAGCCGTACGTCGGTCACGGCCATCCAGGTCCGGCAGCTGCCTACCGAATCCCCGGCGAACATGGCCAGGTCCGCCCGTACCTCCATCCAGTGGATGACCTCGTCGCTGCCGGGGCCGTGATGACGCAGCGCGGCCTGCTCCCACTGCGCGGCCAGCGCGGCCGCCTCGCCGTGCCGCCCGGCCTGGACGGCGGCGGTGATTGTGGCGTGGGGGTCGGCGGGCGCGGCCGCCACCGGATCGACGGCCAGCACCATGTCCCGCAGCACCCCCTGCTGTTCCTCACCCAGCGCCCGCGTGAGCGCCTGCTGATGGAGCTGCCGCGGCGGCGGACGGTGGCCGCTGCGCAGGATGGTGGCGACGGCCCTCATGTACGACGGCGTCGCGACCGTACGCCTCGGCGGCGGCGGGGCGACGCGGCCGTACAACCGGACCTCCGGCCCGACGGCGAGCGGCTGCGTGACGAGGCGCTGCCAGGCCTCCGCGTCGGCGTGCAGGTCGGCGAACACCGTCGTACTTCCCGGCGCGCGCAGCCGCAGCTCCTCACGGATCCAGTGCCAGGGGAACCCGGTGTAGCGGACGGTCGACGGGGTCGTACGGGCCAGCGCCAGGTGCGGAAGCCGCTGGCGGCGGTCGAGTTGGAGCTGGCCGGTGAGGAAGACCGTGAGCGGGCCGGGGGCCGTCGCGGCGGCGCGCAGACGGGTCAGGACCGCCTGGGGCTCCAGCGGGTCGGCCAGCTCGACCACGTTCGCGGTGTCCGTCCCGGCGAGCACCGCGGGCGCCACCGCCGCGAGCACCGGAAGCACCGACGCCGCGTCCACCAGACAGCCCTTGCCCGCCGGCGAAGCCGCGAGCAGCAGCACGGTTCCAGGCATCGTTCCCGCCCCCTCGCCATCGATCACCACGGCAGCACCGTAACCGCTGCGCGTACAAAGCGGGGGCCTTGGGGAGGTCCCGGGTAAGCGGACGAACGTGGCCTGGTCCTCCCGGATGCAAGAACCCGGACTGCGGACGGTCGGGCAATGCCGACCCCAACGCCGCCCGGAACGGCCTGCACCTGTACCGGATGGGCCACGCGCTCGTCCCGGCTGCCGGGAGGGCAGCCGTCAGGCGCCCACGAGGCGTCAAGCCCGCCACCGCAAGGTAGAAGGGAATCTCCCGGCTTCAGCCGGGAGAGCACTTCAAGAACTACGGCGTGTTTCGAAAGTCCCGCCTGCCCGGCGACGCCTGGCACGCACGCTCGCCGCGTTGTCGGGCACGCCCCGATACGCGCCCAGTATCGGGGCGACCCTCCGCGTTGCGATCGCACGCACCAGACGCCGCCGGGCCCGCCTACGGGCGGACGACGCCACTTTCGAAACACGCCCTGGCTCCGTACGGATCGTCGAGCCGGACCGCGAAGATCGTCGTGTCGTCGGCGAGGTGGCCGCCGCAGTGGTCGAGGGTGCCGTCGTGGACGAGGCGGACGAGGGGCGCGGGAGCCGCCGTGGCCGGGTTCGCGCAGACCGCGGCGCGCACCCGGTCGTGCAGCGGGAAGAAGGCGCCGTCGCCGTCGCGTGCCTCGGTCACACCGTCCGTGACGAGGAGGAGGGTCTCGTCGGGGGCCAGCCGGACGTGCTGCACAGGCGGCACCCCGTCCCCCAGGTCACCGAGGCCGACGGGGACGCCGTCGCCGGGCGGCAGGGCGCGTACGCCGTGCGGGCCCGCCACCAGCGGGGGCTCGTGGCCGAAGTTGACGACTTCGATGTGGCCCCCGGGCGCACCCGGGGGCGGGAAGGCGACGAGGACGGCGGTGGCGAAGCGTTCCACGGTGCCGACCGCCGGATCGTCGTCGTCCCGCTCCTCGCCCAGGTCGGCCAGGTAGCCCTGGTGCCGGCCCATCCGTGTCTCCAGGCGCTGGGCGACGACGGCGAGGGACGTCTCGTGGTAGCCGGACTCTCGGAACGTGCCGAGCAGCGCGGCGGCCGCCGCGACCGCCGGGAGGCCCTTGCCCTGGACGTCCCCGAGGAGGACCCGCGTCCCGTGCGGGCCCGGCTGGATGTCGTAGAAGTCGCCGCCTACCCGCGCCTCGGTGTCGGCGGCGAGATACACCGCCGCGTGCTCCAGTCCCGCCCACGGCGAGGGCAGCGGGCGCAGCACGGCACGCCGGGTCGTCTCGGCCACGTCCCGCATGTGCAGCATGCGCCGCTCGCCCCGTACCCGTACCGCGCACGCCAGCGTCGCCAGCGCTCCTCCCACCGTGATGAGGATGAAGTCGGGCAGCCCTGTCTGTTCCTGGTGCGGCCACGAGGCATCCACCTCGACATACGCGACGAGGGCGAGGACGGCGAACGCGGCCGTCACCTTCACTCCGCAGATCGCCGCCGCGATCCCCGGCACCAGAACGATCCAGGAGATGATCCGGAACTGCCCGGAGGCGTTCCGGTCGATCAGCGCGATCCCGAGGAGCAGGATCAGCGGCGGAAGCCAGGAGACGCTGTGGCCGCGGACACGCAGGAGGTTCTGCCGGGCGGCGACCCTGCTGTCGAGGTCCTCGTCCGGCAGCCGCCCCGGATCCGGCGGCACGAGCTTCATCAGGGCCGCTCCTCGTACGCCCCGCCTTTCCTACCACCCAGCGAAACACGGGCCGCCCGGAGCCGCACCACGAGCCGCGGGGCCACACCCCGACTTGCCCGCCGGGCCCCCCAGGTGTGCTCTGGAAGGCGGGGGCGAGAGAGAGGAGCGCTGTCATGGCTCAGGCCGCAGCACGCGTCGCGCGCTCGCACGGCAGCCCCACGCAACTCGCGGCACCCGTGATCGGCGGCATCGTCTACGGGCTGTGGGCCGCGGCGATCGGACGCGACGCGGGCCCCATCACCGGCTGGAACGTCCTCTTCGGCTTCGTGACCGGGGCCCTGACCAGCATCCGCAGCAGCCGGATCAACATCATCGCCGCCATCCGCGACCTGCCGGCCGCCGGCGGCCGC
>CBFGQM010000110.1:0-14197 GCA_965650905.1 uncultured Streptomyces sp. | reverse complement strand
GGTGGGCGAAGAGGGTGCTGGAGGCGGTGGTGAAGTCGGTGTAGCGGGTGCCCACGCCGATGACCAGGTCGGCGGTGCGGGCGATGTCGTCGCAGACCGCGGTGCCGGTGTGGCCGATGCCGCCGAGGTCTGCGGGGTGGTCGTGGCGTAGCGCGCCCTTGCCCGCCTGGGTGGACGCGACGGGGATGCCGGTGGCGTCCACCAGCGCCTTCAGCGCGTCCTCGGCCTCGCTGTGGTGGACGCCGCCGCCGGCGACGATCAGCGGCCGTTCGGCGGCCCGGATCGCGTGGACGGCCTCGGCGAGTTCGGCCGGTTCGGGCGCGGGGCGGCGCACCTGCCAGATCCGGTCGGCGAAGAACTCCTCCGGCCAGTCGTACGCCTCAGCCTGGACGTCCTGCGGCAGGGCGAGGGTGACGGCGCCGGTCTCGACGGGGTCGGCGAGCACGCGCATGGCGGCCAGGGCGGAGGGGATCAGGGCTTCGGGGCGGGTGATCCGGTCGAAGTAGCGGGAGACCGGGCGCAGCGTGTCGTTGACGGACACGTCCGCGGAGACGGGGTGTTCGAGCTGCTGGAGCAGCGGGTCGGCGGTGCGGGTGGCGAAGTAGTCGCCGGGCAGCAGCAGGACCGGGAGCCGGTTGACGGTGGCGAGGGCGGCGCCGGTGACGAGGTTGGTGGCGCCGGGGCCGATGGAGGTGGTGACGGCCTGTGCGGACAGCCGGTTGAGGTGGCGGGCGTAGCCGACCGCGGCGTGCACCATGGACTGCTCGTTGCGGCCCTGGTGGAAGGGCATGGTGTGCTCGCCGGCCTCGAGCAGCGCCTGCCCGATCCCGGCGACGTTGCCATGGCCGAAGATCCCCCAGGTGCCGGCGATCAGCCGGTGCCGGGCGCCGTCGCGTTCGGTGTACTGTGCGGCGAGGAAGCGCAAGAGTGCCTGGGCGACGGTCAAGCGACGGGTGGAGCGGCTCAACATTGGGTTCCTCACTGCGGGGCGTGGGATCGGGTGAGTCTGGGGTCGACGGGCCGGCTTGGCCAGGTGTCGCGGATCCAGGCGTGGTCGGGGTGGTCACAGATGAGCCAGGCGCGTTCGGCGCCGGGGCCGGCCATGACGTTGAGGTAGTACATGTCGTGGCCGGGCACCGCCATGGAGGGACCGTGCCAGCCGTCCGGGATCAGTACGGCGTCGCCGTCGCGTACCTCCGCCAGTACGTCCGTGCCCAGGCCGTTGCCGGACGGTGAGACGCGCTGGTAGCCGAGGCCCGGTGTGCCCTCGTGGCCCGCGAACTCGAAGTAGTAGATCTCCTCCAGCTGAGTCTCCTCCCCGGGGCGGTTCTCGTCGTGCTTGTGCGGCGGGTACGAGGACCAGTTGCCACCGGGGGTGATCACTTCGACGGCGATGAGCTTGTCGCAGTCGAAGACCCCTGCGGCGCCGAAGTTGTGGACCTTGCGCGAGCAGTTGCCGGTGCCGCGCAGTTCGACGGGGACGGACGAGGCGGGCCCGTAGCGGGGCGGCAGCCGTCGCTCGCAGCGGGCGCCGGTGAGGGCGAAGCGCCCGCCCGTGTCCGAGGTGAGGGTCGCGGTGGCGTCGCGCGGCACGTACACGAAGTCGCTGACGCCGCTGAACACGCTGTCGCGGCCGTGCAGTTCGAACGCTTCACGGCTGGAGTCGTCGGTGACGGTGATGGCGCAGCCACCGCTGAGCGACAGCACGATCCACTCGCTGTCCCCGGCCGTGAACAGATGTGAGTCGCCTGGCCGCAGCTCGAGCACCCGCAGGCTTGAGTAGCCCCAGCCGGCTTTCTCGGGGGTGATGTCGACGGCGTACTGGTCGCTGGCGGCCCTGCCCGAGGGCAGGTGGTGTGTGGTGGTCACGGCTTGGCCCCTCCCGGTCCGGTCATGGTGCGGTTCCTCCCGGCCCGGATCACAGCATGCCCACGGCCGTGTCCACGGCGGTCTCGACGCTGCCTTCGGCGGGGTAGAGCAGGGAGCGGCCTACGACCAGACCCTGCACGGTGGGCAGCCGCAGCGCCTTGCGCCACCTCTCGAACGCGCCCTCCTGGTCCTTGCCGACCTCTCCGCCCAGCAGTACGACGGGCAGGGTGGAGGTCTCCATGGCGGCGGCCATGTCGTCCGGGTCGCGGGTGACGGGCAGCTTCAGCCAGGTGTAGGCGGAGGTGCCGCCCAGGCCGGAGGTGATGGCCATGGAGCGGGTTACGGCCTCGGCGGACAGGTCGTTGCGCACCGTCCCCTCGACGCGTCGGGAGATGAACGGCTCGACGAACACCGGGAGTCGGCGCTCGGCCATGGCGTCGATGGCCCGGGCGGTGGACTCCAGGGTCGCCAGCGAGCCGGGGTCGTCGTAGTCGATGCGCAGCAGGAGTTTGCCAGCGTCGAAGTTCAGCCGGGCGATGTCCTCGGCGCGGTGTCCGGTGAAGCGGTCGTCCATCTCGAAGGCGGCGCCGGCCAGGCCCCCGCGGTTCATCGAGCCCATGACCACCTTGTCCTCCAGGGCACCGAGGAGGAGCAGGTCCTCCAGGATGTCGGCGGTGGCGAGCACCCCGTCCACGCCGGGCCGGGACAGCGCGATGCAGAGCCGCTCCAGCAGTTCGGCCCGGTTGGCCATGGCCAGACGGCGGTCGCCGACGCCGAGGGCGCCGCGTGCCGGATGGTCGGCGGCCACGATCATGAGGCGGCCGCTGTCACCGACGAGCGGGCGGCGACTGCGGCGGGCGGCCGCTTCTGCGATGACCTCCGGGTGCCGGGCGCGCACCGTGACGAGGTCCGGGATGGTGATGCTCAAGGGACGGCTCCGTTCAAGCGTCGTCGGGGTCAGCCTCGGGAGGCGACGAGATCCTCGACCTCGGTCGCGGTCGGCATCGCGGAGGAGCAGGCGAGGCGGGAGGCGACGATGGCTCCGGCCGCGTTGGCGTACCGCATGGTCTTGTGCAGCTCCCAGCCGGCGAGCAGCCCGTGGCAGAGCGAACCGCCGAAGGCGTCGCCCGCGCCGAGGCCGTTGACCACCTCCACGGGCACCGGCGGGACCTCGGCGGTGGTGCCGTCGCGGTGGACGGCGAGGACGCCCTTGGGGCCCTGCTTGACCACGGCGAGTTGCACGCCCGCGTCGAGCAGCGCCTGGGCGCAGGCGTGCGGTTCGCGCACGCCGGTGGCGACCTCGCACTCGTCGAGGTTGCCGACGGCGACCGTGGCGTGGCGCAGGGCTTCGGTGTAGTACGGGCGAGCCTGGGCCGGGTCCTTCCAGAACATGGGGCGCCAGTCGAGGTCAAAGACGGTGATGCCCGACTTGTCGCGTGCCTTGAGGGCGGCGAGGGTGGCCGAGCGGCTGGGTTCCTCGCTCAGTCCGGTCCCGGTGATCCAGAAGATGCGGGCGGCCCGGATGGCGGAGAAGTCGAGCTCCTCGGTGCGTATCTCCAGGTCGGGCGCCTTGGGCTGCCGGTAGAAGTACAGCGGAAAGTCGTCCGGCGGGAAGATCTCGCAGAAGGTGACGGGGGTCGGGTGGGCGTCGACCGGGCTGACCCAGCGGTCGTCGACCCCGAACTCCCCCAGTGCCGTGTGCAGATACGCGCCGAACGGGTCGTTTCCGGTGCGGGTGACGACCGCGGTGGAGCGGCCCAGACGCGCGGCGGCCACGGCGACGTTCGCCGCCGACCCGCCGAGGAACTTCCCGAAGGTTTCGACGCGGGTGAGGGGCACACCGGTCTGCAGGGGGTAAAGGTCGACGCCGATGCGGCCCATAGTGATCAGGTCGAAGGACTCGGTCATGCGCCTCGCTCCTCGTGCTGTGATGCGGACAGCCGTGGGATGCGGGCTGCCGGGGACCGGTATGTCTTCAGGTGTAAGTCTCACCAGGGAGCCCTGTCAATACTTTGTACTTACATTCGCACATTCGAACGGTCACTGTGGAATGATGTCTAGACAAAGTATTGACAGAAGAGGCCGTCAGGTACTTTCATCCCGTGCCAACAACACAACCGAGTTGAATGGCACATGGCCCGACGTGTCCGCGCCGGGCCGCCCCCAGGGTCCGGGCCCACGCCTGCCCGTGTCCCCGTTCCCTTTCCCCTGCAGCACAGTGAGGTGCCGGAAAGATGGATCGTATGTCTCGCCCCCGCTCCCTCAGATTTCCCGTCCTGGTGGCCGCTGCCGCCGCGACGGCGTTGATCGTCACCGGCTGCTCCAGCGGCTCCGGCGGCAAGGAGTCCGAGGAGGGCGGCGGGAGCGCTGCCGCGGGCAAGGCCAACACGCCCCGCATCACCCTCGCGTTGGTCACCCACCAAGCCCGCGGCGACACATTCTGGGACATCGTCCGCAAGGGCGCCGAGGCGGCCGCCGCCAAGGACAACGTCAAGCTGATCTACACCAGCAACCCCAACGCGGCCGACCAGGCCACCCTCGTCCAGAACGCGATCGACCAGAAGGTCGACGGCATCGCGGTCACGCTGGCCAAGCCGGACGCCATGAAGGACGTGGTGGCGAAGGCCGAGAAGGCCGGCATACCCGTGGTCGGCCTCAACTCCGGTGTGAACAACTGGAAGAGCATGGGTCTGCTGGGGTACTTCGGCCAGGACGAGGGCGTGGCGGGTCAGGCCCTCGGCAAGAGGCTCAACGAGACCGGGGCGAAGCACGCCGTCTGCGTGGTCCAGGAACAGGGCCACGTCGGGCTTGAGGCGCGGTGCGCGGGTGTGAAGAGGACCTTCGAGGGCAAGACGGAGAACCTTTACGTCAAGGGCACCGACATGCCGTCGGTGAAGTCGACCATCACCGCCAAGCTCAAGCAGGACAGCTCCATCGACGAGGTGGTCACGCTCGGCGCTCCGTACGCGCTGACCGCGGTGCAGTCCGTCGCCGACGCGGGCAGCAAGGCCAGGGTCGCCACCTTCGACCTCAACAAGGACCTGACCAGCGCGATCGAGAAGGGGGACATCGAGTTCGCCGTCGACCAGCAGCCCTACCTGCAGGGCTACCTCTCGATCGACTCGCTGTGGCTCTACAAGACCAACGGCAACTACAGCGGCGGCGGTGAGGAACCGGTCCTGACCGGACCGGCGTTCGTCGACAAGAGCAACGTCGACACGATCGCCGAGTTCAGCGTCGAGACGTCGAGCTTCAGCGCCGACACGAGCGCCGTGTTCGCCGCGATGGGGACCCGGTTATCATTTGACCCAGCAGCCGGCGCCGGGGGGGACCTCACCACCGGCGCCCGGCGCCCAGCAGAGGGACGGCCGGACCGCGAAGCACCCCCTGTGGCTCAGGCTGCTCGCCCGGCCCGAGGTCGGCGTCTTCATCGGTGCCGCCGCGGTGTTCGTCTTCTTCTTCGTCATGGCGCCGCCCTTGCGCCAGGCCGACGCCATGGCCACGATCCTCTACCAGTCGTCGACCATCGGCATCATGGCCCTGCCCGTGGCCCTGCTGATGATCGGCGGCGAGTTCGACCTCTCGTCCGGCGTCGCCGTGCTCACCTCGGCGCTGACCGCGAGTATGGTCAGCTACCAGCTGACCATGAACGTCTGGGTGGGCGTGATCGCCGCGCTCGTGGTGTCGCTCGCGATCGGCGCGTTCAACGGCTGGATGATCATGCGCACGGGACTGCCCAGCTTCCTGGTCACCCTCGGCACGTTCCTGATGGTGCAGGGCTGCAACCTCGCGATCACCAAGCTGGTCACCGGCAACGTCGCGACCGACGACATCAGCGACATGGACGGCTTCGACCAGGCGAAGGCGGTCTTCTCCTCGTCCTTCACCGTCGGCGGCGTCCAGGTGAAGGCCACCATCCTGTGGTGGCTGGCCTTCGCGGCGCTGGCCACGTGGGTGCTGCTGCGCACCAAGTACGGCAACTGGGTCTTCGCGGTGGGCGGCAACAAGGCCAGCGCCCGCGCGGTCGGCGTGCCGGTGGCCTTCACCAAGATCACACTGTTCATGGCCGTGGGCTTCGGCGCCTGGTTCGTCGGCATGCACCAGCTGTTCGCCTTCAACACCGTGCAGTCCGGCGAGGGCGTCGGACAGGAGCTCATCTACATCGCCGCGGCGGTGATCGGCGGCTGTCTGCTGACCGGGGGCTACGGCTCCGCGATCGGCCCCGTCTTCGGCGCCTTCATGTTCGGCATGGTGAACCAGGGCATCGTCTACGCCGGCTGGAACCCCGACTGGTTCATGGCGTTCCTCGGCGTGATGCTGCTCGGCGCCACCCTCGTCAATCTGTGGGTCCGCCGCGCGGCGACCCGGAGGTGATCTGATCCCATGACAACCAACGGATCCACGCCCAACGGGGCCCCCGTCGAAGACGCCGCCCCCCAGGACGGCAAGCCCATCGTCGAACTGCGCGGCGCCGGCAAATCGTACGGCAACATCCGTGCCCTGCACGGCGTCGACCTGGCCGTCCGTCCGGGCCGGGTGACCTGTGTGCTGGGCGACAACGGCGCCGGCAAGTCCACTCTGATCAAAATCATCTCCGGCCTGCACCAGCACACCGAGGGCCAGTTCCTCGTCGACGGTGGACCGGTGCGCTTCACCAGCCCGCGCGAGGCCCTGGACCGCGGTATCGCCACCGTCTACCAGGACCTGGCCACCGTGCCCCTGATGCCGGTGTGGCGGAACTTCTTCCTCGGCTCCGAGATGACCAGGGGACGCCGGCCGATCCGCCGCCTCGACATCGACCGCATGAAGAGGACCGCGGACGACGAACTGCGCAACATGGGCATCGTCCTCGACGACCTCGACCAGCCCATCGGCACGCTCTCCGGCGGCCAGCGCCAGTCCGTGGCCATCGCCCGCGCCGTCTACTTCGGCGCCCGGGTGCTGATCCTGGACGAGCCCACCGCCGCACTCGGCGTCAAGCAGTCCGGCGTCGTGCTGAAGTACATCGCCGCCGCTCGCGACCGCGGCCTCGGCGTTATCTTCATCACCCACAACCCGCACCACGCCTACATGGTCGGCGACCACTTCAGCGTGCTGCGGCTCGGCACCATGGAGCTCAGCGCCGCCCGCAGCGAGGTCGGCCTGGAAGAGCTCACCAACCACATGGCGGGCGGTGCCGAACTGGCCACACTCAAGCACGAGTTGGCACAGGTCCGGGGCGTGGACGTGGAGGAGCTCCCCGAGGAAAAGGACCTCCAGGCACCCGTCGTGGCTTCCGACGGGACGTCCCCATGAGTTCCTCCGCACCTGCAAGACCTGAGAAGGGAACCAGCCCATGACCCAGCGCCGAACCCTCGGGGTGGCCGTCGTCGGGACCGGCAAGATGGGAGCCGACCATGTGCGCCGTATCAACGAGGTGACCAGCGGGGCCCGGGTGGCCGCGGTGGTGGATCTCGACGCCGAACGGGCCACGCGTCTCGCCGTCGGCATCGACGGCTGCACCGCGTTCACCGACCCCGCTGCTGCCATGGCGGCACAAGACGTGGACGCCGTGCTGATCGCCTCCCCCGGCCCCGCCCATGAGGCGGCGCTGCTTGCGGCCTTCGAGCACGACCTGCCCGTCCTGTGCGAGAAGCCGCTCACCCCGGACTCCGCCTCCGCGCTGCGCGTCCTGGAGGCCGAGCAGAAGCTCGGCCACCGCCGGGTACAGGTGGGCTTCATGCGCCGGTACGACGCCGAGTACGTGAAGCTCAAGACGCTCCTCGGCACCGGGCAGTTGGGCCGACCGCTGATGCTGCACAACCGGCACCGGAACGCGGCGACTCCGGCCGGGTTCACCAACGAGATGCTCATCAACGACTCGGTGGTCCACGAGATGGACGTGACCCGCTGGCTGCTCGGCCAGGAGATCACGGCCGTCACCGTACTGCGGGCCGCCCCGACCAGCGCCGCGCCCACCGGCCTGGACGACCCGCAGCTCGTGCTCTTCGAGACCGAGGGCGGCGTCATCGTGGACACCGAGATCATCGGGAACTGCGGCTTCGGCTACCAGGTGCAGGCCGAGGTGGTCTGCGAGCGCGGCACCGCCCGGGTCGGCGACGCGTACTCCCTGGTCACCAACATGGCAGGCCGCTGGGGTGGCACCATCGCCCAGGACTACCTGGCGCGTTTCGAGGACGCGTACGACCGTGAGGTGCAGGCGTGGGTGGACGCCTCCCGGCGCGGCGAGGTCATCGGCGCCAGCTCCTGGGACGGCTATGCCGCCGCCGCGGTCTGCGAGGCGGGCGTGCGCGCCCAGGCCGAGGGTGGCCGGATCACGGTCCAACTCGCCGAACGCCCCGCGCTCTACCGCGACCTCGACCGCTGACCTCGATGACTGACCGCTGATGTCCACCGCTGACATCGACCACTGACCCGGACGCTCTCAGCTCAGGGCCGCCGCCGTCTCGTACGGCGGCGGCCCTGTGGCCGTCACGGCTGTGCCGTCACGCGCCGCGTACCTCCTCGATCACCGTGCGGTGCTCGCGCGGGGAGGGCGTGCAGGCATCGGCGATCCACCCGGCCTCCAGCGCGTCGGCGATGGCCAAATCCCCTGTTCCGCAGGGGAGTTCACATCCGCACAACCTGTGCGAGGAGCTCGGTTGTTCGACTAGGTTGGTGCCCGGTTACCGAACATCCACGCGCAGGAGGCACTCTCGTGTCAGACCAAGACCCCCAGCTCGCCGCGGCTGCCGACATACGTGCCCGGATCGACACGAGCAAGCCGCATTCCGCGCGTTTCTGGAACTACTTCGTGGGCGGCAAGGACAACTACGAGGTGGACCGCGAGATCGGGGACCAGATCAAGGAGATCTTCCCCGGCCTCGTCGACGTGGCGCGCACGAGCCGCCTGTTCCTCGGCCGCGTCGTCCGCCACCTGGCCGGCGAGCAGGGTATCCGGCAGTTCCTCGACATCGGCACGGGCCTGCCGACCGCCGACAACACCCACGAGGTGGCCCAGCGCGTGGCGCCGGACGCGCGGATCGTCTACGTCGACAACGACCCGATGGTGCTCGCCCACGCCCGCGCCCTGCTCACCAGCACGCCCGAGGGCGTGACGGCGTACATCGACGCCGACTTCCACGAGCCCGAGGAGATCCTCAAGGCGGCGGCGAGCACGCTGGACTTCTCACAGCCCGTCGCCCTGATGATCCTCAACACCCTTGGTCACGTGGCCGATTACCACCAGGCCCGGGATCTGGTCTCGCGCCTGATGGCCGGTCTGCCGTCCGGCAGTTACCTGGTGATCAGCGACGGCAGCGCCACCAGCGAGGCCATGATGGCCGCGTCGGCGGCGTACAACGAGAGCGGGGCCGTTCCGTACTACCCGCGCAGTGTGGAGGAGGTCGCCGGCTTCTTCGACGGGCTGGAGCCGACCGAGCCCGGGGTCGTCCAGGTCACCGAGTGGCGTCCGGAGTCCGAGGTCTTGACGGTCGACGCCTACGGCGGAGTGGGCCGCAAGTCGTAGCGGACTCGGGTCCTCCCGTTCAAGCCGTACCACGTCCCTTGGTCCCCGAGTCCGGCAGGTGGCTGCGCAGGGCCGTCGCCGCGAGGTCGCTCGCCTCGCCGAGTACGAACGCCGTGACGCCCTCGGCCCGCCACTCGGCACGCCGTTCGGGGCTCCGGGCCATCGCGCAGAACGGGACGCCGTGTGCGGCGCACGCGGTGTGAAGGCGGTGTACGGCGTCCAGCACCAGTGGGTGACGTAGTTGCCAGGGCACGCCATAGGACTGGGACAGGTCTCCGGGGCCGGGCAGGACGAGGTCGACGCCTCCGCCGGTCAGGAGTTCGTCGATGGCGTCCACGCCTTCGGCGTCCTCGATCAGTGGGATGAGCATGACCTCGGCGTTGGCCTGCCGTATGTACTCCACCGGGTCGAGAAGCCCGAAGCCGGGGACACGTCCGCCGTTGAGGGAGCGCATGCCCTTGGGGGCGTAGTAGGCGGCTTCGAGAGCGGCGTCGACGTCGCTTCGGGTCCGCACGTGCGGCACCACGATGCCCATGGCCCCGGCGTCCAGCGCGCGCAGCGCCGCGCCGGGGTCGGCTTCGGGTACGCGCACGAACGGCGTGAGGCCGGTGGTTTCGGCGGCGCGGATCAGGTGCTCCAGCTGCTGCGGGTCGACGAGGGTGTGCTCGGTGTCGAGGATGACGAAGTCATACCCGGCGCAGCCCGTCATCTCGACCAGTGCGGTGGCGGGAACCGAGCAGTAGAGCCCGTGCACCTCTTGGCCGGCGGCGAGTTTCCGCTTGACCGCGTTGGGACGCAGCACGTCAGCTCAACTCCAGTTCGGTGTCGGGGACGTCGGTGTCGGGGACTTCGGCGTCGGCGTGTGCGTCGGCCCGCGCGTCGGCGTCGGATGCGCCGCCGAGGAAGTGGAAGCTTGGCCGTGGGTGCATCAGGAAGTCGTGGTGGGAGATGTTCCACGCATAGGCGCCCGCGAGGCAGAACGCCACCCGGTCGCCGGCCCGGAGCCCCGGCGCGGGGACGTGTCGGGCCAGTATGTCCTTGGGGGTGCACAGCTGGCCGGTGAGGGTGACCCGGTCTCCCCGCGTCACAGGGCGCGGCCAGGGGTGCGGCCAGGGCTTGGTCACCGGCAGGACCGTGCAGGGCTGGTCGTGGCCCTTGGTCGCCGGGGTGCGCAGATGGTGGGTGCCGCCGCGGACGACGGCGAACTCCTCTCCGTGGCTGAGCTTCACGTCCAGCACCTCGGTGGCGTACCAGCCGCAGTACGCGGTCAGCGCACGACCGGGCTCGATGCGCAGGACCAGTTCGGGGTGGGCATCCGCGAGACGGCCGATTCCCGTGCCGTACGCCGCCCAGTCGAAGCGGGCGTCCGGGTCGGCGTAGTCGACGGCCATACCGCCGCCGACGTTGACCTCGGCGAGACGGATGCCGTGGTGTTGGGCGAGCGCCAGGGACCAGGCCACGATCGACTCGGCGGCGTCGAGGAGTTGGGGGGCGTCCAGTCCGCTGGCGAGGTGGGCGTGGATGCCGCGCAGCTCCAGGTGCGGGTAGGTGCCGTCGGTCAGAAGGCGTACGGCCTCGTCGGCCCGGGCGGGGTCGAGGCCGAACGGGGTCGGGCGGCCGCCCATCGTGAGGGAGCTGTCCTCCAGGGAGCCGTCGGACAGGGGGAGGTTGAAGCGGAGGAGGACCGGGATCCGGGTTCCCGGGGCGACGCGTTCGGCGAGGGAGGCCAGCATGTGGAGTTCGTACGCGCTCTCCAGGTGGAAGCGTTCCACGCCCTGTTCCAGGGCCGCCGTGATCTCGGCCGGCGTCTTGCCCGGGCCGCCGAAGGCCAGGGGGCGGCCGGGAGCGGCCTTGCGGACGTGGCTGAGTTCGCCTCCGGAGGAGACCTCGTAGCCGTCCACGTACGCGCCGAGCGCGGCCAGGATCTCCGGCTCGGGATTGGCCTTGGCGGCGTAGTACAGCTCGACGCGCTCGGGCAGCGCCGCGCGGACATGCGCCGCGTGGTCGCGCAGCGCCGACAGGTCGTACAGGTAGGCGGGCAGCTCCGCGGAGGCGAGCGTGAGGGCGCGGTCGCGCACCACGGCGGTCGGGGCGGCGGGGGCGGTCATCGGGCCGTGCCCCAGACGTCGTCGGTGTGGGAGTCGCCGGCCGGCACGTGCTCGGCGAGCGGGAACGGGGAGGCGAGGCGGACATAGCCCGCGTCGCGGTCCGCCTTGCGCTCCCAGCGGGTGAGCAGGTTGGCCTTGGCGGGCAGCGGTACGCCGGCAAGCAGCGCGCTGAGCCTCGGCGGGCGGCCGTGCGCGTCGGCGTAGTCCTGGATGGTGGCGCGGACCCGGGCCCACAGGTCGGCCTCGATCTCCGGGTGGAGGTCGGCGAGGACGGCGAGCAGCTCGGCGACGTGGTTGACCAGCAGGCAGTAGACGACCCGGTCCCAGCCCCGCTGCGCGTCGTACGTCATCGGGGTCGCGACCTCGGGCGGCAGGGCGGCCAGGGTGTCGGCGTGGTGGTCCGGGAGGAGCTTGGTGCCCTCCAGGTCGCGGAAGAGGACCTGGGCGGGCATGCCGTCGCCGTCGACGCAGACGAGGACGTTCTGCAGATGCGGTTCGAGGACCAGGCCGTGGTCGAAGTAGGCCGCCAGAACCGGTGGGAGCAGCAGATCGAGGTAGGCGCTCCACCAGGCCAGGGCGGCCCGGGGTCCCGCGCCGTTAAGGAGGCGGGAGATATGGGCGGGCCCTGTCGGGTATTCGTCGGCGATCGCGGCGGCGAGCAGCGGGGTGGTGCCGGGCATCAGCCGCTGGGGCAGCCCTTCGCGGACGATCACGCCGAAGCCTTCGAGAAGGGCCAGGTCCGGGCGCCCGTCGGGGCCGGGCAGGGCGAGGCTGCGGTAGGCGGGTTCCCGGAGCACGGCGCTGCCGGGGAAACGGGTCTCCAGGTCGGCCAGCACAGGTTCCAGGAGGCGGGTCAGCGCGACGGCGCCGGACAGCTCGTAACTGGCGTTCTTGCGCAGGCAGTTGGTGATCCTGACGTTCAGGCTGAACTTCAGGAACGTATCGCCGTCGTACAGGGTCCGCACGGAGGCGGTGGCGGCGAAGGGCCGCTCGCCGAGGCCGAGGTCGAGGAGGTCGCCTCGCTCCAGGGCTGCCCGCAACCCCGGGTGCTGGCACAGCAGTTGGTACTGCCAGGGGTGTGCGGGCAGCAGCCGGTAACCGTCGGGCACGGCGGGGTGCAGCCGGTCCAGCGGCGCGGACGCGTCGGCGGTCGTGCTCTCCTCGGCGATCAGGTGGCTGCGTACGGCCAGCAGGCGCAGCGGGAAGGCCGCCTGCGCCTCGGGCGCGTACGCCGTCCAGGACGCCGGGTCCCCGGTGCGGGCCTTGGGTGTGGGGTGGAAGCGATGTCCGAAGAGCAGAGACTGCTCGGACGCCAGGTAGGTGGCGAGCCGGTCGCCGCCTCCGATGGCCGGACGGGGCAGGGCTCGCGCGGCGAGGACGGCGGAGACGGCTTGATGGCTGGAGGTGATCTGTTCCAGGAACTCGTCGTTGCTCACGCCCGTACGCAGGGACAGTTCGGCGTGCGCGTATGCGGCCAGTCCGCGCCAGTCGACCTCGGCCCAGCCGCCGTTTCGCTGCTCGGCGTGCACGGGGCCGGTGAAGCGGTGCGCGCCGAACAGGGACGTGCGGCGCAGCGCGACCCGCAACAGCACGCCGCGCCGCGGCAGTCGCAGCAGCAGGTGGCCGTCGGCGACGGCCGTCTGGTGCTCGGGGCCGGACAGCTCGCGCAACAGGCAGTTGAGGAGGGTGTACGCCACGGCCTCGTCGGCTGTGGGCAGCCCGGTCGGCGCGGCGCAACGGAGGGAAACGCTGCCGGTGGGCAGTGACATCAACGGCTCCAACGAAGGTGGGGGTAACGGTGGATCAGCGTGGGAAGAACGGTGGCCGGCACCGTAATCACGGCGACGGCGGTGCCGATGAGCAGGGGCGCCGTCGGTCCGAACCAGCTGTTGCCGGCCGCGGCGGCCAGGCCGGCGGCGACCGCGCCGGCCTTGGAGGCGAACTCCAGCGAGCCGAACATCCCGCCGGGGGCGCGCCCCTTGGCGCAGTCGGCGGCGAGCACGGACAGACAGACCAGGCCGAGAGTGAGGCCCGCGCCGAGCAGCAGCCGTACGGCGACGAACCCGGCGGGGGAACCAGCGAGGGTGTGCCCGGCCAGGCCGAGCGCGATACCGCCGAAGCCGAGCGCGATGCCGGACCTCGGGCGGTCCCGGAAGGCGGCGTGCACGGCCATCGCACCGACCAGGTAGCACAGGTGCGGCAGGGCGAAGAGCAGTCCGGACAGAACCGGCGAGGCGCCCGGTATGCGCTTCTCGACGAGTGAGATCAGGTACGGGAAGGAGATGACGGTCGAGAAGACGAATGCGAACTCGAAGGCGTAGAGGGCACGCAGGGGGCCCGGCGCGGGCTCGGCCGTGCGGTGCTCCGCTGCGCCGGGCTCGGCGCGACCGAGTCCGGTACGGGCGGGCTGGGCGTGGACCGGCTGGGTGTGGCCGGGCCGGGCACGGGCGGAATCGGCGCGGCCGGGCACGATGCGACCCGGCTCGACCGTACCGGGCTCGCTGGGGGCGGACTCGGACCCGGCGGCGGACCCGGCGGACTCGGACCCGTCAGGTTCGCGCTCGGCAGCGGCTTCCGCCTCGGCAGCCCTGCCCGCGGTCTCGTCCGCTCGCGGTTCCGGGAGCGCCGCGAGCATCAGGGCCGCGGCGAGCGGCAGTACGGCGAGCAGGGCGTACTGGCGGTGCGGCGACAGCCAGGGCGACAGCGAGCCGAC